>DOZP01000116.1:0-127 GCA_003517945.1 Porphyromonadaceae bacterium | reverse complement strand
CCGAGAACTGTTACAACGCATCCGCGATATTCGTTCGAGTGAACGAAATCTATACCAACAAGTAACCGATATTTATGCCACAGCAATAGACTATGACCCACGAAATGATATTACCCGCCAGTTTTTT
>DOZP01000026.1 GCA_003517945.1 Porphyromonadaceae bacterium | reverse complement strand
GGAGGCTTTTCAAATTCCGACGTCTTAGGCTCCGCCAAAGGCTGGGCTGCCGGCATCTTGTATAATGAGAAAGCCAAACTGGCAATAGACCGTTTTTATAAACGCGAAGACACCCTGAGTATCGGTATTTGCAACGGTTGCCAGTTGATGGCGGAACTGGAACTTCTCCATCCGGATCATGCGAAAAAACACAAAATGACCTATAACGACTCACACAAATTCGAGTCAAACTTTATCAGCCTGGAAATACCCAAAAACAAATCCGTTATGTTCGGTTCCCTGAGCGGCACAAAAATCGGCGCCTGGGTAGCTCATGGAGAAGGTAAGTTTGACTTCCCTTACGAAGAAAAACGATACAACATCGTTGCCAGATACAACTATGAAGGATATCCGGCCAATCCGAACGGTTCGCCTTGGGCTACCGCAGGCATCTGTTCGGACAACGGACGCCACATAGCCATCATGCCGCATCCGGAAAGGGCTATTTTCCCATGGCAATGCGGATACTATCCTGCGGAACATAAAGAAGACGAAGTCACTCCATGGATAGAAGCATTCGTGAATGCGCGTAAGTGGATTGAAAAATCAGCAATACTGTTTTCTATTGATAAGTAAAGTACCTGATCTGCCTAAAATCAAGGTCGGGGGACGAACCGGATTTCAATCCAAAAACCCGCAATCATGTTATGCAAATCAGTGTCGGATATAAATTTTAAGCTAAAAATTGATGTTTTATAAGAAAAATGCCAATTGATCTTTTTCATTTAATATTTCTTTTTAACATTCTTTTTTTACTACCAAAAACAACCATAAATATTTAACAGCAAGTAATATACACAAAATATAATCAGTACGATCTTTAAGTTACAACAAAAGCACATAAGTAATTATTAACAATTTCACCCTTATGTTTTTACCTTTTTTATATAAATATTAAGTCAATTTCTACGATCTTTGTTATGTAAAATTAAGGAGTAATACGAAAGTGAAAAAGTCAACAATATGGATGCTTACAGGGGTAATGGCATTTGCCTTTATTGGTCTGCTTATATTGCAGGTACAATATATTGTAACCATATTCAAAACCAGAAATGAACTATTTGAATTTACCGTAAGACAGAGTCTGGAAAAAGTTTCCTGGAATCTGGAACAGGAAGAAGTAAGCAAGTATCTTGAGAATTCGAGCGGAACCGATTTCATGTACAAAAATCCTCCGAGCCAGCGGAACATCAACCAGATGATACAAAGGATCATGCAGGTAACACGTGATTCCAGCGGAAACGTTAAAAGCTTCAGCAAATTAGATGCTTATCAGATCAGCCAACAGGATATTCAAAAACCTCAGGAAGAAAAAGAAATTACAAAATCTACTATTGTCGAGACATCCGAGAAATTGCAGTATGAAACGATGCTACGTTATTATCGCCAGAAATCAATTCTGGACGACATCGCATTCAGACTTACGTATAGCCCACACCTGACTCCGGTTGAAAAACGGGTGGACTTCAAATTATTGCGAAATGCAATCAAAACGGATTTTATTAATAACGGCTTAAATCTGCCCTTTGTCCTAATGGTGGTAAATAACAGCGAACAGGTTGTTTATCAAAGTGAAACGTTATCAAGAGCCCCGAGAAGTTCGGAAATCATCACACAAGTTATATTCCCCTCCGATCCTCCCTCAAAACAAAACTACATCAAGGTTTATTTCCCTACCAAAGGAGATTATTTGTCGGAATCGGTTTCTTTTCTGGTACCATCCGTCATTTTCTCAATCATATTGCTGATAACATTCACCATCACCATTTTCACTATTTTCCGCCAGAAAAAATTGTCGGAGATGAAGAACGATTTCATCAACAATATGACACATGAACTGAAAACACCCGTATCAACCATCTCTATTGCCGTACAGATGATGAAAGACTCGGATATATCGAAAAGTCCCGAAGTCTTCAAGCATATTTCCTCCGTAATAAACGACGAGACAAAGCGACTTGGATTTCTTGTAGAAAAAGTGCTTCAGATGTCATTATTTGAAAACCAGAAAGCGACGCTTAAATTGAAAGAACTGGACGTGAACGACCTGATTGCCGGCATCGCTAATACATTTAAAATAAAGGTCGAAAAATCCGGCGGTACGATTGATATTGATTTACAGGCCGAAAGTTCAACCATACTGGCTGACGAGATGCATATCACCAATATGCTGTTCAACCTCATGGACAATGCTGTAAAGTACCGTCGCGAAGAAGTTCCGCTACGCCTGATGGCGCGTACACGCAACGAAGGCGATAAAGTAATTATCTCTATAGAAGACAATGGAATAGGTATTAAAAAAGAAAATCTTAAAAAAGTATTTGACCGTTTTTACCGTGTGCCGACAGGAAACGTACATAATGTCAAAGGATTCGGCCTGGGACTTGCTTATGTACGCAAAGTAGCAGAAGATCATAAAGGAACCATACGTGCGGAAAACGGTCTTGGAAACATTGGAACAACATTTATTATCACATTACCAACTATTAAAAATTAACATTATGGACGAACAAATGAAAATCTTCTTCTGTGAAGATGACGAGAATTTAGGAATGCTTTTAAGAGAATACTTACAAGCAAAAGGTTATGCGACTGATCTCTTCTCTGACGGAGAAGCCGGATACAAAGGCTTCGTAAAAGAGAAATATGACTTATGTGTACTGGATGTAATGATGCCTAAAAAAGACGGTTTCACACTGGCCCAGGAAATTCGTTCTATCAATCCGGATATACCTATCATTTTCCTTACGGCTAAGACAATGAAAGAAGATATCCTGGAAGGATTTAAAATAGGAGCCGACGATTACCTGACAAAACCCTTCAGCATGGAAGAGTTATTACTTCGCATCGAAGCGATTCTGCGCCGTGTCAAAGGTAAAAAACTGAAAGACGTACCTTTCTACAAACTGGGTAACTTCACATTTGATACACAGAAACAGACCTTGTCGATCGGAGACAAGATAACCAAACTGACAACGAAAGAATGTGAATTGTTAAGTCTGCTTTGTGCGCACGTGAATGAAGTGCTCGAACGCAACTACGCATTAAAAACGATCTGGGTAGATGACAACTATTTCAATGC
>DOZP01000199.1:13074-13534 GCA_003517945.1 Porphyromonadaceae bacterium | reverse complement strand
ACCGTACCGCTTTTAGGGTTCGGCATCAAACCGCGCGGACCTAAAATACGTCCTAAAGCACCTATTTTTCCCATAATGGAAGGCATTGTAATAATGATGTCTATATCGGTCCAACCACCTTTGATTTTATCAATATATTCATCCAAGCCGACATAATCAGCACCGGCTTCTTTAGCCTCGGCTTCTTTGTCGGGAGTACATAATGCAAGAACCCTTATAACTTTTCCGGTTCCGTGTGGCAGAGAAACTACGCCCCTTACCATTTGATTTGCCTTACGGGGATCTACTCCGAGACGGACATCTACATCTACAGATGCATCAAATTTAGCCAAAGTAATCTCTTTCACCAATGCTGACGCTTCTCTCAATGTATATACTTTCCCGTTCTCAATCTTACCCGAAGCCAGTTTTTGATTTTTTGTAAGTTTACTCATCTTCTACTTGACTTTTTATTGGTTTG
>DOZP01000199.1:6048-13041 GCA_003517945.1 Porphyromonadaceae bacterium | reverse complement strand
ACACTGAAACAATTCATATCGACAATTTTGTCTTCGGCAATCGCCTTCACCGTATCCCAAGTAATTTCAGCTATTTTTTTACGGTTTGGTTCTGCAGAACCGCCTTTCAATTTGGCAGCTTCCATTAATTGAACAGCTACCGGAGGCGTTTTTACAACAAAATCGAAAGATTTGTCAGAGAAATAAGTAATTACAACAGGCAATACTTTACCACTCTTGTCCTGGGTTCTGGCATTGAATTGCTTGCAAAACTCCATAATATTAATACCTTTAGAACCTAAAGCCGGTCCTACAGGCGGAGAAGGATTTGCAGCTCCTCCTTTAATCTGCAACTTAATTTGTCCAGCAATTTCTTTAGCCATCTTCTTTACTTTTTAACTATATGTGAATAAAAAACAACAAAACGAATCCGACTCTCCGTAACAAAAGCCTTATTCTTTCTCTACTTGTACATAACTCAACTCAAGCGGGGTTTTTCGTCCGAAGATTTTTACCATCACTTTAAGTTTTTTCTTTTCGGCATTTACTTCCTCAATCACACCGGTAAATCCATTGAACGGACCATAAGTCACTTTCACGGTCTCACCGACGAAATACTGAAGATCAATACCTTCTTCCTGCTCCTGCAATTCGTCTACCGTACCCAATACACGGCTGACTTCCGAAGGACGTAAAGGAACCGGGTTTTCAAGTCCGCCGAGAAAACCTATTACATTCGGTATATTTCTCAAACGGTGTGCTACCTCACCTACCAGATTCGCTTCTACCAATACATAACCGGGCAAATAAGCGCGTTCTTTCATCACTTTCTTGCCGTTGCGTACAGTATATGTTTTTTCCGTAGGAATCAGTACCTGCGTCACGTATTGCCCCAAGTCCGAATTTTTCATTTCGGCCTCAACGTATTCACGTACCTTGTTTTCTTTACCGCTTATCGCGCGAAGAACATAAAATTTAGGTTGAACGTCAGACATAGCAAAATTTAAATGCTGTTATAAACAAAACGCATCGCATGCTCGAAAACAATATCAACAGCAAAGACAACTAATGCTATGATAATGGAAGCTAATAAAACAACCACAGCACTGTTGGACAACTCTGCTCTTGTAGGCCAGGAAACCTTATGCACAAGTTCGTTGTATGAATCTTTAAAATATTGTACTATTTTTTTCATCGAATATTTGATTGATGTGCACGGAAGGAGAGGCTCGAACTCCCGACAGCCGGTTTTGGAGACCGGTACTCTACCAACTGAGCTACTTCCGTGTTTAATATAGTCAACCCTAACGATTGACTATATTTTTATAGATTTAATCTTCCAATTCCGTAATCTGACCTGCACCTACTGTGCGTCCGCCTTCACGGATAGCAAAACGTAAACCTACGCTGCATGCTACCGGATAGATCAATTCAACTTCAATTGTTACGTTATCACCCGGCATTACCATTTCAACACCTTCAGGTAATGTAATTTCACCTGTTACGTCCAGCGTACGGATATAGAATTGCGGACGGTATTTGTTATGGAACGGCGTGTGACGACCACCTTCTTCTTTCTTCAGAATATAAACCTCTGCTTTGAATTTGGAGTGAGGTTTCACTTTTCCCGGATGACAAAGCACCATACCGCGTTTGATTTCATTCTTATCAATACCACGAAGCAATAAACCAACGTTATCACCAGCCTGACCTTCGTCAAGAATCTTACGGAACATTTCCACACCTGTAACAACAGATTTCATATTTTCTGCTCCCAAACCAATGATTTCAACCTCATCGCCCGTATGAACAACACCTGTTTCAATACGACCCGTAGCAACAGTACCACGACCTGTAATAGAAAATACATCTTCTACCGGCATCAGGAACGGTTTATCAATATCACGCGGAGGAAGTGGAATCCAAGTATCTACTGCATCCATTAATTCAATGATTTTTTCTTCCCATTTCGCATCGCCGTTCAATCCTCCCAATGCAGAACCTTGAATTACAGGAGTGTTATCACCGTCAAAATTATAGAATGAAAGCAATTCGCGCATTTCCATTTCTACTAATTCCAACATTTCAGGGTCATCAACCATATCACATTTATTCATAAACACAACCAGACGGGGAACGTTCACCTGACGCGCCAAAAGAATATGTTCACGAGTCTGAGGCATAGGACCATCAGTAGCAGCAACTACGATAATAGCACCGTCCATCTGAGCAGCACCCGTTACCATGTTCTTCACATAGTCGGCATGACCCGGACAGTCAACGTGTGCATAATGACGATTAGCTGTCTCATATTCCACATGTGAAGTATTAATTGTAATACCTCTTTCTTTTTCTTCCGGAGCATTATCGATTGAGTCGAATGAACGCACCTCTGAAAAACCTTTCTTCGCCAATACAGTTGTAATAGCAGCTGTCAAAGTAGTTTTACCATGGTCAACGTGACCAATTGTACCGATGTTAACATGCGGTTTCGTCCTGTTAAAATGTTCTTTTGCCATAATTTTAAATATCTTTATATTAATTAGAATGTTTATCCATCCTTATTTTTATACTTTCAAGAGCCGGTGCCGAGACTTGAACTCGGGACCTCTTCCTTACCAAGGAAGTGCTCTACCGCTGAGCTACACAGGCATATTGTTTCACCCAATCGAAGCCTTTTAATCCACTCATCTTGAGCCTCTTGTCGGATTCGAACCAACGACCCCGAGATTACAAATCACGTGCTCTGGCCAACTGAGCTAAAGAGGCATTTATTTAAAAAGCCGCTTCGTCATGGGGCGAAACGGCTGCAAATTTAGATATTATTTTTTTATTCACCAAATTTCTTTGTTTTTTTTTCTGCTTTTTTATTTTTCCCTGCTTTTCTCTTTAAATTTAAGCAATTGCTTTTCCAACGCATCTACCGCCATATCAATACCTTCCTCAAAAGAATCACAGACTTTCTCAGCATAACAATCTCCGCTTTTTATTTTAAGGCGAATACTCACATCTTTATTCTTCGCCGTTTCCGGCTTAATAACTTTTAGTACTATATCCGCCATCAAAATACCGTCGTAAAACTGCTCCAGTTTTGAAACTTTTTTCTCAATAAATGTTTCCAATTTTTCAGCCGCATCAAAATGAATTGATTTAATCTTAATATCCATACATAAATCCTCCTTACTTTTTTGCTCTCGGATGAGCGTTATACACTTTTTTCAACTCCTCAAATGTAACATGCGTATATACCGATGTGGAAGCCAGACTACTATGCCCCAACAAATTCCTGACGGCACTGATTTCAGCCCCATCATTCAACATACTGGTAGCAAAAGTATGTCTTAACACATGCGGACTCCGCTTAGACAACATCGGAATATCAGACAATTTCTTTTTTACCGCATAATAAACAATAGCCGACGATAAAGGCCTGCCATCCTTACGGACAAAAAACGACTGACTCACCGCTTCAACATCGCGCGTCCTTACATTAATATAATATACGATCATTTCTTTCAGGCGTCCCGCAAAAGGCACTAATCGCTGTTTATTACGTTTCCCCGTAACTTTAAGCGCCATAGCCTCCAAATCCACATCAGTATCTTTTATCCCGACAAGTTCCGAACAACGGATTCCCGTTTCGTATAACATCTCAAGCATAAGCCTGTTACGGATTCCTTCAAAATCCTGCGTGAAATTTTCTTCGGCAAGCATCTTTTCAACTTCTTTCTCTCTTATAAAACAAGGTAATACCTTAGTCTTTTTAGGCCCTGAAAGAAGCGCAAACGGATGCTTTTTGATTATACCCTGACGTACAAAATACCTGAAAAGCGAATGTAACGCACTTAATTTCCGGTTGACAGAAGCAGATGATAAAGATTGTTTCATTAACCCCATCATCCATTGGCGAATTACATCGGCATCAATCCTGTCGACAGGAAACGACTCGCCCTCCAACGCCTCTCTCTCTTCGATAAAAGAAATAAACTGTTGCAAATCATTCATATACGCATTTACAGTATGAACCGAATAATTCCGCTCATACCGCAAATATCCTATAAAACAACTCACATATTTCCTCACGCCACAATCAATAAGATGCAACGAATATAAGGTTTTTTTTGAAAAAAAACAAATAAAACGGGGACTTTTTTCGCTGATTAATTTTCAGCCTGCTGTAACTGCTTTACATAAACAGCATGTATGCGTTCTTTTCTTTTCTTTACGGAAGGCTTAATGAACGCCTGACGACTTCTCAGTTCTTTCACAACACCTGTTTTTTCAAACTTTCTTTTAAATTTCTTCAAGGCTCTTTCGATATTTTCGCCTTCTTTCAATGGAACTACGATCATAAATCAGTTTTTAAATTATATTGTTTTTTGTATCATATTCTTTTTTTGAGCCGCAAAATTACTGATTGTTTTTTTACAAACAAAATTTTCAATCATTTATTTTTCGCTAAAACAATTGTTTCCATTTTTTTATGTACTTTTATCCCCCCGTAATACTAACTTTGAAACTTATGGCTTTAATTAAATCAGTAAGAGGCTTTACTCCGGTTATCGGCGAAGAGACATATTTGGCAGATAATGCTGCAATCATCGGCGATGTTGAAATAGGTAAAGGTTGTAGCGTCTGGTTCGGGACAGTGCTTCGCGGAGATGTAAATTCCATAAGAATAGGGAATAGCGTAAACATTCAGGATGGTTCCGTCCTGCATACCTTATACGAAAAATCGACTATAGAAATCGGTGACGATGTCTCTATAGGACATAACGTAACCATTCACGGAGCAAAGATATGCAACGGCGCCTTGATTGGTATGGGATCTGTTGTGCTTGATCATGCGGTAATAGGCGAAGGCTCTATTATTGCGGCAGGTTCTGTCGTGCTAAGTAACACACAGGTTGAACCCGGGAGTATCTATGCCGGCGTTCCCGCTAAATTCATCAAAAAAGTAGATCCGGAACAATCCAAAGAAATAAATCAGAAAATAGCACGTAATTACCACATGTATGCGTCGTGGTATAAATAATCAGTGGACAGACAACGCACAATTCAACATTAATCATCAATCACTGATAAATACGTGAATAATAAAA
The DNA here is from genome assembly GCA_003517945.1 of Porphyromonadaceae bacterium. Lineage (GTDB taxonomy): Bacteria > Bacteroidota > Bacteroidia > Bacteroidales > Tannerellaceae > Tannerella. Next base: position 7,960 of record DOZP01000199.1, on the reverse strand, counting down.
AGAAGATTCGGATCATTGCCATTATAGCAGGCTTATTGTTCGCAGCAGGAATCTGGCTGTTTCTGCCTTCTAATTATTATATCAGAAAGGCATTAGTGCACCTGATGCCTAAAATCGACCAATATCCCATTTTTGAAAACCGGATTGTAAAAGCCAGGGATCCTCAATCGTGGCCGCTTTCGGAATATTATAACCAACTTTCCATTCCTGATAAATATATAAAAGACTTTGACAAATACGGTACGGTCGCTTATGTAATCATACAAAACGGGGAGTTACTCTTCGAACAATACTGGGATAATTATTCACCTCAATCACACAGTAACTCTTTTTCTATGGCAAAAAGCATTGTTTCTTTTGCCATAGGTTGTGCACTTGATGATGGAGCCATTGAAAATGTGGATCAGCCGGTTAGTGATTTCTTTCCACAATTTAAAGACTATAACGGAAAAACCATGACGATCCGTCATCTGCTTACAATGAGTGCGGGTGTGGACTTTCAGGAAGCATATACTTCGATCTCTTCTCCTACCACCCAATTATATTATGGAAACAATCTTGAAAAAATTGTGTTCGGGATGAAACAGATAGAAGAACCGGGCGTAAATTTTATTTATCAAAGCGGCGTCACACAATTGCTGGCGTATATTCTGGAAAAAGCTACCGGAGAAAATATCAGTTCCTATGTTTCCCGTAAAATATGGACGCCTATACAGGCCGAAGAAAACGCCCTTTGGTCGCTTGATCATAAAGATGGATTTGAAAAAGCATATTGTTGTTTCAATAGCAACGCAAGGGATTTTGCCCGTCTGGGGCAATTGGTGCTGAACAAAGGGAAATGGAATGACAAACAGGTCATTCCGCAACAGTACGTCACAGATGCTACCACCGCAGACAATGATCTGATATTCAAAAAACATGAAGAAGAAAACCGCCAATACGGATATCAAATCTGGCTACTTGAAAAAAACGGCATGAAAATACCATACCTGCGGGGTATAAAAGGCCAATATGTATTCATCATTCCGGATAAAAATGCTGTTGTTGTCAGACTCGGGCATAAAAGCTCCGGCAACGAGACTGATGAATGGCACTATCCTGAGGATGTAGATCTATGGCTCGACTGTGCCATAGATATGCTTGACGAAACACCCCGCCATGCCCGCTTGGTATTCGGAGGTGACCTGATGCAACATATCCCGCAGGTTTACGCTGCTAAAAACAGTAACAACGGGTATGACTACACCGAATCATTCCGGTATGTAAAACCCATATTTGAACAGGCGGATCTTGCTTTTATCAATCTGGAAACAACATTTACGACCTCCGGATATTATACGGGATTTCCGCTGTTCCGTTCACCCGGTGAAATAGTACAAACATTAAGTGATATCGGCATTGATGTAGCTGTAACAGCAAACAATCATATTTTTGACGGAGGTAAAAATGGTGTATACACTACATTGAACTTACTTGATTCGGCAGGAATAAAACATACGGGAGTATTCGCCGACAGTCATGAGTTTATTACCAATCATCCGCTGATACTTCAGTCAAAAGGCCTCCGGTTCGCCCTCCTTAATTACACGTATGGAACGAACGGCCTGCCTACTCCCGACGGCCTAAGTGTTAACCGCATTGATTCATTTAACATTGCGCGCGACATCGCATTGATAGACCGCACAAAAATAGACGGAATCATCGTTTTTTTCCATTGGGGATATGAATATGCAAGACAACCCAATGACGAACAAAGAAAACTTGCCGATTTATGTCACCGGTATGGCGCTGAAATCGTCATAGGAAGCCATCCGCATGTGGTACAACCCATCGTTACCCACGAAGATACCTATATGGATTATTCCGGCAGAGAAAAGAAAAATATCGGGAACATAACCATTTATTCATTAGG
>DOZP01000199.1:0-6003 GCA_003517945.1 Porphyromonadaceae bacterium | reverse complement strand
GTTAGCAATACATGCATCCTGCATCCCCGTATGGGTGCAACTCCCCAAATACCGGATACTTCCTCCTTCCGTAGCCGATACGATCACTATGTCCGCCTCCGAACGATCTGCTTATGAACAGTTTATCAGCGACACCCACACCCTACTCTCGCCAAAAACAGAGTAAACGTTTTTAGTCATCAAGGTATAAATGAACGCAAGATTAAGTATTAAAAAATGAAAGGATTTTTTCCGTAGCGCCTGTATTTTGGTGAACAAAATCGCCGGCTGCCGTTCCGGCTTTACGGCGCGATACAGGATCGGAGATGAAATGATCCATGCGATTGGTAAAAGCGTTTGCATTGTCAACCGAAAAGCCGCCACCACAGGCAATCAGGTTTTTTGCCTCTTTGAATTTATGGTATTTAGGACCGAAAATAACCGGAATACCATAAACGGCCGCTTCGAGCGTATTATGGATGCCACCGCCAAAACCACCACCGATATAAGCGATATCGCCGTATCGGTAAATAGAAGAAAGCAAACCGAAACTATCAATGATCAGACAATCATTCGTCAATAAAGATTCTTCACATGATTCGGACAAACGAATAGAAGGACGGTTCAATAACGATTGTATATATAAAAGATGCTCCCGGTGGATTTCATGCGGAGCAATGATCAGTTTCATTTCGGGATGCGTATTAAAATACGGAATAATGATCTCTTCGTCTTCCGGCCAGGAACTTCCTATGATCAGAATCGGACTATCGCCTCTGACAAACGTCTCAACTTCAGGCAGAAGCCGGGCGTTCTGTTGTATCTCCAGCACACGGTCGAAACGCGTATCACCGCAAACTTCCACATTATTAATTCCATATCCGGTCAGTAATTTTTTCGAATCCTCATCTTGTACAAAAAGTATTTCAAAACATTCCAAAGCCTTACGGTACCATTTTCCATACCATTTGAAAAACAACTGATTGGGACGGAATATAGCTGATATAAGATACGTCTTTATACCACGTCTCTTCAATTCGGTCAGATAATTCAACCAAAATTCATATTTAATGAAAACAGCTATTGCCGGATTGGCAAGATTCAGAAATTTACGTACTTTATAAGGGGTATCAAAAGGCAAATAACAAATTACATCGGCTCCGTCATAATTCTTGCGTACTTCATATCCGGATGGTGAAAAAAACGTCAATAATATTTTATATTCCGGATAACGTTTCCGTATGATTTCGATCATCGGGCGTCCCTGTTCAAATTCACCTAAAGATGCGGCATGAAACCATATATATTTCGCATTGCGGTCTATTTTTTTCCTCAATGTTCCATTGGTATACCATTGACCTATCCGGGTCATCCGCGCTTTCCGGTTAAAAAAAGACGCGATTTCAACAGACAAAGCGTACATATGTAACGCGAAAGTATATAAATAACGCACGTTATGAATGGTTAATTGTCAATTGTTTTTATTGCTTGTTTCAATCTATTGATTGTTTCTTCCTTACCGATCGCTTCGGTAATCTGGAAGATATGTGGTCCGGTTCCTTGTCCGACAAGCGCCAGACGGACCGCATTCATAATATTACCAAGGCTATAGCCTTTCTGTTCGATCCAGGATTTTACATACGCCTCTGTTCCTTCCGCATCAAAAAACTCACGTTTATTCAGTATATCTATCAACTCCGTAAGTTGTGCCGCACTATCTTCTTTCCACCGTTTCCTGCATGTTTTCTCATCATATCCGGTCGGAGCTATAAAAAAATAATAGGCCTGCTCCCACAGCTCCGGAACAAAATTCACACGTTCTTTCATGATACCGACCACTTTCTCCACATAGCACAGATCCGGATGAAAAATACCATGGCTTTCAAGAACAGGGATAAACATTTCCGCTATCTCTCTATTACTGCGTTTCTGTATATATTGATGATTAAACCACTTGCCTTTCTCGTAATCAAATTTGGCGCCGCTCTTACTGCAATGGCTCAAATCAAAAAGCCGGATCAATTCATCCATCGTCATCATTTCCTGATCGGTTCCGGGATTCCAACCCAACAATGCCAGAAAATTAACGACTGCCTCCGGCAAATAACCACTCTCGCGGTAACCGGATGCAACATCACCGTTTTTAGGATCGCGCCATTCGAGCGGAAACACCGGAAAACCCAGACGATCTCCGTCGCGTTTGCTCAACTTGCCACCACCTTCCGGTTTAAGCAACAGCGGGAGATGCGCAAAAGCCGGCATAGTCTCTATCCAACCCAGATAACGGTAAAGCAATACATGCAACGGTGCGCTTGATAACCACTCTTCCCCCCGTATTACATGGGTAATCTCCATTAAATGGTCATCCACAATATTAGCCAGATGATAGGTCGGCAAGTTATCTGCGGATTTAAATAACACTTTATCATCAAGAATGGAAGAATTAATAATCACCTCGCCGCGTATTATATCCTGTACATGAATATCTTCGTTCGGTTCGATCTTTATGCGTACCACATAACGATTACCGGCATCTATCAATGACCGGACTTCTTCTTGCGGCAAAGTCAAAGAATTACGCATCTGCATCCGTGTGGAAGCGTCATACTGGAAATTAGGCACTTCCTTTCTTTTCATTTCCAATTCTTCAGGCGTATCAAAAGCGATATATGCCAGACCTGCATCAAGCAACTGATCTACGTATTCACAATATATCTCTTTTCGTTCACTCTGGCGATACGGCCCGTAATTTCCGCCAAATCCGACTCCTTCATCAAACCTGATATCAAGCCACTTAAAAGATTCTACAATGTACTCTTCCGCACCTGGCACAAACCTTTGTGAGTCCGTATCTTCAATGCGAAGAATCAGTTCTCCGTCATGCTGTTTTGCAAACAAATAATTATATAAAGCCGTACGTACGCCTCCTATATGAAGAGGTCCTGTAGGACTTGGCGCAAAACGCACCCTTACTTTCCGTTCCGACATATATTTTTCACTTACAATATTTAAGAATGGCGCAAAAGTAACTCTTTTTTTTCTTATACTAAATTTTTTATGTATTTTCGCATAAAAAAGTTACATTTTCATTCACATAATAAAGTAACAACATTATGACAACAAAGAAATCTACGGTTATATCCGCATTATATATATTAATCACCGCCTCGATTATTGCGCTATTCTTCCCGCGGGAAGGAAAATTCCGCTACCAATTCAACGAAGGTAAACCCTGGAAATACGACTTGCTGACAGCTCCCAGTGATTTTCCGATATATAAAGAAGCGGCTGAAATTGAAGCGGCTAAAGACAGCATACGTAAAAAGTTTGAGCCTTATTTTCGTTTCAATGCAGACGAAGAAAAAGTAAAGCTTAAAAACTGGAGTAACCGGAAGCCGGTTCTGCAGGAAGCCGGGATTCCGCAAACAATACTCAGATACATAGACAACAGTCTGTATCATGCATATAAAACAGGTATTATTTCCAGCAGCGATTTCGAGTTGATGAATAAAGAAAACCGGATGCGTATAACCGTCCTGACCAACAGTGTTGCAGAGGTTCAAACGCTGACAGATTTTTATTCTGTTAAATCGGCCTACGAAGAAATCATAAACAACGCTCCTGAAAATATTGACAAAAACCTTCTCAAAGAATGCAATATCAATGAATACATGACCGAAAATATATTCTATGATCCTGAAACATCCAACAAAATATTGGAAGACCAGATCCAAAACATTCCGTTATCCAGCGGTATGGTACAGGCAGGAGAACGGATTGTAGATCGCGGCGAAGTAATTGATAAACATATATATAATGCCCTGCGTTCCCTGAAGATAGTACATGAAACCAAATCCGGAGGCACACAACGCCAAAATATCATACTCATAGGACAATTCGTCCTTATATTCGGCATCATGGCCTGTTTCGGACTGCACATGGCCACATTCAATCCGAGAATTTATTTCAAGCGTAAAAATCTAATATTTATATTACTATGCATTTTAGGAGCATGTCTTCTGACCGAAATATGCATTAAATACAGTCTTTTTAATATTTATATTATACCTTTTGCCATCATTCCGATTGTAATACGCACTTTCTTCGATTCCCATACGGCGCTGTTCACACACCTGATAACAGTTATTATCTGTTCGTTAATAGCATTGTTCCCATTCGAATTTCTTCTGTTACAGATTCTTACCTGTATTGTCGTCATCTTCAGTTTGAAAGAACTCTCACAGCGTTCACAGCTTATTAAATGTTCCCTGTTTGTATTTCTTTCCTATACAATTTTCTATTTAAGCCTCATTTCATATCAGGAAGGGGATTTCAGTAAAATAAACTGGGATATGATACTCTATTTCAGTATTAATTTCATTTTACTCATGTTCTCTTATGTACTTATTTATGTATTGGAAAAAGTATTCGGATACTTGTCTCCCATTACATTGGTCGAATTGTCGAACATGAACAATCCGCTACTGAAAAAGCTTTCCGAAACGGCTCCCGGAACATTTCAACATACCCTTCAAGTATCCATACTGGCTTCCAAAGCCGGTGAAAAAGTCGGAGCCGATACACAACTCATTCGTACCGGAACTTTATATCATGACATAGGAAAGATGAATAATCCCGCATTTTTCACGGAAAACCAGAAAGGTTTCAATCCGCATGAAAAATTACCTTTTGAACAAAGCGCACAGATCATCATTTCCCACGTTACCGACGGAGTAAAGATGGCGGAAAAAGCAGGCATTCCGAAAGCGATCATCAATTTCATCAGTACGCATCACGGAAAAGGAAAAACAAAATTCTTTTACAATTCATTTCGTAATGCTTATCCGGATAAACCTGTTAACGAAGAGGCTTTTACTTATCCGGGACCAAATCCGTTCAGTAAGGAAACGGGCATACTGATGATGGCCGATTCTGTGGAAGCGGCATCCCGCAGCCTGAAGGATTATACGGATGAAAGTATTAAAAATCTGATAGATAAAATCATAGACAGTCAGATAGCAGACGGCTTGATGAAAAATGTTCCGCTGACATTCAAAGATATCGAAGTTATCAAAAGTGTATTTCTTGAAAGGCTAAAAACAATGTATCATACACGCGTCAGTTATCCAGACCTGAAAAACCAGGATGAGCCCCAAAAAGAAACGGTTCATGAAGATGCAATTACTGCGGATCCACGTCATAATGCAGAATGATCCGTCTGAAAAGAGGATTTTTTTGCATTTCGGAATGCACATGTTCCAATACGTTACGGGTATCTGAAACCGATACAGAGAAATCCATTTTCAACATAATCTTACGGATAAATAACGTCTGGACGCGGGTTACGGGAGGATATACGGGATTAGATACGCTATTTCCGAGAAAGGTTTTTAATTTAACGGAATATTCATCTGCAACGCGATTCAGAACTTCTTCATCGCGGCTGCGTAATATGATCATGATAAGGCGCGTGTACGGCGGATAGTGAAATATAAAACGTTCCTTCAACTGCGTCTGTGCCATACCGGAATAATCAAAGTTGCAGACCTGTTTTAATAACAGGCTATCAGACTGCGATGTCTGCAAAACAACAATCCCCTGCCTGTCCCTTCTTCCGGCACGACCACTCACCTGAAGCATCATTTGAAAGGCTCTTTCGTATGCACGGAAATCCGGAATATTCATCATACCATCCGCGCTCAGAATCCCTACCACGCTGACATTCTCAAAATCAAGTCCCTTAGCTACCATCTGTGTGCCGATCAGAATTTGCGTTTTCCTTTCTTCAAAATCAGCCAGGATACGCTTGTAAGCATTGCGCGTGCGGGCCGTATCCGTATCTAAACGGGCTGTTTTAGCTGACGGAAACAAAGCCGAAATCTCCTCTTCAACTTTTTCGGTTCCGAATCCCCGCATCTGAACCTCCGGGCTCCCGCACGAAGGGCATGTTGATGGTAAGGAGATCGAATAGCCGCAATAATGACATATCAGCCGGTGCAGCCTTTTATGATATGTAAGGCTGAC
>DOZP01000202.1:566-3121 GCA_003517945.1 Porphyromonadaceae bacterium | reverse complement strand
ACACTACAAAGAAGTACCGGCAGCGCTTCTGAATGATCCGGAATATGTAAAAGCGCACCTGCCTTTTGCCGGAGAATTGTATATAGGACATCTGCGCTACAGCACCACGGGTAAATCCGGATTATCCTATATCCATCCGTTCCTGCGGCGCAGCAACTGGCGGGCGCGCAACCTGGCCATTTGCGGCAACTTCAACATGACAAACATACATTCGATTTTTCAGGAGATCACATCAACCGGACAACATCCCCGGCGCTACGCGGATACCTATTTCATCCTCGAACAGCTTGGGCACCGCCTCGACCGCGAAGTCGAACGTCTTTACCGGAAATACGAAGCGGAAGGACTGAAAAATACGGATATTACCCACGCAATAGAAGAAAATATCGACCTGACAAACGTAATTAAGAAAGCAGCCTCTACATGGGACGGCGGCTATGTCATCTGTGGCGTGACGGGAAGCGGCGAATCGTTCTCCATACGCGACCCGTGGGGCATACGTACCGCATATTATTATGCCAACGACGAGATCGTCGTACTGGCCTCCGAGCGTCCGGTCATTCAAACGGTTATGAATGCGGCAATAAACGACATCAAAGAACTGCAACGCGGCGAAGCCATTTTCGTCAGCCGCGCCGGCAAAGTAAGAACAGAAGAGATACTAAAACCCCAACCATTAAGCGCCTGCTCTTTCGAGCGCATATACTTCTCACGCGGAAGCGATGTGGATATCTACAAAGAACGGAAAAAACTCGGGAAAAATTTAGTCGGCGCTATCCTGGAAAAAATTGACTACGACCTGGCACATTCCGTATTCTCCTTTATCCCCAATACGGCAGAAGTAGCCTATTACGGCATGCTGGAAGGATTGCAGACCTATCTCGACGAACTAAAATCAAAACAAATCGTTGAGAAAGGCGCTTCCATCCGCGAGGAAGAAGTGAAAAAAATTTTATCGCAGCGCATACGAAGCGAAAAAGTTGCCGTCAAAGACATTAAACTGCGCACGTTTATTGCGGAAGGTAACAGCCGCAACGATCTGGCGGCACATGTATACGACATAACATACGGCAGCATCGTACCGTCGGAAGACAATCTGGTGGTGATAGACGACAGTATCGTACGCGGAACCACATTGAAACAAAGTATTATCAGCATACTTGACCGGCTCAGCCCGAAAAAAATCGTATTTGTTTCCTCCTCCCCCCAGATACGTTACCCGGACTATTACGGGATAGACATGTCAAGTATGGACGAGTTTATCGCCTTTAAGGCAGCCATCGAATTGCTCAAAGAGAAAAAGAAGGAAGATTTGATCACAGCCACTTACCACAAGGCAAAAAAACAGCAGACGCATGCGAACGGAACAATTATAAATTATGTAAAAGACATTTATGCTCCGTTCACGGACGAAGATATCTCGAAGAAAATGGCTGAAATGCTAAGCGGACCCGACATACATGCGGCGATAGAATTAGTCTTTCAGACAACCGAAGGCCTGCATACCGCTTGTCCGGATCATCCCGGAGACTGGTACTTTTCGGGAAACTACCCCACTCCGGGAGGAACAAGGATGGTCAATCAGGCATTTATCAACTACATGGAAGAAATATATTTTAAACAGGACAATAAATGAATTTAACAAAGGCAACATTGATTTTAGACGACGGCGGCACATACGAAGGTTATTCCTTCGGAGCCGAGAAATCCGTTATCGGCGAGGTAGTTTTCAATACGGCGATGAGCGGATATCCCGAAAGCCTGACAGATCCCTCCTATGCCGGACAATTGATGGTTCTCACCTACCCGCTGGTCGGCAACTACGGTGTTCCGGCGCGAACGAAGCGGCCGGACGGCATCTCAATCTTCATGGAAAGTGACAAGATACATGCCAATGCCATTATTATCAGCGATTACAGCCACCAATACAGCCATTGGAATTCCGTTGATTCGCTGGCCGGATGGCTGAAAGAAGAAGGCATCCCCGGCATTTACGGGATTGATACGCGCGCCTTGACCAAACGCCTCCGTGAACACGGGGTCATGATCGGAACGATTGTTTTGGGAAACGACGCAGATGAACAAGCCATCCGGGCTCAACTCTCCACATTCCATTACAACGCATTCAATTTCGTAGACAAGGTCTCATGCAAAGAAATCATTACCTACAACGAAGGGGCTGCTAAAAAACGTGTCGTTCTCATTGATTGCGGTGTAAAACACAACATCATCCGCAGCCTCCTCAAAAGAGACCTGACCGTTATACGCGTTCCGTGGGATTATGATTTCAACCATATCGCATACGACGGACTGTTCATCAGCAACGGGCCGGGCGACCCGGATACATGCGACGCGGCCGTACAAAATATCCGCAAAGCGCTCGGAAAAGAAAAACCCATTTGCGGAATATGTATGGGCAACCAATTACTGGCTAAAGCCGGAGGCGCATCCATCTACAAACTTAAATACGGACACCGCAGTCATAATCAACCGGTACGCATGGTCGGTACCGACAAATGCTATATCACATCGCAAAATCATGGATACGCCGTTGA
>DOZP01000202.1:0-527 GCA_003517945.1 Porphyromonadaceae bacterium | reverse complement strand
TTCTTTTCCGCGCAATTCCACCCTGAAGCATGTAGCGGGCCCACCGATACGGAATTTATCTTCGACCGTTTTGCAGCATCAATCCGTTAAGAAAATGTACGTATGAAAGAAAAAGAAATAAAAAAAGTATTGCTCCTCGGTTCGGGAGCGTTAAAAATAGGCGAAGCGGGTGAATTTGACTATTCAGGTTCACAGGCTTTGAAAGCCCTGAAAGAAGAAGGCATCTATACGATACTGATCAACCCCAATATTGCAACGGTGCAAACATCGGAAGGAGTAGCCGACAAAGTATACTTCCTACCGGTCACGCCGTTCTTTGTTGAGAAAGTCATTGCAAAAGAGCAACCCGAAGGCATTATGCTTGCATTTGGCGGACAAACCGCCCTGAATTGCGGAGTTGAACTCTATAAAAAGGGACTATTCGAAAAATACAATGTCCGGGTACTCGGTACCCCCGTACAGGCTATTATTGATACGGAAGACCGGGAACGATTCGTGGAGAAACTGGACGAAATCCATGTAAAAAC
>DOZP01000036.1:5190-10721 GCA_003517945.1 Porphyromonadaceae bacterium | reverse complement strand
CTAAAATCCGGGATTTTGAACCAGCAATTCGTTGATATTCACGTGACCGATAGCAATCGGCAACAAATACATGCGTTTGTCGAATACATAAGGAGCACGGTAACCGGAGTAAACCGAGTTTACTTCCTTGTAGAAAATTTCGTTGGTGGTGCCTGTGATGTTCAGTCCCCATGTGCCTTCTCTATCCGAATATCCTTCACTGGCCCACATGCCCTGGTTAAACCACTTGTCAGCCATTTCCCAGCGGCGAAGATCGTAGTGCCACTGCGATTCGAATATCAGTTCAATCATGCGTTCCCGGCGAACGGCTTCTACAAGTTGCGCTCCGTTGTAATTCTTATAATAGAAATTATCGCCGTCCAATCCCGCACGGTCATGTATCCTTTTAATATACTCCTGGGCTTTTGTGTCTAAACTACCTTTCGCCTCGGCACATGCCTCGGCATACTGCAAATAAAGATCGCCAAGCCGGATAAGGGTCCACATATATCTTCTGATCGGAGTCCAATCGCCTGTAGCCGTGCCTGCCACCCCCGTAGGATTGACATTCTTTTTAACGGCGTAGCCGGTTTCTAAACGATCCTGATTGGCTACTGAATTTTCCAGATTCTGACCGACATAAAGTCCGTTTATGTCCGTTTGACCTACTGCTCCGCACTTGAGATTCAATACATGCTCTTTCCAGTCGTTGTACTCGTATATACCTCCATCGTAACCGATAGCCGCATAGAAACGCGGTTCGCGGTTCAAATGCAGGTGACAGGTGTTTTCACCCTCCGGAATAGTCATTCGTCCGTCTTCTGTCCACGGATACCCTCTTTCCGCATCACTTTCTTTCTCAAGCGGCTTTCCGTTGGCTGAGTAAAAAATCTTAACAGCGGCCAGTGTCGGCGATAGACCGCCGACAGGATTACCGAACGCACGGCTACGGCCACCCATGCCTCCCGGCACTACATGACGCTCCCATTCATCCGGATCATTTTGCGCCGACCCCGTATATCCCCATATAACTTCGGAATTCCAGTTCACAATCGCCAGATTGCGAACATTCAGATAAGCGCGGCGTTCAGGAGTTATAGCCGGTTTGCCGGCAACAGGATCGGCAGAATCTTCAAATCTATATAATTTAACGCCTTGCCCTTCGGCAAACGTTATCGCTTCTTCGATTGCTCTAAGAGCACGCTCCCACTTGGCATTGTCACGTTGCAGATTCATAAGTTTCTTAAAATCAGGATTTGCTTCGGTAAATACACCTTCAGGGTCGCCATTGAAGAGAGGGCTGGCGGCGTAAAGCAATAACTTCGCTTTCATGGCTAAAGCAGCCATTTTGTTAGCGCGCCCCAGGTCCCCACGTCCGACGGTCGCAGGCAACTGTTCCGCAGCTTCGTCATACCAGCCGGCTATGGCATTTACACATTCGTCGATACTCATCCTCGGTTGCTGCGCGTTGGCTACCCCCTCGATAAGCACAATCGGACCATAATGCTGAAATAATAAATGATGGTACCATGCAATAAGAAATTTCGCTTCACCTTTCCATCTGTTTTTCAGGCCCTCGAAGGCTTCGACGGAAATATTATCCGGTTTCGCGTTGTCAACGTTTTCAAGAAAGATATAACACAAGCGTATAGCGGTATAACTATTTTGCCATACATCGTACAATTGAAGATTCGACGAACCCGTTTGATTCGTGTTATACAACTTGAAAGGGAACCATATATCTCCCCAACGGCTTTCGGCTACCATTTCGTTAGTGGTTAATCTGCCCGGTACCGAACGCCAGTTGCGGTATTCCATTTGATAACTGTAGGTAGTGAACAGGAAGGCCTCGGTAGTAGTCTCATTTTTAAAAGCATCGGCAAGTGTCGCCGTATCATCAGGAACAACATCCAGAAAGTCGCAAGACGTTGCGGTAAATAGCCATATGCCACAGAATAATACTATAATAGAGTAATGTTTCATATCTTTATACATTTTTTGTTATTATGTTTGAGTCTGTTCGTTAAATTAAAACGTTAATTGTAAACCGGCCGACCAAACGCGAAGCGGCGGGTATTTCAAACCGCGCGCCTGAGAAGATCCGTAGCCGTTACCGCTGTCAATGCCCCCAAGTTCGGGATCCCAATGATTGAAATCGCTTACGGTAAACACGTTTCGTCCGGATATATACACGCGGGCGAATTTAAAAGTATAGCCTGCCTCAATGTCTTTCAACCGGAAAAAAGCGCCGTTGCGCTGCCAATAGCTCGAAGATCTGTGATTGTTGTGTATTCCCGTAGACGTTTTGGTTGTCAGACGCGGATACGCGGCATTCGGATTCGGATTAGCCTCCGTCCAGTAATCGTCTGCAACAAACTGATAAAGTTGCGACATCAGGTCGTTAAACGGATGAACGTCGCCCATCATGATACTGGTTCTGCCTGCCCCCTGAAAAAACAATGAAAAATCGAAAGCCTTGTACTGTACCGACAACCCGCCGCCCCAAACGATTTGCGGTACGGTGGGGTATCCCATCTGAGTAATATCATTCCCATCGATCAGGCCATCGTCATTCAGGTCTTTATATTTAATATCACCCACTCCGTAGTTACCAAACATTTGTTTCGGGCTGGAGTCGATATCTTCCTGGTCTTTGAACAATCCCAAGGCGACGTATCCTGTATTCATATTCAGGGACTTGCCTATTTCAGATCTGTATGCAGGCGTATTTACCGGCTCATCGCGGTCAACCAACGTGTTTTTAGCGAAAGTGAATGTTCCGCGAGCCCCCACGATCAGCTCGTTGTTGAGAAACGCCTTACTGTAATTAAGCGATAAGTCTAAACCTTCATTTTTCACCTTACCGAGATTTGCAAAAGGAACAAGATCTCCGCTAACTCCCGATTCTACCGGCGTGGTTCTGTATTGCATAAAAATGCCATTACGATTTTCGTTAAACACATTCACCGAGAGATCCAATGCGCCGAACAGCGACATATCGAATCCTACATTCCTCTTTATACCTTCTTCCCATCTTGCGCCTTCAGCCCCATAACGGGTAATACTGGCCCCTGTCCGGGTAGTTTGCCAGTCATCTCCGAAAGTGAAGCTTCTCCCGTTAAGGTTGACAAACGAAAGGTACGGAAAACGATTGTCGCCTGTAGAAGAGTTACCCACTATCCCCCATGACGCACGAAGCTTCAGGTTGGAAATAATATTTTTAACCGGCTCCCAGAAGTCCTCGTTAGAGATATTGTAACCTATCGCAAACGAAGGGAAGAATCCGTAACGGTTGCCTTTCGCAAAATTCTCGCTGCCGTTGTAACCGAAATTGGCTTCTACCAGATAACGGCCGCCATAGCCATAGGTTAAACGTCCGGCCATTCCCTGATTACGGATTGACAAACTTCCAAAATAATTCACCGGAAGATTTTCACTATAATTGCGCTGCTGATACACAAACAAACCGGTAACGTCGTGCACTTCGGCGAACGTACGGTTATATTCGATATTGAATTGTGCGTTCATCACGTGATCCCCATCCTGCGGATTAGTAGTTCCACTCCCAATGGTAGGAGTCACATACGTCAACGCCGTGGTGCCGTTATTATTCAATGGGGCGGATATGATCCGGGGCAATTCTCCCGTAGGATCAGGGGTCACTTCGTGATAGTACGGATTGTAATAGCGAAGAACATTTGTCTTTGTCCAGTTTTTGAATGAAATCAGTCCTTTAACTCGCAATCCCGGAGTAAGAATTTTCAAATCCTGTTCCACTTCAAACGATACCGTATTCGTATTTTCATTACGCTCCGTATAACCGTTCACCATATTGGCATACGCATTATAGTAGAGATTTGCCCCGCCTATAGGGCTTGGTCCTCCGGTACTGTTCCCAAACATGATATGGCCTGCACCCGGATTCAGTTCGCTCGGGATATAGGCCGGAAAAAGTACGCCGGGCGATTCAAAAAGACGTGCATAAATAGTCGCCGTACTGTTATAAGCGCCGTTGTAGTTTACGATTTGGGAATTGAGCCTCAGTGTCGCCTTTGTTGTCGGCGACAGATCGGCAGCAATGTTGCCCTGCATCGAATAACGTTGCTGACGGATGTTCGTATTGAACGCATTCTGCGAGGCGGTCTTCAGCATACCATTATCGTTGTTCATCGAGACATTCATAAAATAAGTAATCCTGTTCCCTCCACCGGTAACGTTGATGTTGGCGGTTTGGTTATACGACCAGTCTTTAAACAAAAAATCCTGCCAGTTCACGTCAGGATAGAGGTACGGATCCAGATTTGCACGGGTACCGTCAATCTTTTCCTGCGAAAAGACCGGGGCTCCGTTACGGGTAATCGCACCCTCGTTATACATTTCCATGTAAGTAACCCCATCGGCTAATTTCAAAACTTGTGTAGGCTGCGTCATTTGTCCTTCTATCCGAATATTAATTCTGGCGCGTTCGTTTTTGCTTCCCTGACGCGTAGTGATCAGCATAACACCGTTTGCTCCGCGGGCGCCATACAATGCGGTAGCCGTAGCGTCCATCAACACAGAGAAATTTTCAATCACTTCGGGCGACAACGCGTTCATATCAGCCGTAGTGGCTTCTATTCCGTCAATAAATATTAATGGTTCGGTTTGACCCGAAAAGGTTGAGATACCGCGAATCCAGAAATTGGCTCCGTCTGCACCCGGTTCACCCGAACGTTGCACAGCAACCACACCGGCCAATTTACCGGCAAAAGCCGAGCTCAGATTCGTTGCCGGAACCTTCAGTTCTCTGGAACTAATGGTCGTGATAGCACCGGTAACAGATTGTTTTTTCTGCTTACCGAAGCCAACTACCACTATTTCTTCCATACCTACGGCATCTTCCTTCAGCAAGATATTCAGATGCGTTTGATTGGTAATAGCAATTTCTTCGGTAATATAACCGATGTAAGAAACCTGAATAGTTGCATTCTCCGGAACTTTTTCCAGGACAAATTTACCATCCACACCACTGATAACGCCTTGCGTAGTCCCTTTTATCACAATATTCGCTCCGGCAACAGGGCCCAGATCATCCGATACAATACCTGTAATCGTCCGGGTGGCTTGTTGTTGAACGGCCGGAGAAACAGACGGACTGCTTGCCTTCGAAATAATGATCTGCCGGTCGGAAATATGGTATTGATTATCCGTTCCCTTAAAAATCTGATCCAGAATGGCACTTACCTGTTGGTCTTTTACTTTGACCGATACTTTGCGGCTCAGGTCAAGCGAATGATCCAGATAAAAGAATATATATTCGCTTGACTCTTCAATCTCACTGAAAACATCTTCTACCGTGCGATTAGTAAGCTCGAAGGTGAAAAAAGTCTCCTGTGAGTAGCTCTGATTTGCAAAACATGCACCTATACCTAAAAAAGTAAATAACATGAACATTTTCATAATTCGCATTATTTTCTTTTGTTTAACCTTTCTTTTGTTCGACAATACTTTTTTTTCCATAGATTTACGCTGATTTAAGTTAGTAATTATAACTGTTAATACTGATTTTGATC
>DOZP01000036.1:0-5030 GCA_003517945.1 Porphyromonadaceae bacterium | reverse complement strand
TCTTTCAACCGTTCATTCCATACAATATGAACACCATAGTATTCGGAAATTTTCCGGAGTACAACCTCCATTTTTTGCTTCCTGAACAGATAATAACCATCCTTCCAGGCAATGTAATCGTTCACATTCACATTGGTTACATTTTCTTCATGTGTCAACATATTATATGAAAGCATCTGATTCGGAGACAATGATTTTTTTTCTTTTTCATGAGTTTGCACTTCCACCTTTCCTTCTACAAGAACTACCTGCATGTACTCATCAGATTCATAAGCGGAAATATTAAACCGCGTTCCAAGTACCGCCACTTCCAGTTGTTTCGTTTTTACGACAAATGGTCTCATACGATCTTCCGCGACATCAAGAAAAACTTCCCCCTCCACAAAAATTTCCCGTTTTTTTTCATCAAAATACTCCGGATAGATGACTTTCGAACCGGAGTTAACCCATACATCCGTCCCGTCGCGGAATGTGATTTTAGATCGTTTTCCGACAGGCACTATCAACTGATTAAATGCCTTCGCAGGATCAGATTTTGCTGTTTTTTCTTTCGATTTAATGTTTTCGCCGGAATTGATCCTGACCGAACCGTCTTCATTATACTCAATACAGGATTCTTTTCCATCGATTGAAATATTTTCCTCATCCGATAATATCAACTGAACATCACCGCTTTGCAAATCAGGCTGCCGCATATTTTCAAGGATTGTCCGATAATCGTTTTCAACCTCATCCTTAGCCGGCTGCGCATACCATACGATTCCTATCAGCAAAGAGATTGAAGCGGCCATACTCAACCCGATCTTTACACGCCGCATAAATCGCGTATCATATCTGCGATTTTCAAGAACGATGACCCTCCAAAGTTCCTGTTCGGCCTCAGGAGATAAAATTTCTTTATCAGTACCGTTTTTTATATTCTTCAGAAAAATACGGGCCATTTTTATCTCACCGGCTAAAGCTGTATTTTCATTTTCCAATGTAAGCCAGAAAGCCTTATCGGTTTCGGCAGGATGTAATTCCGAATGAATAAAATACTCATCATTCAGCAATTGATCCGCACTATATCCGGTGTAATCTCTATTCATTTTAAATTGTATTTGTATGCAGGATACAACAAAATGAATTTAGTACTCACTTTTAAATGGTTTTTTTGAAATTTTATTCAAAAATACTTCAGATTCGATTATTGCCGTTAGGATATGAGGAAAAGGAGCAAAAGAAAACTTTCGAAAGAACCGTCGTAATGATCCCTGATTTTTTTAAGGGATCTTTGTATCAGATTTTTGGCCGATTGATAATTAAGGTCCATCAATTCACAGATTTCATCCAGATCAAGTTCCTGAATATAGCGGTAATAAATAATTTCCCGCTGTCGCGAAGTCAGTACGGAAAGAATCTCTTCTATTCGCTGCCGCTGTTGAATACAATCTTCATATTCAATATATTCTTCTTCAACCGTCGGCTCTAATGCAAATTGAACCGCCTCTGTTGCGTCAGATTCATAACTTTTATAAAATTCCTTTTTTTGCAGGGTGCGTATTAATTTATTCTTTAACGAAACCATCAAATATACCTTCACGTTATCCGGAACCACCAATTTATGCCGGCTTTTATAGATGAAAGTGAAAATTTCCTGAATACAATCCTTAATAATTTCAGTGTCTTTCGTAAAGCGGTTTCCATAAGAAAACAATATCTGAATATATGTTTTATAAAGCCATTTATAAGCATCATTATCCCCTGACAGAAAATGATCCCACTTTATTTTGCTTTCTTCCGATATATCAGACTTCATTAGATTCATAATAGACAAACTATTACAGGCGAACAATCATCATGCGGTTTGTTTACAGTCCAAACATACATGCAAATATAGCGTTTTTCATGAGTAAAAAAGATTTTTCAGTATTAAAGCCGGGACAAATATACACAATTTTGAATAATCAGGATTACCTGTTTTTTCGACAATCCCGATTATTCAAATACTTTCACTTTATTTCGATAAACCTTTATTTATTCCATACGCGCGGAGCCGGTGTTTTAGGCAATGGTTTGCGGTTCTTTAATTCGTTCATCACTTCTTCGATCGCACGGTCTAATTGCTCATCTTCACCGTTCCATTCTTTGACCGGATCATTATCAACCCGGATATCCGGATCAACTCCATGATTTTCAATGATCCATTCACCCTCCATGCTATAACTTGTGAAAAACGGCACACGTATATCCGTACCATCCATAAAAGGAAGCGACCCGCTGATCCCGACTATTCCGCCCCACGTACGGGTACCGATCAGCTTGCCCAGACCGAGCGCACGGAAACCCCAGGGAAACAAATCGCCATCCGAAGCGGAGTACTTATTGATAAGACAAACCTTAGGACCAACCTGCACGGCATCAGGAATCGTACCGTTACGGGTACTTCCGCGATACATAGTCATGCGGTAAGGCTCACGGGCCAGGCGTTCCAGTATCATCGGGGAAACATTGCCTCCTCCATTGGCCCGGTCATCAATAATCAGCCCTTCCTTATCAAGCTGCGGATAAAAATAACGGGCAAATTCATTCAGGCCGTCAACGCCCATATCCGGAATATAAATATATCCGATTTTACCATTTGAAGCCTTATCTACTCTTTCAATATTCTGTTGAATCCATTGATGGTGAATCAGCGAATACTCTTCTTCGAGCGGACGGATCACCACCTTACGCGCCCCATTCAGGGAAGCGGAACCATTGATGGAAAGTTCCGTCGGAACATTCGCTTTACCTACAAGCAGCGAATACAAATCTTTTACGCCGTTGGTCGGTATGCCGTCAATGGCTACGATAAATTCACCGGCTTTCGCTTCAATACCCGGCTCCGTCAACGGAGAACGTAACGAATTGCTCCAGGATTCGCCTTTGTAAATTTTTTCCAACCGGAAAAAGCC
This sequence comes from Porphyromonadaceae bacterium, assembly GCA_003517945.1. GTDB lineage: Bacteria > Bacteroidota > Bacteroidia > Bacteroidales > Tannerellaceae > Tannerella. The sequence goes on along the minus strand of DOZP01000036.1, from coordinate 2,094 downwards.
GCTTTTATCACGCAATACTTCCGCCCCCAGCAGACCGGTCTTCATACGTTCCGGACGGTCCATTTCGCCGGTGGAAATATAAGCATGCCCGCAGTTCAGTTCGCCGATCATTTCGCCGATCACATAATTCAGGTCAAGACGGTTTTTTATATAGGGTACTAATACGGCATATTTCTCCTTCATTGCTTTCCAGTCAACACCGTGCATATTCTCTACATAAAACCCGTCGCGGAAAGCGCGCCAGGCCTCGTCAAAAATCTGCGCCCACTCTTTCGGATAATCCGTCGTAATTTTCATATCCGAGAAATTAACGGCATTCTCCAAACTTACTCTTCCGGAAGGAATATCCGCTACGTATACCTGTCCGCCTTTGAAAAAACCGGCCTTTTTACCTCCCGGTTCCACCCACATCCGTGCACCGTCAGCCACTGTTTCTTCTTTCTTTTTATCAAGATCATAAACAAACGTAGAACCGCCCCGGTTATAATACACGTTATTCCCACTCGCATAAAAGCTGCCATAATAGCCCGGAGCCAGGGGAAGTTTGACGATACGGTCCGAGAGCCCATCCGTATCAATTACAAGATCTTTATCAGACCGGCTCTCCTTTTTGTCCCCTTTTTGCTTTCCTTCTTCCACTTTCACTTCAACCGCCTTTGCCTCCGAACCGTCATCTTTCTGAATGAAAGGCGACGGAGCGTCTTTCCGTAATAAAGCAAGGTAAACACCACTCTCATACTGGTACACATGATTCCATTCTTTCGAGCCATAGACCGGATTAAAATCGCGGGACGAGCCGAACACCAAATATTTTCCGTCGGAGCTGAACACAGGCGAATTGGAATCATACCACCGATCCGTCACGGGATACTCCTTTTTTTCCGCCAGGTTATAAACATACACGATCGAAAAATCATTCGACGCATCGCGCGTATATGTAAGCCATTTGCTGTCGGGCGAAAAGGTTACTCCGCGCGGCATATTGACAGGATCCTGCAATACGATTGTCTTGTTTTTATTCAATATATTCAACAAAATCACCCTGTTCTTACGATCGGTATAAACGATATAATGACTGTCCGGACTCCATTCGAAATCACGGATATACGTATCGTTATTCTTCGTCAGGGCGATCGTCTCACCACCTTCCGCGGGCTGCATATAAAGTTCCGTTTCGCCGGTAATATCCGAGATGAATGCAATATGCTTCCCGTCAGGCGACCAGGCAGCCGAACGCTCGTGAGCGCCGGGAGTACGCGTCAGATTTTTTGTCACTCCCTGTTCGGCAGGCAGATTAAAAAGCTCACCGCGGGCGGTAATCACAAGGCGTTTCCCGTCAGGAGAAAGACTGGCCGAGGAAAGATATTTTCCGCCATCCTTCATTTCACTCCGTGCATATACATTATCCGAAGTAAGCGTAATATTTACTTTTTCCGCTTTTTTGGCAGAGGGATCCAGTATATAAATATATCCGGCATTCTCAAAGGTAATCTGCTTTCCGTTGGTACTCGGAAATTTCACGTCATAATCCGTAAAGCCGGTGACTTTTGATGTTTCTTTTGTTTTTGTATTGTAAACAAAAACATTCATTGTACGGTCACGGTCAGACAGAAAATAGATTTCATCACCGACCCACATGGGGAATATATCCTGGGCGTCGTTCTTCGTGATATTCTCAACAGACTTTTTATCCGCATCGTAAATCCAGACATCATCGGCCATACCTCCCTTATAGTATTTCCAGGTACGGAACTCACGCATCACGCGGTTATACGCCAGCTTTTTCCCATCCGGCGAATAACTGCAAAAACCGCCCTCCGGCAAAGGAATAACCTCCGAAAGCCCGCCCTCCTTATGAACCGTATACAATTTTCCGGTAAAACCACTCCCGATACGGTTACGGTAAACCACTCCGCTTCCGTCCGCGTTCCAGCACATAACGATATTATTGGGCCCCATGCGGTCACCCAGGTCATCCCGGCTATTTGTTGCAGTATAAGTCAGGCGTAAAGGCTCGCCGCCATCGGCCGGAATCGTATAAACCTCCGTATTCCCGTCATAATGCCCGGTAAAAGCAATCGTTTCGCCATCCGG
>DOZP01000213.1:6483-7662 GCA_003517945.1 Porphyromonadaceae bacterium | reverse complement strand
CGGAAAGTCTTTGGGCATTTATCTTTGACATATAATTTTTGTCGGGCAAAAGTGTAGTCATATTCGAGGCAAGGTTGGCAAGCGTAAAAACAGGTAAAGTCCCCAAGTCAACATGACTTTCATCAAAATCCAAATGCGCTGTAAGCGCATTGTATTGATTGACAAGAAATTCATGCGTACGAACAGCTATTTTCGGAACACCGGTCGATCCGCTTGTAAATGTCAGAATAGCCGGATGTCCGGTTTCAAGTTTCACAATGTTTACCGGCTGGTCTGATTGATTTATTTTTAACATTTTTATCCGGCGCATTTGAGCATATATATTACGTACAAGGCCGGTAACATGATCGCAAATGATCATATCCGGCTGTAAGCGCCTGATACTGTCATTCACAAACTTCGCTCCACGCGAAAAATCAATAAAAATCGGAACCGCGCCGATACTCCACGCACCTATCATGGCTGTATATAATTCAATTGAAAGCGGAATAAACACAAGCACATATTGACCAATCCCAATTCCTTCGCGGCGCAAGCGTCCTCCGAAGCGAACGCCGCCATCAAGCAAAGCCTCGTATGATATGCGTTTTTTGCCTTGAATAAGGGCGATTTTACCACCGGGTTTCAACAATTCCAAAATATTTGTGGGGATATCTCGTTGTGGTTGCCCTGCATGTTCCGATTTGTTCATAACCTTTAGGTGTCTAAATAATATAGCGTGTATTCACGTATTTTTTCGCTTCCGTACTTCGAAGCAATCCGGTAGGAATTATTGCCTTCCGCAATCAGTGCTGCAATCGCTGTCCGCAAACTTTTTCTTTGCCCTGCAAACAAGATGTGATGAAACATCTTCGCGCCGATCCCCATGCTTCTATATTCGGGAAGAACGGCCATCGTCTTCAGTATCAGCCTGTCGCCGGCAGCAAACGAAAACATGAATCCCACAGGCGCATCATCCACCTCGGCAATAACCACCAACTCTTTATCTATCATTGGTAAGATTGGCTGATACAGCCTGCTAAACGCTTCGAAAGAAATATCGTCATACAAAAAATTCTCATCGAAACCATGCAAAGAAATATCGTAAATAAGTTTCAGATCGCCTGCGCGGTAATCGCGGAAAGACAGCTTTGTATCCGTACGTGAAGGCGGCTCTACAAACTCCATACTAAACTTATC
>DOZP01000213.1:4403-6457 GCA_003517945.1 Porphyromonadaceae bacterium | reverse complement strand
GGCTCGAACGGAAACGCCGGCTCATCACCCGACCAACTCATCAGGCGATATGTATGCCACGTATCGCCGTTAATGGGCGCGACAATCCGCTTGTGACCTGCATTTGTCAAATGCTTCACATATTCTTCAAGCTGTCGCCGGCCCGAATCCTTGTCGTTCATTTCAAAACAACCAATATAGCCTTTATCGGAATAGATCATAAAATTGTACCGTTATCATTAAAATCAAGGTAAAAAAAGCTGTCAGAGAACCCACTAAAATCGTGTTTGCGCGAAGCGTATCACGTCCTACTTTGGAATAATCATATTTTTTATTCAAAAATATCAAGGGAGGCATTGATGCGGCAACAAATGCTACATACAACACGAAAACCGCCCAATTCATTTGTGCAAACACGAAAGTGGGCAATGCAATAAATACAATCGCTTTTGTAAGCGCGCAGAAAATCGCCTTTGACTTGCCGGTTTTCACAAAATTGACAAAACGGCTATATGTATTGACTGCCAGGTGGCAGGCAAACGATAGCGAAAATGCGATGTAGAGAATATCCCGATACTGCGGATAGAACACAGACACCCAAAGACAGATGACACCGGTAATTGAGTTGGATTCTACAACTTCATAAGTTTGCTTCAATTGTTTTTCTTCGCCCTTCATCATGGGTAAAATGCCGAATGTCAGAAACAACGTAAGCGGCGGAAGTATCCAGATCATGCCGCCCTGCACCATAATTATGTATGCTACAAGCAGGCTGTAAACGATGGAGAGTTTGCTTATATTGGTGATTTTATATACGGAAAAAATGGCTACCGAAAAGAACAGCATAACGCCGAAATTCGTAAACAGTATATCAAGCGATTGTTCGCTGTTATAACGCAAAAAGCCGTATGTCAACAGAGGCAACAGCAGATTGTCGTTGCCGTTTGTTGAAACAAGTTCAATCATGGCAGCGAGAAGCCCGATCAAAAAGCTGATTACCAAAACCTCTGCGCGACCTGTTTCCGTCATTAACTGCAACGGAACCAACGTGCAGATAAAAGCGACAATAAAGAAAATGAGACTGCCTTCGCTACTTTTCGCATCCTCTTGTGCGTGAGCTAAATTGGTTCGACCATAGCTTGTACCAATCAAGGCCGCCGCGCTGTCGGCAAAAGTTAATATCGATATGGGGATCAGATATGCAAAAACAGACTTATGCAATACAAACACAATGACGATCGAAATAACAAAATAAATTTCGCCGAAGGATCTGCGCGATATTCCCAGAAGCGCGGTGCCGACCCCTTCGCGCAAGACCTTGTTTTTGCGCAGAAACAGAAGCGCGGCAAGAGCGAGAACACCCAGGCATACAACCGATAATTTGTACGTAAAGATATAAGGAAAAGACAGTGCGACACACCCCATCGTAATGTGGATTATTTTGCGTGAAGTTTCCGGATTCAAGCATCTTGCGTATAACTTAGTTATTATTACCACACTACCCAAAACAAATAAGACACCTACCGCTGCTAATAAATCTGTCATCATCTCACTTTGTCCAAATAAAATTTATGATAGAAGAATGCTTTGTCTTTTAACAAAAAATACCGGTTTTGTTCTTCGTTTGTTTCCACACCGTATTTTTCACACAAAACGCCGCTGCACCGACGTGGTGCAAGCATATTCCAATAAGCAAATCTTGCGCCGGAGGCGGCTTTTTGCAGCATTGACCCGTATAGCGTATCCATGCCTTCCTGAGTCATATATTCGAAAATATCGCTCAGGTTGAAAGCATTAAATGCTCCGTTAAATTCTGCAACAAACTCCTCTACAGATGCTTTGCGAAATACTATTTTATCCAGATTGTTCCTGATCTTATTGTAATTCTCTTCACGCAGTGCATAGGGAAATACGAAGTTGTACGCACCATATAAAATAAAGTGCAAATAGGGATTCAGGCTTGTATCCGATTCGGTAAGCGCTTGCTTTGTGCGGTTTAAAATCCTGTCTGCTACACTACCCTCTACGTATTTAAAAAATTCTTTGTCACGCCCCAAACGTCCCATGACAAAACG
>DOZP01000213.1:0-4377 GCA_003517945.1 Porphyromonadaceae bacterium | reverse complement strand
AAGCATACCGTTCGTCAGCACTTTTGGGGGCAATCAATGCTTCAATCCTTCGCTGCGTATGCACGAGCGGCAAGACATTTTTACGAAACAACCTGAAATAACGCTCAAATTTGCCTTGCGTCATAAACCCTTTCTTGATGTATACAAGATGTTCCTCCCAATAGGCGCGTACATCAGGCGGTAAACTCAGTTTCCTGAAAACCGAGATTCTGTCCATATCGCCGTGTACCACGCCTCCGAAAATCAAATGCTCCTTATGCGTAAGCGTGCTGTACATTGCCTTGCGCAGCTCGCAACATGCGATTTGCGCGAAGCTGAGATCAACCGCGTACACTTTGCCGGGGTTTTGCGCTAATAAAGCAAATGCATTGTCGCCGGCCGACGCGATAGAAAGTACGATGTCATCCGCACGTAAATCCAATGCTTCCACAAGCAAGTCGGCATCCTCCCAAACCTGTGAATAACGAATCAAATCAAATTTTGCACGCTTTTCAATTTCGCTTTTCATCTTTCATTTATTATCCTCACCTCTCCTTTTTCACCGTCTAACTCCAGCAAATCACCTGTTTTAACACGCATAAACAGATTCTTTACCGACACAACGGCGGGAATACCCATTTCGCGTACAACGATCGCAGCGTGTGAAAGCAAACTTCCGTATTCAACCAAAACCCCCGCAGCAACCGGAAACAACATAATCCAACCCGGGTCTGTTCGTTGCGCAACCAGGATTTCACCCGGAAGAATAACGGCGTCCTTCGGGTCGGTTATAACCCGCGCATACCCGCGAACAATCCCCGGACAACACCCCAATCCATTCAATTTATCTCCTTCCATGCCCGTATGTCCGGTTTGGCGGAAATGACGTTTACTTATGGCAACACAATCATACGTATCAAACCTGTCATACGCTAACCGTTCATATTTCGCATATTCCCGTTTGCGCACATCTATCAGCCCGCGCAAATCCAGGGTAGTAGCTGTTCCCTCAACATACGCCAACACCTCATTATATTCTAAGTAAAACACGTCGTCACGTTCGGCTATAACCCCAAAACTTGCCAGATGCATACCCATTTCCCTGAAAATGTTGCGCACCGCGCCAAATACGCGGGTACGCTCAAAACGCAGATTTTCACGATTGCGGATCGTCCTGCGTGCATTTTTCAAAATCCACCTGAACGGCAGTTTCCTGAAACCGGCTTGGTTGATAACCTCGTATTCGTCGAATGTATCTTTGAAGTCCTGAACTTTTCCTGTGTTCAACTTAACGGCATAATTACCGATCGCGCGATAAAGCGACAGCGGATTATCGCACAATGTTTCGCTTTCTAACTTTAACTCGTTGATGCACCTGTCGCCGAATTTCTCAATGTATTCATCCACTCCGGCTTTCATCTCAACCGGCATTTTTCGTTGTATGGCAAATACGTCGTCGTTCAGTAAACTGTGCACCACACCGGCGTCGTCGCGAACCATTTCCGCAAGTTTGCGCACACGTCGCGCAGGTTCGGCGCTTATAATATCTCCCGTATTGCGCAGCAGGCCGTTAAATTTATTTTCATCTTCCAAACCACACCATTTTTTAGCTGTGTTTTTAAGAAGTCCATAGAAAATCATCGCGAAGAAATCATTCACGACAGGCGAATCCCAGTTTTTAAGCAGTTTGTTTTCTAATTCGCGGTAATATGCCGCCAATTCAAACAAACTTAAATCACTTAAATTTCTATACTTTATTGTGCCGTTCAGTAAGACAAAAAACTTATTTACGTTAGGCTCGTTTTTACGATAATGCGACCAAAGCCGGCGGATAGCAGTAAAAATGGAGGCATCCGACGGAGGAGGTAACAGTTCACGCACTGCCTGCGGCAATTCCTCTTTAACCCCCATCATCTGTTCCATAAATTTCGCATTGGATTTATATCCCGGCAAAATGGCAACTAATTTATACCATGATAGCAGGTTATAATAAACTTGTCCGTCGCAAAGTCCCAACATGTGTGTGAAAATATAATCATTTTCAGCTATTTTCTTTTCACTTACGCCCAGAATCCGGCACATCTCACGGTAAACATGCTCGTAGGCAAGACGGATAAACGAAAACGTCAGCGGGGTAGTAATTCCATTGTAACTCTCGGCAATATTGCTATTGTCCCAGATATTGATACCGCCTGTCTTTAAGGTAAATTTGCGGAGCGAAGTTATCGGACGTGATTGGAGGAGGCATAAATCGCCGTTTTCATAAGCCCACTCAATGTCCTGATAACGGCCGAAGAACCGGCTCACCTTCCGGCAAAGCCCGGCGATTTCCTTACATTGTTCATGCGACAAAACACCGTTGCCTTCAACATTGCCTCCGCAAACAATATACGTATCAGCGTCCACAGTACCGTCAACTAATTTGTCGCCCAAACCGGGAACCGCACTTATCATACATTCTTTTGTGTTGCCCGTCACCGGATTTGCACCAAACGCTACACCTGCACAATCAGCCTTAACCATTTGCTGAACCAAAACAGCGGGAGCGGATACACGCTCAACACCACGCTCGCGCATATACGCTACGACGCGCTCACGATCAGCAGATTGTTGTACTTTTCTAATGTTTTCGACAACCAGCGCTTTGGGTATATTGAGATACGTTTCAAATTGTCCGGCGAAAGAATGAACCGAACCATCCTCGTCGATAGCCGACGAGCGAACGGCAAACAGTGTATCCGCATCGAATCCATTCAACGCCAACGCAATTTCTTCTTCAGTTGAGCCGTCGGTACCAACAACAAACCAAGCCGGAATGTTATCGACCACGTGCGAAAGTCTCGCCAAAGCCGCAGCCTTGCCGCCGATTTTAGTCAGTTCATGATGTTCACTTGTATAAATCATTTGAAAAAAGGTAAAACACCAAGCAACAAGTACATTAAAAACATCCAAATGCCCGGGAAGGTGGTAAATATTTTCGAGTTTTGAGGCGTAGGTTTCCGGGCAAACCGGTATGCAATAAAAGCAGCATAGACGTACAACGGCGAGAGAATTGCAATAATCTCCATGCCAACCCGCACCTGAAATCCGGCCAGAACGGTAGTTACTAACGAAATAGTCATACAAATCATCCACACAATCATCGCGCTTTTAGGTCCCCAGATGTGCGTATAAGTATCCACGCCATACTCTTCATTTTCTTTGGCGCGAAGTTTACGCCCAACCTCAACGACTGTTCCGTCGCAAAAGCTCGAAATCATATACACCAATATGCCGAAACTAAACGTTCCGCCCCGTGGAATCCATTCAACAGAAGTAGCATATAAATCAATAAACGGCATGATGACCATGTGACTTGCCAGATACCAGGTCGGATGTTTTTTCAACCATTTCGAAACGCCGAACTCCAACGTCATCAACGCGAGCCAGCAATACACCAAAGCCAGCATACCCAACAAACGCCAATCGACACAAATACTAAAAACAATTTGAACCGCAATTAATATAAAGCCGATAACGCGGAGGCTTCCGAGCGTAACTAAACCACGCGGAACAGGGAGGTACGGACGATACTGACGGTCTTCCTCAAAATCTTTATGTTCGTCGGCAATGCGCAAAAGCATAAACCAGAAAAGAGTGGTTACAATCGCCGCAATATATTGAAGAACACTCGCATCGGAAATCTTCGCATGAGGATTGTTCAGGTGCATGGAATAACTTACTGCACAGAACCCAAACATCGCCATCATAGGTATGTATTGCACAAGCGGAAACCGCTCCTTCTGATATATTAACCACTTTCGTATCATCATCTTAGGGCTACAGGGTAAATTTTGTTTTGAATGAGTTGGATATCCATAGGCTTCGAATTGCGCCACAAACTTAGATAAAAATACTCGATTTATAAGTGAGTCCAATAAAAGAATAGCATTTTTTATCCAAAACAAGACCACAGGTTATGCATATATTATATTCCAAGCTCGAAGCTTATGTGATACTTAATCACTATATTAGGTTTTTGTTCACTAAAACCGGAATGGTTCAAAATAGTCGTCATACCTATATTTTTAATATAGAAACAGCGACTATTTTAAACTATTATTTAGACTATTCCGATGTGTTATTCTTATTCTCTGCCTGTGATTTCAATTCCTTGATTGCCCTGTCGAAATCACTTTCATATTGCAACATCTCTTTGCGGCGATATTCTTCAAACTCTCGCGTTGCCTTTTCAATCGCTTGTCTGTGTGAGATTGTTCCGGCATCCCGAAGTAAGGGACGTTTTCCAACTGATAGAATCTCATCCAATTTTTCTATCCACTGTTGCATGGTCATTGCCTGCTGTTCGATGGCTTGCAACTCGGCGAAATCAAGATATTGAGAAACTAACAAGTTTAA
>DOZP01000321.1:30367-30980 GCA_003517945.1 Porphyromonadaceae bacterium | reverse complement strand
GAAAGATTGATCAGGGCGGTTATTCCTGAAAATTTACTGATGCGCAAGGTAGCCGAGCTTGGGAAAAAAGATCGTAAAGCGATAGCGGACTGTATTCATGCCTTTCCTGTGTGTCCGGATTCCGTTGAAGGNNTTTTCAAAGGCGGAAGCTACGCTGGGAGGTGTTTCTACGGACGGGATTGATTGCAGAAGTATGGAAAGTTTGCTGTTGAAAGGTCTTTTTTTCAGTGGTGAAGTAATGGATATAACCGGAAAACTGGGAGGATATAATATTCACTGGGCCTTTGCTTCCGGATATATTGCGGGACAAAATATCTGAAANNCTGATGATTCGTATAAAATAATAAATGACAAATGGAAAGGTAAACATTGAATGAAAATATATTTAAAAGCGTTTTAGCTTTATTCTTTCTATCAGGAAATTTGGCGATTTAATGACATCAGGAAGTATAAGTTAGGATGTTCACGTGATATGGCGTGGGCTTGATTTATTCTGTTGATGTTAGGTTTCGTCAAATACCTCTGATAGCGGGATACGTTCAGGTACCACGCCTTTTTATGCGTATTTATGGTAGAAGAAATATACACGGAAAACATGATAAAAAGAAAATTC
>DOZP01000321.1:7143-30350 GCA_003517945.1 Porphyromonadaceae bacterium | reverse complement strand
CAGGATATTCAATATGGATTGAAATTCAAATCGTATGAGGTGGAAAAAGAAAAAAGGACCGGTTTAAATCTAACACCGGAAAGGCCGTTGTCCCTGCCTTCCGTTTACACGATTTCTTTTGATCTTAAATTTAATTCGGAGGGAATAGATCCGTTCGGGTATGTATTCCGTATATTTGATGCAGATGGAAAAAATATAAGCCTGCTGCTGAATATTGTTAAAAATACGTCCATTAACAGATTGGTTTTTACCTATTCTGCGGAGGAACTTTTTAGTATGACCTTCGATGATATAGGCATGAAATTCGACGAATGGTATACTATAAAGATGGTGGTAGATACCAAACGGACATTGATTACGGCATCGGTCGGAGACCGGGAATTTTCAAGGAATATGGCGGATTTGAAGACTTTTGATAAAATAAATGTGATTTTCGGCAGGAATAATCATTTGGGTTCACAGATCACGGATATTCCTTCCATGACGATAAAGAATATATCTTTCTATGATGAACATAAACAAAAGGTATTGTACGAATGGCTTTTGAAAAAATATACGGATAACGGTTTGTATGATGAAGTAAACCATAGGCTGGCAACAGTAGATAATCCGGATTGGGTTTTAGACAGACATGTCTTCTGGAAAAAGAAAGTATCGTTTATTACAGGTCGTAATTCCCAGTTTGCATATAATCCCGACCATGATGAGGTTGGCATATATAACCAGGCTTTATTTTATAAATACGATCTGTCGTCGGGGAATATGAAGGTCGATACACTGAAGCGTGTGGTTCCTTGGGGAAGTCAGTCCAATAATATGTTGTATGACCGTCATTCCGGGAAGTATGTGTATTATACTTTTGAATTTGAAAAAACGGTAGATGTATTGTCATATAACCCGGAAATAAAAGAATGGGATAAAATACCGGATAAGCAGTTACCTCCGGATTACTGGCATCATAACCGGCTGATTTCGGCATTTGACAAAAAAATGTATCTTCTGGGCGGGTATGGTTATCACAGGTATAAGAATGATGTGCATATCTATGATTTTGCTGCGAAAAAATGGCAGCGTACCAAGTTGCAGGGAGATGCCCCCTTTCCTCATTACCTGAGTGGGTTGGGTGTTTTGGACGACAAGCAGGTGCTGATTTTCGGAGGATACGGAAGTGAAACCGGAAATCAATCGTTAGGCCCCCGCTTTTTTTATGACCTCTATAAAGTTAATACGGAGACACTTGAATCTGAAAAATTATGGACGCTGGATGCTCCGGAAAAGAATTTTGTCGTGTCTAATTCGTTAGTTGTTGATACGGCGGCCGGAACCTTTTATGCTTTAGCTTATTCTTTGCGTCAGTTTTATACATGCCTGAATCTGCTGAAATTTTCTATTGATACACCTCAGTATGAAGTGTTAGGTGACAGTATCCCGATTCATTTTGAAGATACTCATTCGTATGTCGATCTTTTTTTTGATAAAAAAGCGAATCAACTGGTGATGCTCACATCAGGCCCGACGGCTTTGCATAGCTCTGACTATGAAGTTTCGATCTATACACAGGCTTATCCCCCGTTGGCAAAGTCCGACCTGTATCAACAACCCCCGGCTCCTGAAGGCAGGGTATGGTTGTTTGTATTGATCGTGTTTGCCGTTGTATTGTTTGTAATGATCGTAATCCTGATCAGGTATAGGAGGGAGAAATCAGCAAAAAAAGCGGTCATAAAGGAAACCGTTTTCCAACCGGAAAATGAAATGACGCCTGTTGTCGTCCGTAAAAAAACGGAGGATTCGATTGTCGTCCGGTCGGTCTTTTTGTTTGGAGGGTTTCGCGTGATGGACAAAAATCAACACGATGTGACGAAAGATTTTACTCCTATGCTGAAACAATTATTTCTTCTGATACTTCTCTATACCTATAAAGACAGGAAAGGCATTTCTTCAACCAAGCTCAAAGATATTTTGTGGTATGATAAGAGTGAAGAAAGTGCGAAAAATAACAGGGGTGTTTCTATCCGTAAACTGCGGCAAATATTTGAACATGTCGGCGATGTACAGATCAAAAGTAAGGATTCGTACTGGACAGTAGAATTTGGAAATGATGTATATTGTGATTATGCCGTCACATTGTACTTGATGGATAAATTGTCCGGAGAAGAAAGTTTTAAGTTTGATGATCTGACAAAATTGCTGTCGATTCTGTCGAAAGGGGAATTTTTACCTAATCTTCAGGTAGAATGGGTTGATTCGTTTAAAGCCGATCTGTCAAATAGTCTGCTGGATATTCTGCTGGGTTTATCTAAAAAGGAACAAGTCCTGAAAGATCCTCAGCTATGCGTTGAATTGGCTGATGCGATATTTATACATGATTCTCTTAATGAGGAAGCATTAAGCCTTAAATGTATCATGCTGGTAAAGATGGGCAGGAATAAACTGTCTAAAAATGTATATGAAGCCTTTGCGAAAGAGTATCAACAATTATTCGGGACAAATTTCAAACTCACTTTTGATCAGGTTATCGCTTCTGACTGACGTTATGTATTTCTTATAAAAATACATCAGCTAATGGACCTGTTAACCGGTTTGTTAAGATCCGGCCGGTATTTTTGTGCACTTTTTTAATGCTTAATATAAATCTGTCTATGAAAAATGTGATATTAAACGACTCCGGATGATGCAAAAGTAGTAAGAAATATATATGGGTCGCCTGTTAATCTGATGGCGGGACATATTCGGCATGGAGGAATGCTGTTATCCATATATTATAAATAAGAAGAATTGTCATTGTGAATAAAAAAATCAAGTTAAAAATTAATCTATGAAAGTACAATTAAAAAAATGTAAAGAAAGTGCGGTATGGGATCTGTGCCGGAACCGGATGGTCAGGATACTATCGGTTATGACCCTTTTTCTGCTGATTATTTGTAATGGTTATGCGCAGCATACGAAAACGGTTACGGGAACGATCACAGACGAAGCCGGCTTTGAAGTGCCCGCTGCAAATGTGAGTATAAAAGGTACGAACACCGGCGTATTTACCGATTTGGATGGTAAATTCACATTGAATGTACCGGAGGGTAGCGCGGTTTTGGTGGTTTCTTATATCGGATACCAGACCCAGGAAATTCCGGTTGGGAATAGGCAGACGTTGCATATTGTGTTGAAGGAAGATGCTCTTAATCTGGATGAAGTAATTGTCGTCGGATACGGCACACAGAAAAAAGGGTCTGTGATCGGAGCCGTATCTGCCATATCCAGTGAAAAACTGGTAGCCACCAAGAGTACGAATGTTCAGAATATGTTGACCGGTAAAGTGCCGGGTGTTCGTGTCGTTCAGAAAACATCCGAACCGGGGGAGTTTAATAACCAGTTTGATATCCGTGGTTTCGGAAGTCCGTTGATTGTAGTCGACGGTGTGCCGCGTGGGAACTTTGAACGAATGGATCCGAATGAAATCGAAAGTATTTCCGTACTGAAAGATGCTTCCGCTGCGATTTACGGAGTGCGTGCGGCAAACGGCGTGGTCTTGATCACAACAAAAAAGGGAGATAAGGGGAAAGCCAAAATAGAATATTCGATGTATTATGGAATCCAGCATCCGGCGGAAATGTTGGAACCTGTCGGCGCCATTGACCGTATGACATTGTTCAACGAAAAAAGTATGAGAAGTATGACTGATCCTAAGTTGACTTATGGAGAGGAAATGTTTGAGGCTTATCGCAACGGTAGTTTGACAAGCACGGATTGGTATGACATTGTAATGAGGAATCATGCATCTCAGCAACAACATAATGTATCCGTCAGCGGCGGAGGCGATAAGATGGATTATTATGTGATTTTCGGTTATATGGATCAGGGAGGTTTCTTCGAAAGCGGGGATTTGAAATATGACAGGTATAATCTGCGTTCAAACCTGAATGCCCAGATCACGAAAAACCTGAAAGCGTCTGTTAAGATAAGCGGTATTTTAGACCAGAAAGACCGTCCGCGCGCATCGACCTGGGAAATTTATAAAACATTGTGGCGTTCGACTCCGACAGAGCTTGTTTATGCAAATGGACGTGAAGGTTACTACGACAAACCTAACGGAGATATCCAGAATGTACTGGCAATGACACATTCGGACGTTTCCGGCTATAATAAACAGAAAAAACGTATTTTCCAGTCTACAATGGATCTGACGTATGATGTGCCGTTTGTACGGGGATTATCGGCAAAAGGATTGTTTAGTTATGATACGCAAGTAGATGATAACTCGGAATATACCAAAGAATACAATGAATATCATTATGATGAGGCAACGGATAGCTATAACGCGGTAGCCAGAAATTCCCCGACCAAACTGCATCGCCGGTACAATACGAGCTATGGTACACTGTGGCAGGTGCAACTTAATTATGAGCGGATGTTTGCGGAGACGCACAATGTGAGCGCTTTAGTCCTGTATGAAGAAGCGCATAATGAGGGTGATAATATTTATGCACAGCGTGAATTTGAAATTCCGATTCCTTATTTGTTCGCAGGAAACGCTACGAACCAGATCGGGTCGAGTGACGGAATATCCGAATATGCCTCCAAAGGACTGGTAGGCCGTTTGAATTATGATTTTAAAGGTAAATACCTGGCGGAGTTCAGCTTCCGTTACGATGGTTCATCCAAATTTCCGAAGGACAAGCAGTGGGGATTTTTTCCGAGCGCTTTGCTGGGATGGCGTTTGTCGGAAGAGGCATTTGTAAAAGATAATCTTTCGTTTATTGATAACCTGAAACTAAGGGGCTCTTATGGAAAGATGGGAGATGACGGAGCGGCTGCATATCAGTTTGTTTCCGGTTATGATTATCCGAATACAAGCGGTAATACGCAGGATAATTATCCGAGAGGGTATGTGTTTGGAAGTGAGTTTGTCAATGGACTCGGGTTTCGCTCCGTAGCTAATATGGGTATCACATGGTATACGGTCAAAACCCTGAACATAGGTTTGGAAGCCGATTTATGGAAAGGCCTTTTCGGTATGACATTCGAGATGTTCAGAAGAAACAGGGACGGGTTATTGGCTTACCGGAATGTTTCTTTGCCGGGTTCGTTCGGTTCAACCATGCCGCAGGAGAACCTGAACAGCGACCGGACACAGGGTATCGAACTGGAATTGCGCCATCGCTATAAAATCGGAGAGGTGAATTATGCTATTGCAGGCAACGTATCCCTGACAAGAACGCAAAATCGCTATATAGAATCCGCATTATACGGAAGCTCATACGATTACTGGAGGAACAGCAAGGCTTACCGGTATAACGATATATGGTTCGGAAAAGGCTCCGCCGGACGTTTTCAATCTTATGATCAGATAAAGTACCATCCTGTGTTTATCGGTATCGGTACATTACCGGGAGATTATATTTACGAAGACTGGAATGGAGACGGTATAATCGATGATATGGATGATCATCCGATTGCAACTACTACAGATGCGGAAAAGGCTGATTTTCAGGATAAACGCAATTATCCGTTGATGAATTTCGGGCTTAGCGTTTCTGCCGACTACAAAGGTTTTGACCTTAACCTGATGTTCCAGGGCGCTGCCATGTCGTACGTTGCTTATGGAGAGCAGTTGTCTGCACCGCTTGCATGGGACGGCAATGCGCTTGATATGTTTATGGACAGATGGCGTCCGACGGATCCGTCAAGAGATCCGTATGATCCGGGAAACATGTGGACAAGCGGTTATTATGCTTACGGCGCTACCGCATACGATATCAAATCGCGTTTTGCCATACAAAGCGGCGCTTATATGCGTCTGAAAACGGCGGAATTAGGTTATACCATTCCTGCTTTGTTTTTGCAGAAAGCCGGTATTCAACGGTGGCGTCTGTTTGTCAATGCCTATAATTTGTTTACCATAACAGGGGTAAAAGGTGTTGATCCGGAAAAACCATCGGAATTATACGGATATATGTATCCGCTGAACAGGACGGTTAATTTTGGCACAAGTATAACATTCTAAATGATTAATAACGAATAGATATGAAAAATTACAAATATACAATACTACTGTTTGTCCTCGGTATTTTAGGATCTTGCCAGTCACTGGATATTCCTCCTAAAAACGTGCTTACGGATGAGGATATATATAATGAAGGCGGAATAAAAGCGTATATGGTTGGCTTGTACGGCCGTTTACCGATGGATGACTATAATGTTTCTAATGACGGCGACAGAGGCGGGTATTTTCAATGGAATAACATTGTGTGGCCGATGCTCAGTACGGGAGAAACCGTCAACCGGAATAATCCGGGTATTTACACGCCTGAAAAGGGATATTGGTCACCGGGTTATCAGGTAATACGCCAGGCGAATACATTGATCCTGAATCTGCCGGATTATGTCGGAACGCTTGTAGGGGCGGAAGAATGGATTGCCGAAGCCAGATTTATCCGTGCGTATGTATACTTTCAGTTAGTGAAACGTTATGGGGGCGTTCCTTTGATTGAAGAACCCCAGTATATGGAAAATGGCGACGAAAGTTCCTTATGGGTAGCTCGCGGCAGTCATCAGGAGTGTTATGATTTTATTCTGCAAGACCTTGATTACGCGATTGAAAATATGGCGGCGAAAAGTGAAACCGGGCGTGCCAATAAATATGTTGCGGCGGCGTTTAAGTCGAGAGTTGCCTTGTATGCCGGATCCATAGCAAGATATGGCGGAAAGTTCACCCATACGGTTGATGGCGTGATGCTATGCGGCATATCTCCGGATAGGGCGAACGGATACTTCAGACAGGCTTGGGATGCGGCTAAAATAGTGGAAAACGGCGGTTATGGTTTGTATAAAGGAAATACGGATCTTGCCGAGAATTTCGCGCAGATATTCGAAAAAGCGGACAACAGTTCCGAATCCGTTTTTGTGCGTCAATATGATTATTCCAATTACCGGCACAGCTTTGATGCGGTATACTCGCCTCCGCGTATGACTTCTACTTACGGAGACCGTTATAACGTTACCCTGGATTGGGTTGAATTGTTCGACGGTTTGCCCCTGGATGAAACGACCGGACGAATTAAAACCGTTGATGATGAAGGAAACTACATTGTTTATAACAGTCCGCGCGAATTGTTCGATCATGCGGAGCCGCGCCTGAGAGGTTCTATCCTGTTACCCGGACATGTATATAAGGGCATCGAACTGGATATTCGCAGGGGTATTATCGCTGAAAATGTTGATTCGTCGACAAAAATAAAAAAGATGATTGTAGACGACGGCCAGACCACCCAGTCTTATAACAATGTAACGGATTTGTTCTCGAACGGGACGATTAAGGAAACGACCCAAAGTGTAACTTCCCAGACTCCATACGAACTGTCCAACGGCATAAAATTGAATATTAACGGTATGGATGGCCCGGCTAATGGCGGGTCGAATAATACGCTGACCGGTTTCCACGGACGTAAGTGGCTTGATATGTCGCTGACCCCTTCTACGACGCA
The DNA here is from genome assembly GCA_003517945.1 of Porphyromonadaceae bacterium. Taxonomy (GTDB): domain Bacteria; phylum Bacteroidota; class Bacteroidia; order Bacteroidales; family Tannerellaceae; genus Tannerella. The sequence continues at coordinate 22,872 of DOZP01000321.1, read as the reverse complement.
GTTGCATCAGTCGTGTCAGACGTGGATTGATATCCGTTATGCCGAAGTATTGCTTAATCGCGCGGAAGCGGCGCTTGAACTGGCGCAGAATGGCGAAGAGAGTTACGGAGGCGCTACTATGCAGGATGATGCGGCAACATGTATGAATGCTGTCCGTGAAAGAGCCGGCGCGGATTTGCTGGCCGGCAGTGCGGAGCTTTCAACAGATCCGGGATATGAAAAGGGAACGGGAAAAGGTTCATTTGTTCTGGCTCCTACGCGCGGCTTACAGCTTATACGTGTTGAACGGTATAAGGAGTTGGCTTTCGAACATAAACTATACTGGGACCTCAGAAGATGGTTTACGTTTGACCAACAGATTTATAATTACCGCAGAAGGATGTTGAATCCGTTTCTGTTTGCCAAAGACGCTACGGTCAATGAAAACGGCAATCCGGAAGGAAAATACATTTATGATGCAAGGGTTTGTGAACGTGCGAATAACAGCCTGACATTCGGAACAAAATATTATTATGAAAAAATTCCGGACGGGCAATTGAAAACCAATCCGTTGTTGGTTCAGAATAACCAGTATTAATCAATGCACAATTAACAATCATTCAAAATAAATGATCTATGAAAAAAATAGTAAATAATATAATCTTATTATTGGTGGCGGTTTGTTTGTTTTCCTGTGAAAAAGATAATTATGATGCGCCGGATTGTACCATTCAGGGTAGAATATTGGACCATAACGGCAATCAGCTTGAAACAGAACAGGGAAACGGAAACATGCGCATTAAAATGGAAGAATTGAGCTGGGCAAACGGGAATGATGAAGTATCCGTTATTCCGCGTTACCTGAATATGAAACAGGATGGCTCTTATGTAAATAACAAATGGTTTACCGGAGAATACCGGATGACGCCGATTGAAGGAGCGTTTTACCCGTATCCGGAAGAAGGCGATATTGTCCGGATAGAAGGAACGGTTATGAAAGATTTTACCGTAACGCCTTATCTGACTATTGAATGGGTGAAGGAGCCGGTGTTGACTGCCGATAATTATATCGAGGCTTCGGTACGTTTCAGGCGCAATGCGAAAGACGGGGCGGCAATGCCGGATCTGAGTAACGGTATACTGTGTGTGTCTACAAACCAGTATTGCGGAAATAATAATAAGGACGGGCAGCTATTTAACGGAACGAAAACGGTTACAAACGACGACGAAGGAACCGTGATTGAATTCCGGACATCTATGGCCGTTAAGTATACGGGAACGATATACTGGGTACGCGTAGGAATTTGCTGTAATGATACGTATAAGAAATACAATTATACGGATATTAAGACCGTAACGGTGAATTGATAAAAAAATGGGAGGTGTGTCGCAGGCATGGTTTTAAAATAGTTTGGTTAAAATAATGCGGCGCATCCTCCATATTATGCAAAAAGCGAATATGATAAATCGAATGAAAATAATTAGTTTACTGGCGGCAATCTGTTTTTTGGCGTCATGTACGACCGGAATGAATGAAAACCGTCAGGTGGCGAAAACGCCGGTCGATTATGTAGATCCTTACATCGGTAATATAAGTCACCTGCTGGTGCCTACTTTTCCAACGGTTCATCTGCCGAACAGTATGTTGAGGTTTTATCCCGAACGGCGCGACTTTACGTCCGACCAGGTAGCGGGATTGCCGGTAATTGTGACGAGCCACCGGGGGAGTTCGGCATTTAATATCAGTCCGGTGAATGATATTTCCGGGAAGGTGGAACCCGTTAAAATGTACTCGTATGACAATGAGGAAATAACGCCTTACCGCTACCGGGTTTATCTGGATGAAGAACAGGTCGGGGTTGATTTTGCACCTTCCCGTCAGGCGGCTGTTTATTGCATTGACTTTAAAAAAGAGGGCAACGGCGGGAATAAAGATAGCGGCGGAAACCTGATTATTAATACCCGCAACGGACAGGTGCAGTACGACGGGAACGGTGTCTTCGGATATCAGGTGATTGACCGTGGGCCGACAAAGGTATATGTCTATATGGAAACATTGCAACGGCCTGAAAAAGTGGGCGTTGTTGAAAATCAATCCGTTGATTTCAGTAAAACATCAGCCGAAGGGCGAAACAAGGCGTTGGCGTTGACATTTAAGGAAAAAGAAATTAATCTGCGCTATGGTATTTCGTTTATCAGTGCGGAGCAGGCGCGGAAAAACCTGGTACGCGAAATAGATACGTATCATGTGCAGGAGGTGGCCGAAAAAGGACGGGCTATCTGGAACAATACGTTGGGTAAAATTGAAGTGCAGGGCGGAAGCGAGAACGATAAAACGGTTTTTTACACGTCTTTGTATCGTACGTACGAACGCATGATTAATCTGTCGGAAGACGGTATGTATTACAGCGGAGTTGACCATCAGGTACATGAAGACCGGGGCGTACCGTTTTATACGGACGACTGGATCTGGGATACCTATCGCGCGACACATCCTTTGCGGATCTTAATCGAGGAAAAAATGGAAACGGACATGATTACTTCCTACATCCGCATGGCGCAGCAAACGGAGGAAGGCTGGATGCCGACGTTTCCGGAAGTGACGGGCGATAGCCACCGGATGAACGGAAACCATGCCGTCGCCGTTATCTGGGACGCTTATTGTAAAGGTTTAAGAGGCTTTGACCTGGAGGCGGCTTATGAGGCGTGTAAAGGTGCGTTGACGGAGAAATCATTGATACCGTGGGTACGTGTGCCCAATACCGAACTGGATGTGTTTTACCGGGAAAAGGGGTATTTTCCGGCCTTAAAACCGGGCGAGGAAGAGTCTGTAAAAGAGGTGCATTCATTCGAAAAACGGCAACCGGTAGCCGTTACGTTAGGTACGTGCTACGACGACTGGTGCCTGGCGCAGATAGCCAAAGAGTTGGGGAAAACGGATGAGTATCATTATTTCCTGAAACATTCTTATAATTACCGGAACCTGTACAATCACGAAACCGCTTTTTTTCATCCGAAAGATAGGAACGGCCGGTTTATTGAGCCGTTCGACTACCGTTTTTCCGGCGGTAAAGGTGCGCGTGAATACTACGGTGAAAACAACGGATGGATATACCGTTGGGACGTTCCCCATAATCCGGCCGATTTAATCCGGCTGATGGGGTCTGCCGAAACATTTGCCGGTAATCTTAATCAGACTTTCCGCGAACCGCTCGGGAAAGGAAAGAATGAATTCTACGCATTGCTTCCCGATCATACGGGAAATGTAGGGCAGTTTTCCATGGCAAACGAACCCTGTATGCACATTCCTTACCTGTATAATTATGCCGGACAACCGTGGATGACCCAGAAACGTGTCCGTATGCTTCTTAAACAATGGTTTCGCGATGACCTGATGGGTCTTCCGGGCGATGAAGACGGGGGCGGCACGACGGCTTTTGTCGTATTTTCATTCATGGGTTTTTACCCGGTGACGCCGGGAATGCCGGTTTATAATATCGGAAGTCCGTTGTTCAGCCATGTAAAGATGAAGCTAAGTAACGGAAAGGTGTTTGAAATCGAAGCCCGCAATTATGCGCCGGAAAACAAATACATCCGGTCGGCAACGCTGAACGGCAAAGAATGGAATAAACCCTGGTTCAGTCATGATGATATGGCCGGTGGCGGAGCGCTTGTCCTGGAAATGTCGGATAAGCCGAACTATCAGTGGGGAAGTGCGCCGGAGCATGCTCCGCCTTCGGCGGAAAAGATAGATTGAAGACGTCCGGATTTTTCCGGACGAAATGTTTGCGGCGAAGGAACGGAACCGAAAAATGCATGATTAATTTGATTTTAATGTCATATTAATTGTTTTATTTGACTTTTATTAATTGATATGGTCTTTCTTTGCATATAATAAAAAAAAACGGCGTTTGCCCTGTTACTTTTCGAAAATGCTGAATGATGAAAAAAAGAATATTGTCACTGTTTATCCCTGTTATTGGCGCTTTACTCGCCAATACTTTGTTTGCCGGCGGTTTATCTCCGGATGTTCAACCGAAAAAAACGCAACGGCTTGTTTATAATCGAACGTTTGCGCCTTCCGAAGGAATGGTTAACCGGTATGAAAAACCATACAGGCAGGAGCTTTGTATAAACGGTTTATGGGAATTTCAGGGAATGCCTCTTCCGCCGGATTATAAGCAGGGAAAAGGCGTTGCGCCGGAGTTGCCGGAACCATCCGCCGCGTGGGATGACGTAAAAATAAAAATACCTTCGCCGTGGAATATAAACACCTTTGCCAACAGGGATTTGGCCGGGCCTGACCACCGGAATTTTCCTTCTTATCCCTCATCATGGGACGATGTAAAAATGGCATGGATGCGAAAGGTCGTCACTGTTCCCGCGGATTGGTCGGATCAAATCATCAAATTGCATTTTGAAGCGATAGCCGGATATGCCGAGGTGTATGTGAATAATCGGAAAGTAGCGGAAAATTTTGATTTGTTTTTGCCTTTTCAGGCAGATATAACCGGCATAGCAGAGCCGGGCAAAGAAATTGAAATACGGGTCGGCGTGCGTAGCCAGTCGTTGTTTGAAGATAATTCGACAATCGGCCGGCGGATTGTGCCTGCCGGTTCGATGTGGGGATACCATATTGCGGGAATATGGCAGGATGTGTATTTGATATCGGTTCCCCCGATATATGTGGAAGATATTTTTGTGAAGCCGTATGTTTCGGAGAACCGGTTGGAACTGGAAGTTACTGTAAATAACTGTTCCGGACGGAAAGAAAGTGTTGTTTTGCAGGGAGTTGTAAACAAATGGCTGAACAAGGCGGGTCGTGAAATACATTCGGCTCCTGTGCCCGCGTGGGAACTGGGACAAACAGCCCTGAACCTGCCGCAAACAAAAATAACCGTGGAGGCCGGACAGGCGATAAAACAGGTCATAAATATACCGGTTGAATCAGGCGCACTGGACTTCTGGACGCCCGATGTGCCGAACCTGTATGCATTGATACTGAATCTGGATCATAAAAAACAGACGGTAGACACGAAATACGAACGTTTCGGCTGGCGTGAGTGGACGATAAAAGGGACAAACCATTGCCTGAACGGCAAACCTTACGAGTTGAAGGGGGACTCCTGGCATTTTATGGGTGTGCCGCAAATGACGCGACGGTATGCATGGGCTTGGTTTACGGCAATTAAAGATGCCAATGGAAATGCCGTGCGTCCGCATGCACAGACATATCCGCGTTTTTACCTGGATATGGCGGATGAAATGGGTATATGTGTTATGAACGAAACGGCGATATGGGCCAGTGACGGAGGGCCGAAAATGGACTCCGGTAAATTCTGGGAAGCCTGTAAAGAACATATCCGGCGGTTTGTGGTAAGAGACCGCAACCACGCTTCCGTTTTCGGTTGGAGTGTAAGTAATGAAAACAAACCGGTGATCAACCATGTATTCAACCGTCCGGACCTGATGGAACCACAGATACAGGCATGGAAAGAGTGGCTTGAAATTGTTACGGAAAACGATCCGACGCGTCCGTGGATTTCAAGTGACGGCGAAGACGACGGCGACGGTATACTTCCCGTAACGGTCGGGCACTACGGCGATATGAATTCAATGAAACACTGGGTGGAAATCGGAAAGCCGTGGGGCATAGGCGAACATAGCATGGCCTACTACGGAACACCCGAACAAGTATCTAAATATAACGGTGAGCGCGCTTATGAATCCCAACAGGGACGTATGGAAGGGCTTGCCGGCGAATGTTATCACCTGATTGCCAATCAGCGCAGTATGGATGCATCGTACGTGTCGGTGTTTAATCTGGCATGGTATGCGTTGAGACCGCTTCCTTTCGGAAAAAAAGACCTCACCGCAACGCCCTCGCTGGCCGGCGACGGTATATTTTTCGAGAATTATACGGAAGGCGTTCCGGGTATGCAACCCGAACGGATAGGCCCTTACTGCTCCACCTTTAACCCGGGTTATGACCCCGCGCTCCCTTTGTATGCGGCATGGCCCATGTTCGATGCTATCAGGGCGGCCAATGCTCCTGACGGGCCGGCATGGTCGGTATGGGCTGGCCCGGCGACGGAACAAGCCGGCCCGTCAGGAACGGCTGGTGTATCCGGCACATCGTATCCGGAACGGTCGGCTGACCCGACTGTGAAAGACGGAAATGTTTTTGCGCCGGGCTTTCAGGCAAAATACGATCATGTGCTTTTTGTTGGTGAAGAAAGTTCGTCGTTGAAAAATCTCCTGCTAAAACAAGGGGTGAGATTTTCCACTCAAACAGTATCCCCGTCCGGCTCGCTGTTCATTATTGACGGAAGTATCCGGCTGAATGCCGTCCGTGAAAAGAACCTGCGACAGCAGGCGGCGAAAGGGGCGGATGTATGGATTTGGGGGATAACACCCGAAACGGCTGATAGTTACCGGCATTTATTGCCGCTTCCCCTGTATGTGGAACCCCGTGTCATATCTTCTTTCATTCCCGTATCGAAATCGTGGATGAGAGGTTTACGTAATTCGGATTTTTATTTTTGTGAAGTGCAGCGCGCCGACGCGTCCCTATACGGCCTTTCCGGTTCGCTTGTCAATGAGGCGCAGGTACTGTTGAACGCGTGCAACACCGACTGGCGGAAATGGAATAAGCGTCCGGAAGAAATCAAAACTGCGGCAACCGTCCGCAGCGAAAACGAACGGAAAGGGCCCGCCCCGGCATTTATTAAGTATAGCGGCAAATGTTCGGATATCTATATCAGTACGCTTACGGAGTTTGCCAACTCGGAAAAAGGGTTCCATACGTTGGCTAAAATACTGGAAAACGCAGGTGTCGTATGTGAAAAACCGGCCGGTGATGTCGAAGACCTGTTTTTTATCCGCGACGGTGCGTTGCATTTTCCGGAGAGCGCTAAAAATAAATTAAAGAAAACAGCAGACAATAAGCTCGAAGTTGAGTTTTGGGTGTGGAGCAACCGGCCGTTGGATGATCTGTTGATCGAACCGGATATGCCGAAGTTGAGTTTGTTTGTCCATGCGCGGGAAAGTGACCTGGCGGTAAACGGAACGTCCGTTAAACGAAATATAAAAGGACAGAGTGAAAGCGACTATATCGAACTGCCTTTGCAGCAGGGATGGAACCGCCTTGTGTTGAAAATAGAAGAAGGCGGTAAAAATGATTTCAGGAGTACCTTCAGTTGTAGTAACGGAACAGAATTTCTGGAAACAATCCGGGTAAGTTTCGAGCGTCCGGAAACCCAATGAATAAAACGCCCGCTTAGTTATTGATAAATTTAAACCTATAACCCATGAAACGTATCCGAATAGTATTGATTTTCATTTTTTTGAATGGCATGGCTCAACTGTTTTCTCCGGTTTTTGCAGGAGAAAAATTGCTTGCCGGAACAGCAAAAATAAATATTACGCCTCCGCAACCGAAGTATCCTGTTCACGACTCCCTATATGCAAGAAGCCTTGTTTTAGAGGTTGATGGGGCGCGGATCGCTTTTGTAGCGCTGGATCTGGGCGGATATACCAATGTTTCGCTGGCGGAATTATTGAAGAAGCGGTTTGAACTGAAGGAAGTCTATTTTTGTCCGCAGCATACCCATTCGTCCGAAAGGGCTCCGCAGGAATGGCTGGAAAAACAAATCGTTTCCATAGTGGAGCAGGCAGTCCGCAATAGGTTTGAAGCGCGTATATCCGGCGGTTACCGTTCTTTTCCACAGTTAAGTTTTAATCGTTTGATTATGAGGAACGACGGTCGCGCCCGCGAATCATGGTTGGGCGATGAACACTATCGTGCCGTAAACCCCGAGCGTATTCCTCACGGGCCGGTAGACCCTGCTGTGGGAGTTATCAAACTGGAAGATATGGCGGGCAAGCCGAAGGCGCTTATTATGAATTATGCATGTCATCCGGATGTAGCGTGGAACAATTTTGAGATTTCTGCCGATTATGTGGGATATGCCGTAAAATATACGGAAGAAGCCTTTGATAATACGGTTACTTGTTTATTTGTACAAGGAGGGGGAGGTAATCAGGCTCCGCTGTTCAAAGACGGGGGAAGAACCGGGCCGGACGACCCGAGGCCTTCCGATTATGACCTGATTGACCGTATGGGCAAACTTCTTTCCGTCGAAGCCGTAAAACTGGCGAGCGGGTTATACCCGGATCCTTCTGATAAACCGGATATGAAAGTGTATGCCGACTCTTTGTTTTTTACCGGACGTTATGATAAGAGCCTGTATTACAATGTCCACTTCTCGGTTATTGCCTTTAATGGCAGGTATGTGATTGCGACGGTTCCGGGCGAACCGTTTATTAAGTTCCAGATAGACTGGAAAAGGGAAATACAACCTGATGCCGTGCCGTTTTTTTTCGGTTATACGTGGAATGGCGGGAAATGGCCGGTCTATCTTCCCGATATCCGTTCGGCTGCTTACGGAGGTTATGGTGCGGATCAGGGTCCGGGTTTGATAGAAGTCGGCGCGGGAGAAAAAATAATGATCCGCCAACTGGAAAATTACTACCGCATGATGGGAACTTTTCAATAAGTGTTGTATGCTCGTGATTTTTTTAATAAAAGATATGTGTAAAAGAATAGGGGCGTTGGTGTTAGCGCTGTTGCCTTTTGTCGTATACGGGCAGGGGAGTAAACTGACGTATGATTCTTACGATGGGCTTGTCATGACCGGATATCAGGGATGGTTCGGCGCTCCGGGCGACGGGGCCGGGCGAGGCTGGTATCATTATACGGGAAAGGATGGGTTTAAACCGGGCTCCTGTTCCGTTGATTATTGGCCGGAGGTGAGCGAATATGCAAAGTTATACGAAACGGAGTTTAAGTTCAGCGACGGAACGCCTGCTTATACCTTCAGTTCGTATGACTTCTCTACTACCGACCTGCATTTCCGGTGGATGCAGGAATACGGGATAGACGGCGCTTTTATGCAGCGTTTCATCAGCGAAATCAAACGGCCGAAAAGTAAGGCGCATCTGGATCATGTGCTTCGGTCGGCCATGACCTGCGCCGGAAATTATAACAGGGCGATCAGTGTAATGTATGATTTAAGCGGTATGCAACCCGGAGATGAAAAAGTGTTGCTTGACGATATCGACCGGCTGGAAAAGGAATACGGAATGAAAAAGCGGGAAAACCGGTCTTATCTTTATCACAACGGAAAGCCTCTTGTAGCCGTATGGGGTGTCGGATTCAACGACAAGCGCGCCTATGGTTTCAAAGAAGCCGGTATTATCATTGACGGCTTGCGGAAGCGGGGGTATAGCATATTGCTGGGTGTTCCCACCTATTGGCGGGAGTTTGGGCCCGATACGGAAAATAATCCCGAATTACATATACTGATAAAGAAATGTGATGTGGTGATGCCCTGGTTCGTAGGGCGGTATAATGAAAATACATATCCTCCCTTTATTGAACTGATCAGGAAAGACATTGCCTGGTGCAGGGAAAATAATCTCCATTATGTACCCTTGGCTTTTCCCGGTTTTTCCTGGAATAATATGAAGGGGCCCGATAGCTCCCGCATACCCCGCAACAAAGGTTCTTTCTTGTGGAAACAGATGAGCGAAGCTATCCGGGCCGGCGCCGGCTCCCTTTATATCGCAATGTTTGACGAGATAGATGAAGGTACGGCTATCTTCAAATGTGCAACGGAGGTACCGGTGGGGCAACCGGGCAGCACCTTTGTGCCGCTTGAACCGGGTCTCCGACCGGATCATTATCTCTGGCTGACGGGAGAGGCCGGAAAAATGTTGCGAAAAGAAATTTCCCCGACAACCCAACTGCCGGTACGCCCTGCTCATTCCGAAGCGTCGAAAAAATAATCGAATGATCCCATCCTTGATCCGACCGGATCAGGTTTATGTTGCCAGTATTTTTCCGTTGATGACGTCTTGCAGGGAATGTTTGTATTTAATGCCGAGGGAAGCGGCATATTCACGGGTGAAATTGTCGTAAACGGTTTTGGCGATGCCTTTTTTGCCGGAGTTGTACAGGATGTGGCATTTCAGATAGAGGGCGTCTTCGTTGATATAGTCGTGCAGGAAAATGGTATCTGCGATTTTGAGTTTCAGTTCGTTTGAAAGGTGATAGTCGGAGTCGTGTACAAAATGTTTGAGAACATCGATCGTAAGGTTTGAAAAGTCGCTTTTGAAGCTGTCTGTCCAGTCCAGTTCCGTATTTGGGAGAAGAACACCTCTCAGTAGAAGTTCCAGCAGGCGGCTTACTTCGCCCGAGTTGATATGGCCTGCTTCATTAATCCGGGAAAACAGTTCCATGGCATCCCGGTAATCGCATCTGACATTCTTGAAGTCGACAGACCAGAAACCGTTTTGGTTGACAATCTCCATATTGCCGGTATTTTCCAGTATAGACCTGAGTTTGCTCATATAGACATTCCGGTTGTTTTTGGCGGAATCTTCGCTTTTATCATACCAGAGCGTTTGTATCAGTTTCTTGCCGGAAATGCCTTTGGGATCTTTTACGGTGTTTAGTATCAGCAATATCAGTAATTGTTTGAGCATAGGGGTGAACTGTCCCGTGATGTTCCCGCCGGATTTGCCGGATACGTAAAATCCTCCCAGCAGGCAAACCGAACTTTTCGTGAAATCATAATAGGCTTCGGTTTCTTCTTTTTCGGTCATCGTTTGTACGGGAAATCCCTGTGGCGCCTGCTGTTTGTCTTTTTCCGTCTGTTGGGGTGAGGCCGGGTTACGGTGTTTTCGGGCGCTTTTACCGGCAAAATAGAACCATGCGCCTAAAGCGGTAATTCCTGCTATTGCCAGCAGGATGTATAAGAAAGGAGAGGAATGGCCGGTTTCCGTTTCCTCCGTTACGGGAAGCGTTTCGGCGGGCGACACCGGGAGGGGAGGATAATTCAGGGCATAAATAGTTACTTCCGATGATTTATCCGTATTGGTTTTGTTCACCAATGCGTNNGTAAAATTTATTTTTTCCGGGAGAGAAATAAAGATTGGTATAAAGATAATGATACGACAAATTTTCCCTTATCGGAAACGACATTTGTTTAAACCCCTTTTCACCGGTCGATATTTTCATCAATGTTCCGCCTTCGTAGGTGGTATATACATAAAAACAATTTTCATTGGGTTCGAAAATCATATTTTCACCCGGCAGAAATTCGATGTTTATATCTTCCTCTTCCCATATTTTGTTTACTTGTTCCGTCAGAAGGTCAACCGAATAGAAATCGTATACATTCTTAGGCGAAAGTTCCTGCCTTCCGGATTTGTTCCCCCTGCCTCCCATAATATATAACGTATTGTTCACGATGGCCGTAGAAGATGCGTATCGGGGGGATATCTCAGGCAATCTGGATTTCCGGATGATTTTACCCTCCTTGTCTAACCGGATGATTTCATTATTATATTTGTAAAAGCCGTATCCTCCGAATGAAACAATCATGGAATCATTTTCGGAAAAAGAGATAGAGTTATTGATATAGGCATTATCTTCCGTCGGTTTTATCCGGTTACTCCATGTTTGTGTTTCAAACGAAAAACGGGATGTGGTATTTTCATTCAGGTTGTGCGTCACAAGTTCATCCTTTGCCGGGTCGTAAAAAATCTGGTTAGAAGCGTTTAGTGATGAAATGAATCCGCTTTTTACACGGATTGTTTCCGAAAAACCGCTTTCCGGGTCTACCACTTGGACAGACCGCGAATCCGGCGCTACGATGTAGATGAGATTGTCTTTCCGGTTATAGGCGAACATCGAATTTTCCGGAACCTTTCCGGAGAAAACATTTCTCCAGGTGGAATGGATATCCGTGATCCATTGCGGGTTTTTAACGATGACCGGAACAGACGCCACGGAATCAAGACTGGTGGCGTTATGATGTTTTTCCAGTTTCCAGAAACGTTTTATGTCATTTCCTTCGGATATCCTGACGTTCCGTATGTTTACGGATGCGATGTCATAAAGTACGAAATCATCAAACGGGCATAACCCGAAAGATATTTTTGCTCCGTTAATGCCTGAAAATGAGAATTTCTCCGTATATTCTACGCCGTTGTATTCAATGGATACCCGGTCGTTTGCCTTGGATAGCGTGATGCGGACCGGAATCCATTCTTCACATTTTACCTCCTGCGATATCAGGTAGACGGATTCCCTGATAACGAGCATCGGGTATCGTTTATCGTTTTCCCCAACCGTGAAAATAAGGTCTATGTTATCATTTTTATCCGTTATGATTCTGGACACCACTCCGAAGACGTTGTCCTTTCGGACATATAAATCGAAAGAGACGGAGGTTTCTTTACCCAGCCTGACAGGTTGGCCGTTTTCCAGCACAAGAGAGGTTTTTTCCGTATCGTTGGAAGGAAACGCTTTTATGTATAATCCGTATCCGTTTTCTCCGTATATAGTGTGACTGAATACGATGACCATCGCAATTATCAGAAGTATGTGCTTTATTTTCATCCGGTATTTATTAGATAATAGAAGTAAAAAATTTTCAAAGATGAAGTTCTATCAGATATTCAATGCCCTGGCATATCCTCGGAATAATACTGATTATTAATTGCTGAGTACAATATTAGACATTTTTTTTGAATCATGCAATCTTTTTCCGGTGTTTTAAATAAGGAGATCAGGTGTACGGTTTGAATGTTTTCGGGAAAGCCGGTAGTATAGTTTTTATTTTAGAAATAGGGGGATTAATAAAAGAAGACGGCCAAATTAACCTGCATGTTAAGCAGGCAGGCTTGCGGAATGCGGATTAATGAAATTTTAATGAATTTATTAATGCCGTACGCGGCCTTTTTTTAATAGGTAACCGTTTAATTTGCAGTATTTTAAAAATGTTGTATGAAACATAATTATAAAATAAACAGCTCTATGAATTCAAAATTACAAAAAACGGCATGCTTTATTGCCTTCTTCCTTTTAGCGACAATTTATTGTCAGGCGCAACAGGTTGCGGTCCTTTCCGCAACGTCGTCCGTAAACCCCGGTTCGGTACATCATATCATTGATAAAAATGCCGCATCCGGCTGGAAAATGACGAGGGACGATTTGAAAGAAAATCAATGGCTGATGTTAACGTTGCAGCAATCGGGAGATGTGAACGGGTTGATGCTGACTGCAAGTAAAATTTCGCCGGCGGAACTGAAAAAAGCGTTGGATATTTATATCACGTACGACCCGATGAACCTTGGAAAGCCTGTTTCGTATGAAGTAGAAGAGGCAAAAGGAAAATACAAACTGGCCGTATCTCCGAAATACGGAGCGCACGTGCGGATGGTTTTCAAAAAAGATATTATCTCCGGAGATTTTACAATTAACGGGGTCGATGTTTTTTTGCAGGATAAGAAAGCGGAAGTTGCGCAGATACCGTTGGAAAAGCGGGCGTATATGAACCCGGATTTACCGATAGAAGAAAGGGTAGAGAGTTTGTTGTCCGCAATGACCATTGATGATAAAATGGAACTGTTACGTGAAGGCTGGGGTATACCGGGCGTGCCTCATCTGGGCATACCGGCCGTGATGAAAGTCGAAGCGATTCATGGATTTTCGTATGGAAGCGGCGCCACGATTTTTCCGCAGGCAATCGGCATGGGCGCTACGTGGAATAAAAGGTTGACGGAAGAAGTCGCCGGGGCGATTGGAGACGAAACGGTCAGCGCCAATGCCGTGCAGGCATGGTCGCCCGTGTTGGATGTGGTGCAGGACGCCCGTTGGGGACGCTGTGAAGAAACCTACGGGGAAGACCCGGTGCTGGTTTCCGAAATAGGCGGTGCATGGATTAAAGGATACCAGTCGAAAGGGCTGATGACGACCCCGAAACATTTTGCCGGACACGGCGCTCCGCTTGGAGGACGCGATTCGCATGATGTGGGACTGTCCGAACGTGAAATGCGCGAGGTACATCTGGTTCCGTTCCGTCATGTGATCAGAAAATATAAATGCCAGTCTGTTATGATGGCTTATTCGGATTACCTGGGTGTACCGGTTGCCAAAAGCCGGGAATTGCTGAAAGGTATCCTGAGGGACGAGTGGGGATTTGACGGTTTTATTGTCAGTGATTGCGGCGCTATCAGCAACCTGACGGCCAAAAAGCATTATACGGCGGTCGACAAAGTGGAAGCGGCCAAACAGGCATTGGCAGCCGGTATTGCTACCAATTGCGGCGATACGTATAACGACCCGGCCGTACTGGAAGCCGCAAGAAAAGGCGAACTCAACATCGAAGATATTGATTTTACTTGCCGTACGATGCTGTATACGATGTTCCGTAACGGATTGTTTGAACATAATCCTAGCAAACCGTTAGACTGGAACAACATTTATCCCGGCTGGAATACGCCGGAACATAAGGCGTTAGCCCGGAAGGCCGCCTGTGAATCGATTGTATTGCTAGAAAATAAGGATCATACGCTTCCGCTTTCGAAATCGCTGAATGCGATTGCTGTTATCGGTCCCGGTGCGGACGATTTGCAGCCCGGCGATTATACGGCAAAGTTGCAACCCGGACAGTTAAAGTCCGTGCTGACCGGCATAAAAGCGGCCGTGGGAGACGCGACCAGGGTTGTTTATGAAAAAGGATGTGATTTTACCGGTTCTTTGAATACGAATATAGACAAAGCCGTAAAAGCTGCCCGCGAAGCGGATGTGGCCGTATTGGTGCTGGGCGACTGTTCTACAAGCGAAGCCGTTAAAGATGTGAAGAAGACATCCGGCGAAAACCATGATTATGCCACCCTGATATTGCCGGACGACCAGCAACGGTTATTGGAAGCGGTTTGTGAAACAGGCAAGCCGGTGGTTCTGGTTTTACAGGCCGGCCGCCCTTACAACCTGACGTATGCCGCGGAGCATTGCGAGGCCATATTGGTCAACTGGCTTCCCGGACAGGAAGGCGGTTATGCCACGGCGGATGTGCTTTTCGGTGATTATAATCCGGCCGGACGCTTGCCGGTGACATTCCCGCGCGATGTGGCACAATTGCCTTTGTATTACAATTTTAAAACATCCGGCAGGGTTTACTATTATATGGATATGGAATATTACCCGCTGTACCCGTTCGGTTACGGGTTGAGTTATACTTCGTTTGCTTACTCGAATCCGGAACTATCCGTAGATCATTCCGGAAATGTAGATGTGAAAGTGACCGTTACGAATACGGGAAAAACCGCCGGCGACGAAGTGGTGCAATTATATGTGACGGATATGTATGCCAGTGTCAAGACCCGTGTAATGGAATTGAAGGATTTTGACCGCGTATATCTGACCCCGGGCGCTTCGAAGGTCATGACGTTTACACTGACGCCTTATCAGTTGTCGTTGCTCAACGACCGCATGGACCGTGTGGTAGAGCCGGGCGAATTTAAGATTATGGCAGGCGGCAGAAGTCCTTCTTATGTCGCTGCGGACAGGATAAAAGACAGTGCCGGCTTTCAATCGGATGCAGAAGGCGTGACCGCTACGATAGACTATCCGCAAGCCTTTGCCGCTGATTTTACACTGGATTATATGGGTGTTGAAGATATTTCCGGCGGAGAGAAGAAGCGTGTTTCGGTGAAGGTGACGAATAAGGGAAATCTCATGGATACCGGCAAAGTGCAACTGTTTATTGATGGTGCGCGGACGACGGAAGTGCGTCATTATGAGTTGGCTCCGGGCGAAGAAAAAATAATCGCTTTCGACGTGGATCGTTCGCTTGATATGAAACAAATAACCTTTGCTTCCAAGTATAAAAGCGT
>DOZP01000321.1:0-7113 GCA_003517945.1 Porphyromonadaceae bacterium | reverse complement strand
AAAAGTTATTTTATTTTACTCCTTTTGAATTACCTGAAATTTAACAAAAAAAACAAACACAATCTGCCTTAATGTAAAAATTATGCAAAAATTAAGGGGTTTGTTAAGCGCTTTTTTAAACACTATTTAAGAGTGTTACGTTACATTTGCGGGTAAAAGCAGACCATGAATTTAGATCTATCAGGGAATTGTATAAAGAGAAAATTATTGTTTAATATCAATATTAAAACACGTTATGAGAAACAAGCAAAAAATTAAAATGAAAACAAAGGTATCTGCTGCCGGCCTGGTTTGGCGGTGTATGCTTATTTTGTTTATGGGTCTTGCCGTGCCGTCGCTGGCATACGCGCAAAATAAGACGGTTAAAGGGGTGGTAACCGATGTTGTCGGAGAACCCATAGCAGGCGCTTCGGTAGCCATTAGCGGAACGACTAAAGGGACGGTGACCAACCTTAACGGTGAATTTAGTATGACGGCAGCGCCTGCGGATAAACTGACAATTTCTTATATCGGTTATGAGAAAAAAGAAGTGTCAGTCGGGAATAATGCGTATTTTACGATTCAACTGGACGATGATAACCTGATTCTGGATGAGGTCGTAGTGGTTGGTTACGGTACCCAGAAAAAAGCGACTTTGACCGGAGCTGTTTCTGCGATTAAAAGCGATGAACTGGTTATAACGAAAAACGAAAATGTCGTGAACATGATGACGGGCAAACTTCCGGGGGTGCGCGTCTGGCAAAAAAGCGCCGAACCGGGAAATTTCGACCGGACGAAATTTGATATCCGCGGTTTCGGCAGCCCGTTGATTGTGATTGACGGGGTTCCGCAGGGGAATGAAGTGTTCAACCGTATGGATCCGAATGAAATTGAAAGTATTTCCGTACTTAAAGACGGTACTGCGGCTATCTATGGCGTGCGTGCGGCAAACGGTGTTATCCTTGTAACTACCAAAAAGGGAGCCGGAAGCAGGTTCCGGATAGATTACCAGTTTAATTATGGGATTCAGCGTTTCCTTTACATGCCTGATAATGCAAAAGCCGTTGATTATATGGCCCTCACAAATGAAAAGGTAAAAAGGGACTTTGGCGGAAATTTCATAGCCCAACGTTCTCCGACTTTCCTCGATGCCGATTTTGATTTGTACGACAGCGGGCAACGGCAATCTGTTAACTGGGCAAAAGAAACGTTGAAGGATAACGCTTCCCAGCAACAACATAATGTCAATATCAGCGGAGGAGGAGATAAGGTGCAGTATTTCTTCAACTTAGGCTATATGGAACAGGGAGGGATATTGCAGTCCGGGGATATTAATTATGAACGCTGGAACCTCCGTTCAAACAATCATATTAAAATAACCGACCGTTTACGGGCGCAGGTAAATATATCCGCCTACATGGATAATAAAAACGAGCCCAGGAGGTCGATGTGGGAAATCATGAAAGCGGCGTGGAACGTCGCCCCCACATATCAGGTATATGCAAATAACAATCCGGATTATTTTGATTATGAAGACCGTCATGACAATCCGGTAGCCTGGCAGCGAAGCGATATGGTCGGTTATAAAGATAACAAAAAGAGAAATATACAGACACAAGGCGTATTGGAATATGATATTCCGGGTGTAGAAGGTTTACAGGTGCGTGGTATGTACAATTTTCATTTCAACCATTCTACCGAAAAAGAATATAACCGTGCTTTTTACCTTTATACGTATGATCCGCAGAATGACACATACAACGGTACGGCGCTGCAATCGCCTTCTTATGTGACACGCAGGTATTGGGAGAGCACGAATACCTTGTTTCAAACCCAGGTAAGCTATACGCGTACATTTATAGATACTCACAGTGTCGATGCATTGGTTCTCTACGAAGAAAGTAATGCCAAAGGCGAAGACTTTTGGGCACAGAGGAATGTAGAACTGGAACTTCCGTATATCGCTGCGGGTGTGGATGCGGATCAGCGCGGACATGGAGGGTTTCCCTGGCATGACGTACGGAAAGCATTCGTCGGAAGACTGAACTACGGATACAAAGACAAATACCTGTTTGATTTTAGTTTCCGTTATGACGGTTCCAGCAAATTTTCTCCGGAAAAACAATGGGGTTTCTTTCCGGGAGGTTCTTTGGGATGGCGTATCAGTGAAGAGTCTTTTATCCGGAATGCATCGGCTCTTGAGTTTATTAACAATCTGAAGATAAGAGCTTCATACGGAAAAATGGGAGACGACGGTGCGTTAAACTACCAACATGTGGCAGGGTATAACTATCCGAACAACGGTTATATTTTCGACGGACGGTTTACGAACGGCGTGGAGTCGCGCGGAATGATAAACCCGTATTTAACGTGGACAACATCGGAAACGGTCAACTACGGATTTGATTTTGATCTGTGGCGCGGTAAATTGGGCGGAACATTCGATTATTTCATCCGCAACCGGGACGGATTGTTCGAACGGCCGCAGGGACAGTTTCCCGGTACGATAGGGGTCGGGCTTCCGCAGGAAAACCTTGAAAGCGACCGCACGTTTGGTTATGAAGTAACGTTGACGCACCGTAACAAGTTGGGCGATGTGAGTTACTATATCAATGCAAACATGGCTTACGCGCGCACCAAATGGAAATACAAAGAACAAAATCCGTTCGGTAATTCGTATGACCAGTGGAGAAACTCTTTGCAGAACCGCCTGACGGGTATATGGTGGGGCAGGGAATATGCAGGGCAGTTCCGCAACTATGAACAAATCTATAATCATACCATCAATACCGGCGGTGGCAATCAGAATGTGGTTCCGGGAGATTATTATTATAAAGACTGGAACGGAGACGGTTTTATCGATGATCAGGATAATCATCCGATTGCAACATACTCCATGCCGCTTATAAACTTCGGTTCGACAATCGGCGCCGAATGGAAAGGCATAGACCTGAGTATATTATTACAAGGTTCATCGATGTTCTATGTCAGGTACGAAGAACAATACCACGAACCTTTAATGTACGGACGCGGTGTGATGGTGCGTTTCCTCGACAGGTGGCATACGGCCAATCCGGGTGATGATGTGTTCGACCCCAATACGCAATGGGTGTCCGGTTATTACGCCGCGATGGGCTCTCCGCTCGAAGACGGTACGCGTGCCGTGAGTGATGCAACCTATCTGAGGCTGAAATCAATCGAACTGGGTTATACATTGCCGAAGAAAATACTGAGCCACACCGGCATAGAAGGATTACGGATCTATGTGAGCGGGTACAACCTGCTTACTTTTACAGGGTTGGATAATTACGACCCCGAACATCCGGGACAGACCGTGAACAACGACGACTGGAATAATTCACAGGGCGGATATTACTATCCGAATAACAGGACGTATAACTTTGGTGTAAAAGTAACCTTTTAAACAGTAACAAGATGAAGAAAATAGTAATATCAATAACGGGAATTTTGTTTTTCATATTCACTTCCTGCGAAAGTCTGGATGTTCCGCCGTTGAACATCATCAAAGACCAGGATTTAATGACGAATGAAATCGGGCTGAAAACTTATATGGC
The DNA here is from genome assembly GCA_003517945.1 of Porphyromonadaceae bacterium. GTDB lineage: Bacteria > Bacteroidota > Bacteroidia > Bacteroidales > Tannerellaceae > Tannerella. The sequence goes on along the minus strand of DOZP01000321.1, from coordinate 3,559 downwards.
CAATGTATACAAAAACATGCCTATTGAGGATTTTTATTACCGGAACGGAAACGACAAAGGATTCAGGCGCGATTGGCAGCAATTCGAAAATCTGGGAGGCATCTGCGGTGAAATGTTAGGCCCGTTCTGGGGAAATGCGGATGAAGGCGGTTTCGGATACTGGGGATACGATTGGATACGTAATATCAACCATTTCATCCAGGCCATGCCGGAAGTTGCGCAAGGTTCCGTACCGGAAAGTACAATCAACCATTATCTGGGTGAGGCCTATTTCTGCCGGGCGTTTATCTATTTTGCATTGGTTAAAAGATACGGAGGCGTGCCGTTGGTGAAAACCGTACAGAACTATCCGGAACAGAGTCTGGAAGAATTGCAGGTACCCCGTGACAAGGAAGTGGATTGCTGGAAATTTATCGGCGAGGATCTGGACAGGGCCGTTGAACTGATGGGTGAAAGCAGTGAACGTAGCCGTGCCAATAAGTATACGGCCATGGCCATGAAATCCAGGGCGATGTTGTATGCGGGAACCATAGCCAAATACGGTTCGGTCAATTTTGTAGAGGGCGAGGCCCGCGACCGGGGATTTGTCGGTATACCGGCTTCCGAAGCGCAATACTTTTTCCAACAGGCCTATGAGGCGGCAAAAGGAGTAGAAGGACATTACAGCCTGTATAAGAAGAAATTTTCGGACAATTATGAGGATAAGATTGCCAATTACGTAGAGACTTTCCTGGATACGGATAGTCCGGAAAACCTGCTGACCCGCGAATATTCGTTGTCTTCGAATACGGCGCATAGCTGGGACGCGACCCTGACTTGCCGCTACATGACTGCCGATGGTTTGTCGCGCGCGTATCCGAACTACGAATTGATGCGGCTATTCGACGGCGGAAACATCCGGGTGACGGACGACAACGGCTATCCGATTCGTTTCGAAGAGCGGGGTGAAATCCGGGACGGCGTAGAACCACGGTTGCGTGCGATTGTTTATTTTCCCGACGACGAACTTCGCGGATTGACATTCGATATCCAGAGAGGTATCTATGATACGTTTGACAGGGCCGCCGCAGAAGAGGTTGCTACGCATGTGAACGACCGGCGGGGACTGGAACTGGCTTCCGGCTCGCATATCACGTATTCCAAAGACCCGGACATGCGTGTCATCGGACTTTGCGGTGTCAACACAAGTCCTGACGGCGATAATACCCGCTCCGGATTTTATATGCGCAAATTTATTGATTACAACAAGCCGAAAGACGATTGCGGGCTATACCGCAGTACGACTCACTGGATTGCCCTCCGGTATGCGGAAGTCCTGTTAAACCGCGCCGAAGCCGCCTTTGAATTGGGTCAGAAAAACGACGCGATGGATTGTATCAATCAATTGCGGGAACGCGCCGGAGCAAAACCGGTAGATGCTGCAACATTCAGTAATGACTTTGATTTCAATGAAACAAATTTTAATGACGACAGCAACGGACTGGAAATCATCCGTAACGAACGCCGTAAAGAGTTGGCTTTTGAAAATCATTACTGGTGGGATATAAGAAGATGGAGAATTGCGGACAAAATATTGGATAATACGATATTCAATGCGCTCTATCCCTATTATATATACGATGAGAAAAAATATATTTTCTTAGACGAAGAACAGGCGTATACGGGCAACCGGTTTACGTTCAACAAACGTTTCTATTACGAAGGATTACCGGGAGGCGAATTGAATAAAAATCCGAACCTGTATCCGAATAATCCGAATCACTGACGTACAACTTTAATGTAAAAATAAATAATCGTATGAAAAAGATAGTAAACATCATCGTGCTGACATGTTTCGTATGTGGTTTTTATTCATGTGAGTATGATAACTACGACGAGCCTTCGGCCAGGTTTTCAGGCAAAATTATTGATGCAACCACGGGAGAGAATTTTATTATGACCTCCAAAGGGTTGGATATCAGAATGTGGGAAGTGAGCTGGAACGAAACGCCAAGTCCGCAGACGGTCAACGTAAAAGACGACGGCACATTTAATAACAATAAACTGTTTGCCGGAATATACAAAGTGTTGCCGGTGAACGGGGCGTTCTGGCCGGTAAGAGATACCGTAGTAGTAGAATTGAAGGAACATACCGTACAGGATTTTACGGTTACGCCTTACCTGAAGCTCCGGATTGTCGACCACCGGCTGGAAGGAACAACGCTGACTATCTCCGGAAGGATANNCTAATAGAAGCGCCCGTTACCGAAGGATTGCCAAAGGTGATTGACATACAACCTTTCGTGGCAATTACGCGATTTGTGGGAGATGGTAACATTACCGAATATTCCGATAATAATAAAGTTGAAATTAATAAAAATTTTACGGACGGTGTGGGCGATGAAGTGTATACCATGACCATCCCGAACCTGAAACCGGGCCGTACCTTTTACGTGAGGCTGGGTGCCAGGGTCGACGACAGCTACAAGAAACATAATTTCTCTGATATCATAGAAGTGAAAGTTCCGTAAGATTTATTGATTCTGTTGTTCCGGATTTCCTCCGGGAAGGGGAATGACAGGATCTTTTATTGTTGACAAATGATAAATCAAATGAAAAAGAAATTCAGCATTAGAAAAAACAACCGGGTGATTTCTTCCGGTAAGATAGTGGCCGGAGCGTTATTAATCGGTTTTGTATGGATGAACACCTCTTGCAAAGGCGGACAAAGGAAAGCCGGTAATCCGTTTATAACCCACCTGTATACGGCAGACCCTTCGGCGCGTGTCTGGGAAGACGGAAGGTTGTATGTCTACGCCTCCCATGACATAGCTCCGCCCAGGGGATGCGATCTGATGGACCGGTATCATGTATTTTCAACGGATGATATGGTTAACTGGGTTGATCATGGAGAAATACTGCGTTCGAGCCAGGTACCGTGGGGCAGGCCCGAAGGCGGTTTCATGTGGGCGCCTGATTGTGTCTATAAAAACGGAACCTATTTCTTTTACTTTCCGCATCCCAGCGATACGGATTGGAACCATTCATGGAAAATCGGAGTGGCGACCAGCCGGTATCCCGATCGGGATTTTGCCGTTCAGGGCTATATAGAAGGAATGGAGCCGTTAATAGATCCCCATGTATTCGTCGATGACGACGGACAGGCATATATTTATCACGGAGGCGGCGGCCGTTGCATGGCCGGTAAATTAAAAGATAATATGATGGAACTTGAAGGGGAGATGATGGTCATAGAAGGGCTGGAAGATTTTCATGAAGCGCCGTGGGTACATAAGCGTAATAATATTTATTACCTGTCCTATTCCGATAATCATGATGATAATTGGAATGATGGTATAAAAGGGGATAACCGTATGCGTTATGCCGTAAGTAACGGTCCGTTGGGCCCCTGGGAACATAAGGGGATTTATATGGAACCGACAAATAGCTATACCAATCATGGTTCCATAGTAGAATACAAAGGACAATGGTATTCTTTTTACCACGATAGTTCCCTTTCCGGGGCAAACGGGGAGTTTAATGACTGGTTACGTTCCGTATGCGTAGACAAGTTGTATTA
>DOZP01000101.1:8323-13272 GCA_003517945.1 Porphyromonadaceae bacterium | reverse complement strand
AACCAACTATCGCCCTAAAATAAGAATCCGCGGACGGAGTACATTCTTCTGACTTTTTTATAGAAATATGATTTCAGAAACAGAATGACAGAAAACTTAAATCAAACCAATTAATAATAAACGTGTATTATGAAATATAAATTTTTTAGCATCTTCATTTTCCTTTCCATTCATTGTATTGGTTTTGCTCAAAGCAAAACGATCACAGGGCTTGTAAAAGATGCTGTGGATGGCTCCGGTTTGCCGGGTGTTGCTGTTGCTGTGAAAGGAACTACCCAGGGTACAACTACCGATGTCGACGGAGGATTCTCAATAAAAGCATCGGTCGGAGACACACTGCAAGTGTCTTATGTCGGGAAAACACCCGTTACACAAGTTGTTGACCAGCGAAATGTGATTGAAATTATCTTGTACGATGACGTTGAAATGCTTGAGGAAGTAACCATTGTCGCTTTCGGACAACAAAAGAAGCAAAGTGTCGTAGCTTCTATTGAAACGGTAAAAGTATCTGACCTTAAAATCCCTTCTTCTAATTTAACTACGGCTTTGGCAGGTAGAATTCCGGGATTGATATCTTATCAGACATCCGGAGAGCCGGGAAGGGACAACGCACAATTTTTTGTCCGTGGTGTTACTACTTTCGGATACAAAACCGACCCGCTGATTCTTATCGACGGTTTCGAAATGACAACAGACGATCTGGCACGCTTGCAGACCGATGATATCGAGAGCTTTTCCATTCTGAAAGATGCTTCGGCAACCGTGTTGTATGGTTCACGCGCAGCAAACGGTATTATTCTGGTTACGACCAAAAGAGGAGTCGAAGGGCCGGTTAAACTTAGCGTTCGTGTAGATAATCATATCGCAACTCCCACAAAAATACCGAAACTGACAGACGGTGTTACTTATATGCGCATGTATAATGAAGCACAAATGACAAGAAACCCGTTGATGGGTGCATTTTACAGCGAACAAAAAATACAATCGACCATAGATGGCGTCAATCCGATGATTTATCCGAATGTGGACTGGTATGATGAGATATTCAAGCGTTCAACAATGAATACCAAAGCGAATATAAATGTATCGGGCGGAGGCCAGGTTGCGACTTATTATGTAGCCGGAGGTTTTGAACACGAAACCGGATTATTGAAAGTAGACCCACGCAATAACTACAATAACAACATCAATATTAGTCGTTTCAATATTCGTTCGAATGTTACGTTTAAACTGACGCCGACGACCACCCTGGAAACGCAGGTGAATGGTCGTTTTGAAAGGCAGACCGGCCCTTGGGAAGATCCGGATGATACGGAACGCCCTTCTGCGACAGTTGGTATCTTCGGTGATATAATGAACAGTAATCCGGTAGATTTTCCGGCCGTTTTTGAGCCGGACGCTGCCAATGAGTTTACGACGCACACCTTGTTCGGAAATACCTATGTGAACGGCGGAAGAAAAAGAAATCCCTATGCGGAATTGACAAGAGGGTATACCGATCGTAATGAAAGCAAAATAGTGGCACAGGCTACTTTGTTTCAGGATCTGAAATTTATTACCGAAGGATTAAAAGTACAGTTGAAAGGTTCTGTCGACAACTGGACCAGGTATACCAGTACGCGTACTTATGAGCCTTTTTACTATGACCTGGAATCATATAATCAGATAACGGGAGAACATACGTTATGGTGCCTCAACCCGAATTCCGGACAGGCTTATCTCGGAGATGTCGACCCGGGGCGTAATGCAACGTTCAGGTATTATATTGAGGCCCGCGCCACCTGGATGCGGCAGTTTGATGTGCATAATATCGGCGCGATGGTGGTCGGAACGATGGAAGAGAATCTGCTCACCTCCGGATCAAGTACCTCTATTTATGAAACCCTGCCCGAAAAAAATACCGGCGTATCGGGAAGGCTTACGTACGATTACGATACACGCTATTTTCTTGAATTTGCATTCGGATATAACGGTTCCGAAAAATTTGACGGACACAAGCGTTTCGGCTTTTACCCCTCCATTGCCGGAGGATGGTTAATCTCGAATGAATCATTCTGGGAACCGATGCGTGATATTGTCAGTACGTTGAAACTGAAGGGCAGTATCGGACAAATCGGTAATGATGCCATTGCGGAAAGGAAAGATCGTTTTTTCTATTTATCGGATATCCAGATCTACACTGGTACCAACGATCCTTTTGACTACGGTTATCGTTGGGGAGAATCCTTTATGAATTCGTATGGCGGATATAAAATCAACCGCTATGCCAATCCGAATATTACGTGGGAGATCTCTACTAAATGGAACGCCGGAGCGGAGATTAGTTTTTTCAAAGACAGATTGAAAGTTCAGGCGGAACTATTTGGTGAAAGACGAAAGAATATCTATATGAAAAGAGAAAATTTCCCGGCTACTGCGGGACTTGAAGCGGATATTATGGGAAATGTCGGAAAATTAAAGGCATGGGGATTTGACGGATCGATTGATTATTCTCATTTCTTCAGCAATGATTTCTGGATGCAGGGGCGCGCCAACCTGACTTTTGCCGATAATAAATATACCCAACTGGATGAAAAAGATTATCCGGACGAATACCGCAAACGGTTAGGGCATAATGTCAAGCAGGAATGGGGACTGATAGCCGAGAGATTGTTTGTTGACGAAGAAGAGATCTCTAATTCGCCGACACAGAGCTATGGTTCGTATATGGCCGGAGATATCAAATACAAGGATGTCAATGGTGACGGGGTGGTTAATGATAATGACAAAGTGCCTTTGGGATATCCTACTACTCCCAGAATACAATACGGACTCGGGCTGTCTACCGGTTATAAAAAGATGGATTTTTCATTTTTCTTTCAGGGAAACGGAATGGTTTCTTTCTTTATCCATCCCGGAATATATAAAACCGAAGGGATCGCTCCCTTTGTCAACCGGCGAAATGCTCTTCAGATTGTCGCCGATGACTATTGGAGTGAAACAAATCCGAATGTATATGCGTTCTGGCCCCGTCTGTCGACTATGCCGGTTTCAAATAACGAGCAACAATCGACCTGGTGGCTGCGTGACGGTTCTTTCCTTCGCCTGAAACAAATTGAAGCAGGATATAACATTGACGGATGGCAGAAAATCGGACTTCAGAACTGCCGTATCTATCTGACACTGGAAAACTTATTTGTGTTGAGCAAATTTAAGTTATGGGATCCGGAAATGGGAAGAGCCGGCTTGGGGTACCCTCCCAACAGGCGATATAATATCGGTATTCAATTAAGTTTTTAATATTTTAAGTCAAAATAAACATGAAAAGATTCAAAACCATTCTATACGGAATTGCACTGACGACGCTGCTTTCTTCGTGTGCTGATTATCTTGATGTTGTTCCGGATAATACATTGACACTCGAAGAAATATTTACGAAAAAAGAGAGTGCGTATAATGCATTGGCGCGGGTATATAACTATTTACCGGCCGAATCCGACACACACGCGACTACCTGGTCGCTGGGAGATGAATTTATCGGCCGTCTTGATCTTGGCGACGACATAGGATATCTGAGGTCTATCCGGATCATGAGAGGGTTGCAAACGTCGAATGATCCGTTATTGGGCTTATGGACCGGATCCGGTGGCGGCAAGCATCTTTACAGAGGTCTTAATCAATGTGAAGTATTTTTACAGTATATTGATCTGGTACGGGATATGACGGAAATAGAAATAAAAGACTGGAAGGCGCAGGTTAAGTTTCTGAAAGCATACTACTGTTGGCTGCTGGTACAAAGATACGGGCCGATTGTTTTACCTGCCGAGGGGGTGATTGATCCGGATGCATCCAGCGAAAACCTGTTCCGTTCGCGTTCGAAAGTGGAAGAATGCTTCGATTTTATTATCAATCTGATGGATGAAGCTATTCCCGACCTGAGTGAACGTGCTCTTTCAAACAATTTGGGACAGGTTGACCAGATTGCAGCTAAGGCAATCAAAGCGAAAGTGTTACTTTTCAGAGCCAGCCCTTTCTATAACGGAAACAGAGAGTATTACGGAGATTTTTACGATCACGACGGACAGCCTTTTTTCCCGATGGAATACGACAATGAAAAATGGAGAGAGGCGATTGACGCTTTAACGGAAGCGATTGCAATAGCCGAAGCCAATGGGAAAGCGATGTATACTTATGAAAAAGAACCTTTCCTTTATGATATGCAGGCTTTTGCCGAAAACAGAGAAAATATGCAGGTTTTATATAATAACCGGATGATCGTCTGCGATCCCTGGAATAAAGAACTTGTCTGGGGTAATTCCAATATCAATTATTACCAGCAGGGAGAATTGTCATCTTCCACTAATATGCGCCTTCCTGCCGGATATGGCGATGGTGTAGTAAATGCGGCCGAGTTTTCATGGCAATGGATGGGCGCTACATACCAGGTGCTTGAGAGATATTATACTAAAAACGGATTACCTATTGATGAAGACCTGACGTTCGACGCCAATAAAATGTACGACATCGTCGTAACGCCCGGAGAGAACGATCCCGCATACAAAGAACTGTACGGAATTTTACAGCCGGGTAGTGAAACACTTCAGATGTATCTTAACCGGGAGCCCCGCTTTTATGCAAATATGGCTATTACCGGGGGATATTGGCGCACCCACACGGTACGCATCAATACGATGATGTATCAGGGAAAAGACGGAGGTTTTAACTCCTCAGCTCATATAACCGATTATTATTGTACCGGTATCGCGTTGAAAAAATTTGTTCATCCGGAATCACAATCCGGCGCATGGCAAAGGACGATCAAATATCCCTATCCGATTGTTCGTTTGTCCGATTTGTACCTGATGAAAGCCGAAGCGTTAAATGAATATAACGGGCCTTCGCAGGAAGTCTATGATCTGGTAAACAGAGTACGTAGAAGAGCGGGTATTCCTGACGTGGAAGTGATATGG
>DOZP01000101.1:5001-8192 GCA_003517945.1 Porphyromonadaceae bacterium | reverse complement strand
GCATGACGGGGGAACGGCACAAACATTCTTTGTATTGGAAGCTAAACAGACACGTAAATTTTCCATACGCGATTGTTTATGGCCTATCTATCTGGAAGAACTGAATACAAATGGAAATCTGATTCAAAATCCGGGTTGGTAATTCATGCAACAGGATGGAAAAACAAAATCCTTAATACTTTGATTGAAAAATAAATTAATGATGAACTTATGAAAGAAATGAAATATCTATTATTTGCACTTTCATTTTTGCTATGTGCAAATGCTTGTAAGGAAGAAGGAAGGTATGAGCCGGAAAGAAGCGGCAATCCTCCCGGAAAAGTTTCCGGTGTTACGTATGAACCGCTTTACGGAGGCGTCAAACTCTTTTATACCGTTCCTGCGGACGAAGATCTGTTGCAGGTGGAAGCGGAATATACGAATGAGCAAAATCAGACATTCCTGTTTTCGTCCTCTTTTTATAAAGATTCGCTCTCTGTTTATGGTTTTTCGGATGTTAAAGAATATACCGTCAGTTTATATGCGGTAAACCGAAACGGGGTTCGCTCCGAACCGGTAAATGTAATGGTAACCCCGTTAGAACCGGCTTATACGAGAGTGGCGAAATCGATTGACGTCAAACCGGGCTTTAGCTCTTTCCTGGTGGACTGGGAAAACGAATTGCAGCAAAATATAAATGTATATATTGATTTCAGTTATACGCAGGACGGGACATCGTATTCATTTACAAATGTATTTTCTTCCAATCTTGAAACGGACAGACGATTTGTAAATGACCTTTATCTCTCGTCCGACGAGCCTGTTCATGTCAAAATAAGGGTCGAGGATTCCTATGGTAACATCACCGAAACAATGGATCAGGGACAATTCACTTTACTGGAAGATATCAGGATTCCAAAGGAGAACTGGGTTTTACCCAATGCGAATGATTCCATCGGCGGTATCCCGATGTGTTTTGGCGACGGTCTGGAAGGACGCAACCGGTATGTGATTGATGATGTGATTGATCGTGGTGACAATCTGAACTTTATGCATACAAACTCCAGAGGGCGGACCGGAAGGAGTGCGGACGGAAATATGCCGTGGAATTTTATTATCGACTTAGGCGATTATTACGAACTAAGCCGTATCATTACGGTTCAGCGTCATTCCGGAGGGTTAGCGAATGTCAACAGGGGACAGTATTATCAATCCGAAAATGTCGGTATTTTCAGGCTGTATATTTGGGATGATGAAACCAATTCATGGAGCGGGCCGATTAACGAACATACCATACCGGTTCCGATGGGTCTCAGCGAGATTGAATTTGTACGCTTAGGCGAAGCCGGAGATATGGCTTATTTTTATCCGGATAATCCGCAATATACCAAACCGACCCGTTGGTTCCGTTATGAAGCGGTGAAAGGTTTCAGCGGCAATTACACGCTTGAAGATGCGAACTGTTTATCGGAGATAACCCTATTCGGCAGGAAAGCGAACAAATAGGTTCAACCCATACAATATTAATGTAAAAATAAATAATCGTATGAAATATAATATAATGTTCTTTATAACAGGTATTATACTGCTTTGTTCGTGCGAAGGTATGCATGAAAAAACAGAAAAGTACTATGGTGAAATCGTATATCCGGCCAAATTTGATACAATTGCCGGTCATATCGGCTATGAGCGGGTTGAAATAGACCTTCTGAAAGCCGGACGCATAGCTTCCGATCAGATAAAGATGGGAAAAGCCAAGAAAATGGTGGTAGAATACGACGAGGAAAAAATCGTTCTGGACGAATTAAGGTCATGGGTAAATATAACCGGATTAACACAAGCTAAAATTTACCGGTTCTTCATTTATACCATGGATGAATACGATAATAAATCGGTATCACAGGAAATCGCTCTGATACCTTTTACCTTGTCCGATCTGGAGTCCGTGGTGATCACATCTCCACGAATCACGACATCCCCTTCTTCCGCAGTTATTGAATGGCCTGCCGGATTAAATTCATTACTGTTGTCTTACTACGGACTGACGTATGAGTATACCGATAAAGACGGAAAAACAGTAACGGGAGAGCGGGGTGAAGATCCCAGATTTTTCATTAGTAACCTGGAAACAGGTACATCCTGTACGGTAAAAATGAAGTATAAAATTCTGCCGAAAGTGAATAATGAATCCATTCTGGATACGCTTATTGTGGAAAAGGATCTCACGATTCAGATTCCGGCAGGTACGGGAACTTTTTCTCCGGCCGAAAGAGATATATTGATAAAGAATGGCTTGTCGCGTTTTGACTTTGAGTCAGCCGCCGGATTCAAGAAATTGACCTATCCCATACAGGCGAACTCATTACAGGATATATTTTATTTTCCGAATATAGAGGAGCTGGATTTAACGGGTGGCGATCTGTTTGAACTGACTACTTACATGTACGACAGGAACGATGTCCGTAGCCAGACCGGAGGAGGGAAATGGTTGCCGTTTGTAGCAAAAGTAGGTAATGTAGGCGATGTGCAGGTATTAAAAGATTTGCTTGAAGCAGGCGCGCTTAAAAAAGTACGTTATATCCCACATTCTATGGGGTTGGATGATATATTGGCTCCTTATGTGGAAAGCGGAATCGTTGAACTGGTTGATATGCCTGATGAAGTGCTGATACCCAATAATTTCGTTATAGACGGACGCGTTCAGGACGGTAATTTTGAAGTGGTTTATACTTATAACCCGGCTGATGCGCCGGCAGGTGATAATTTGCAGCAGGTATATAAAGTTATCCCGAAAAAGAGAAGCGCGTCTTTTGTTATTGCATTGCCGACGGAATACCGGTTTAACGCTCAGGAATATAAATATCTTAAATACCGTATTTATGCGCCGGCCAAAAGTGATTTCACAGGCGCAAATGCAAACTTTCAGAGTATCTGGGTAAGGTTCATGAACTACATGTGGGCATTCGGCAGCAACAGTAGTTTCGGTCAGGAATACTGGGCGCACAGTCAGCCGACGCATGCCATCAATGACGCCGATCTTCAGAAATGGGTTGAATATACCCTTGACCTGTCCGAAATGACAAACCGGCATAACAGGGTAATTATCTTCAATATAGGAGGTGAAAAAGGAGTAGATCCGGAACGTGATATGATATTCTATTTCGCCGACTTCAGGTTTTCAAAAAATAAGTAAACACAGATAGCTTGTGATA
>DOZP01000101.1:666-4987 GCA_003517945.1 Porphyromonadaceae bacterium | reverse complement strand
ATATGAGTATATTTTGATATTATTGCAGATCTGTAAGGAAAGTGATTCTGCAGAACCTTTTACCGACAGGCACTGGTTACGAAAATCTTCGATGTTCATTTTATATTAATTTTCTTGTTTTTGCAGCCAACCAAGGCGCTATGCCCGTAAACAAAACGACCAACAACCAAAGATTTCCGGTGGTAATGTCGTATGCTTTCAATAATTCTGAAAAAGTATGTCCCGAAAACAAACCGAAAATAGTTTCAAACGCAATTGTTAATAACAGCCATAGTAAACCAATCAGCCGGTAGGTTTTTGTTGTTCCTTTGCCAATTCTTAAAATAAAGATATAGCAAAGAATAAAAATCAGCAGGCAAAGCAAAATTCCGCTTAATGGCAATCCGTATTTTGCGCCCATTAACGGGATGATTACTTTGTCACGTAATCCGCCATTCAAAATAGCGAGTGGAATAATAGCAAACCAAATCAAAAGCGATTTCTTAATCATATTATATCACTGTTTTTTATTCAAAATGTAGCCAATCTCTATAAACTCTTGCAAAAATACGGATTAAAAATCATCCTTTAAACTTTTCCGGAAGAACTTTATCTTTAAAAGGGCAATCCGACATAGTCGCGCTTCCGAATGAATGGTGATCACTTTCATATCTGCAACTTATTTGATATGGTACAAGGGTAGGAAGATAGAACGTACAAAATAGTCGACAGCTAATTAGCTGAATTATAATAGATTACTTATATTTGCATGCAATTAAAGTATACATTGATTTTATTTCTAAACAGCCGGTATTTGCTATATATGAAGCGAGCATTTACCTTTATTGCTGTCAGCACCTGTAATGAATGGACGGAGACAAGTTATCTTCAACCTTGTAACGTTTTTAGATACGGCTATTTAGAGGCAGTCAAAAAGGTTTTTAAATAGAAGGGAGGCTATCCGGATCAGGACGGGAAAGTAGATCTGAGAGGCCGGAACTTCTAAATTTGTTGGATATTTTCATCTTTTCGCTTGTCTGCATATGAACTCAGCATGAGCGTGAGTGCTCCGTCACTGGTGATATTATGCGTTGTTCCGAAACTGTCTAAAAGAGCAAAAATGCTTATCATTAAAGCTGTCCCTGCTTCGTCTATACCCAAAACCGCATGAATCAGGCCTAAAGATGTTATGAGGGTTCCTCCGGGTAATCCCGGTGCGGCAATGGCGAATATGCCCAATAAAGGAATAAAAACCAATAATTTTTCCAATCCGGGCATCGTTCCGTACAATAATTGCGATACAGCCAGTGATAAAAAGACGACATCGAGTATAGAACCTGCAAAATGGATATTTCCAAATAATGGGATGGCAAAATCCCTTATATCAGGTCTTAAAACAGGGCTTTTTTTTGTTTGTTCTATGGCTACACCCAGACTGGCAGCCGAAGATTGCGTACCTAAAGCTGTCAGTATTACAGGCCCGTAATATTTAAGGACTTGCCACGGATTCTTTCTTGAATATGCTCCGGCAGATGAATAGAGAATTGCCATCCATGTGATGTGGCAAAGAATCGTAATTATCAAAATGGCAAAAAACACCGGTAATCTTGAAGCTAAAGCCCCTTCGTATGCCAATATGCTGAAATTGGCTGCTATAAATAAGGGCAGAACAGGAATCAGGAATTTCTTCACCATAATGAATACAAGGTTTTGAAACTCATACAGCGCATGCTCTATCCTGTCTGCTTTCGTCCATATAATAGACAATCCTAGCATGAAAGATAAAACCAATGCGGAAAGGACAGGCATTAAAGGAGGGGTATCTAAACGGAATATCATCTCCGGAATAGCTGCCAGACTTTCCGATTGGGGAACAATATCAAACAGGGGAATTAATTTATATCCTGCAATAGCTGCCAACGTAGCGCTTCCGATACAAGATATATAGGCCAATGTAATAGAAACACCCAATAGTTTCGACGCATTCCGTTTCAACCTTGTTATGGAAGGGGTTATAAATCCGAAAATGAGCAAGGGGATCAGAAAGAATATAATTTGTCCCAGCACATGTTTTACCGGAAGTATAATACCGATTACAGTTTCGTTTGCAACCGTTCCGATGAATATCCCTGCGATTGCTTTTTTCGGCAATCGCAGGGTTTTAGTTCGCCCAGCATGGTTCTATTCTAACAGGTGCAAGTCCTTAACACGCCCTGATAGCGGGAAGTGTCCAGCCCAAGACAAGGGTGTCCATTGTGAAGTGGAATCTGAAGGAAGTCAGCGGCAAACATCTGGCCTGACGCACAGAAACTTGATATAAGGCTAAAGAACGTGGGTAAGTTTACTAAACAAAACAAAGCCCGATAGCTATTCGGAACGTTCATAGTAAATCAAGCGGGTATAAGATGGAAAGAATAGCGTCTTAACTGGGGAGATCTCACAGACGTGCGGATGTTTTTTTTNNGCCATAGTAGATACGGATACAAGCCTGCCCATGAAAAAAAAAATGTATAGCAGGAAGTCTTACCAAGTATCGAAGGGCAGAACCTTATTGTAAGTGAGTAGTAAATGAATGTTACCTGATGAGAGGACGAATGCAGAAAATATCAACGATTAGTGATAGCTGGCACGAGAAGAATAGGACGGAATCCGAATGCTACCGTGGAGTGCAGACTTTTATTGGGATAACTGAAAACAACCTCACGGAAGTACAATTTACGCAAGACAATCTACTGGAACAAATTCTATCTCCTCATAACCTGAACAAGGCTTATAAGCAAGTTATATCCAATCATGGAAGTGGGGGGATAGATGGAATGGAAACAGACGAACTTTTACCCTGGTTACAGAACAACAGGGAAGAATTGTTGACATCAATCAGCCAAGGTACATATCGTCCTAATCCTGTTCTTCGTGTAGCAATCCCCAAGGAAGCCGGAAAGAAACGTCAATTGGGTATTCCTACCGTAGTAGACCGTTTAGTACAACAGTCCCTATCACAAATACTCACCCCTCTCTATGAGCGAGAATTTAGTGATAGCAGTTATGGCTTCCGCCCAAGACGGAGTTGCCATGATGCCTTAAAACAATCTCAAACTTACATCACCTCAGGCTACAAATATGCAGTTGAGTTGGATTTGGAGAAATTCTTCGATACGGTCAACCATAGTCGTCTGATAGAATTATTGTCTAAACGGATAACAGATGGTCGAGTAATCTCACTCATCCATAAATATCTTTTGGCCGGGATTCAAACCGGGTATAAGTTTGAATATAGCCTCTCTGGAGTACCTCAAGGCGGTCCATTAAGCCCATTGTTGCGTAATATAATGCTCAATGAATTGGACAAAGAATTGGAGCGTCGCGTTCATCCCTTTGTTCGTTATGCAGATGACTGCTTAATCTTCTGTAAGAGTAAACGGGCAGCTGAACGAACCAAAGAAAGCATCATCCGATTTATAGAAGAGAAACTGTATCTACGTGTAAATAAAGAGAAGACAAGTGTAGGCTATGTACGAGGCATGAAATTTCTCGGCTATAGTTTCTATGTCAAGTCAGGAGAATGCCGCCTAAGTGTCCATCCTAAAAGTTATGGTCAACTCAAAACCCGATTAAAGGAATTGACAGGTCGTAGCAATGGTATGGGATATGAAAAGCGGAAAAGTTCTCTTCGTCTATTTATTCGTGGCTGGCTTGAATACTTCAAACTGGCGGATATGCGGAATCGGCTTCAGAAGTTGGACGAATGGTATAGATGCAGACTTCGGATGTGTATTTGGAAATGCTGGAAGAAAGTGAAGACACGTTTCAATAACTTATGCAGATGTGGGATTGATAAAGGAAAGGCATGGGAATGGGCAAATACCCGAAAGGGTTATTGTCATATATCCCATAGCTATATCCTTACCCGTGCTCTAAATAATGACAATTTGAGACGAGCCAACTATCCCTTTCTTATGGACTGTTATCGTAAAATTGTATCGTAAGTAAGGAACCGCCGTATGCCGAACGGCACGTACGGTGGTGTGAGAGGTCGAAAACAAAAGTAGGAGAAAACTACTTTTGTTTTCTCCTACTCGATTTCGATACTATTTTTAGAATCAACGTCTTCATATACAACTTAATAACCCGGATTTTGAGTGGTAATATCCAAACTCGTATAATCTTCACTAAGCGGTATGGGAAAACGATAGTGCTTTCCGTTCAGGTTATCGACTTTAGCATGTAAATGCTTGTACACACGGGCATAGAACGCTGCATTTATGGTATTCCCCAGTTCAGGAAACGCTTCTTTAATTGTTGTTGCAGACTGGTATTCCGCCTTGTAATATTCATAGTTGGG
>DOZP01000101.1:0-643 GCA_003517945.1 Porphyromonadaceae bacterium | reverse complement strand
TTCAAAGGCAAATTCATAATCCCATTCGTTATACAAGTCCTGTTCCGTAAGTACCGACAATTTTCCTCCATGCTCATAATGACCGCCAAAAGCTCTTTCCCTGATTTCATTTATAACGGGCAACGCCTCAGATGCCTTATTTAAGAAGAATAGCGCTTCGGCCTTTATAAGCAGCACCTCTGCATAGCGGAAGTCAATGTGGTTGATATTATTCGGCTGTTCATCCACCGTTTTGTAAGTCCCGTCATTTGTCCGGTGTATCCATTTTCCGGGACGAACAATACTTACCGGCCATGTCAATGTATCTACTACGGCATCGGTATATTCTACCCGTGTTGCGTATGATAAGAATTTACGTGTGTCGTTATTGTTCGGAATACGGTTTTCGAGTGTAATATCGGCATAGCTGATATGCGGGTCGGTTCTTGCACTCTTAGGCCATGTAAATCCGCAATGTGTCTGATGGTTGCCCTGTGTATCAATTCCGTCACCGTCATGATGGATAGAGAAAATAACTTCAGCATTATTTTCATTGGTTACAGTTTTCGCCTGCCGGCTATTTCCTGTAACTCTTCTGTTTATTTGGTATATCCTTTATATGTCAGGACGAATTACAGCGTGATTGTATATGCATAGTTACATG
>DOZP01000077.1:3600-6822 GCA_003517945.1 Porphyromonadaceae bacterium | reverse complement strand
TATTATTGTTATTTTCATGTAATACTGAGGAATTCGCAACAAAAAATGAGATTAGCCTTATTGAAATTGAAGTTAAACAAGGAAATTGTTTTAAGCTTCCGGTAGAGGAAGCAAAAGAAAATTTGTTATCTTTTCTTTCGGGAATGGAAGAGTCGGCAGAAGGAGCTATTACTACAAGGAGTAGGGCACAGCGAATAGTGAAAAATGTCGAAGTGATTGGGAGTAAAGAAAAAATAGCTACTTATTCATCCGTATATAATGACAATCTGTTTGCTTCCGTGAATATAGATACATTTATGTATTTGATGAATTTTGATAATAATCAGGGTTTTGCCATTGTATCGGCAGATCGGCGATCAAACAATATTTATGCTATTATTGATGAAGGGTCTATGAATGTAGAGCAACTGGTGCAGGAAACGAATCTTGGTTTTTATATGTTTATGAATGGCGCCATAAAAAAAGAGATTCATGATATAGCCGTTTTTGATAAAGAAAATGAAGATGCAATCATATATTCTTCCGGTTCTGGCAGTTCCGGTGGTTCAAGTAGCGGTTCTGGTAATTTTCCTATAACACCGTTGTATGTGGGCCATACAGCACCAAGGCTTAAAACAAAATGGGGGCAAAATTCACCGTATGGTTCTTATTGTCCGAATAAAGTGGCTGGCTGTCTTGCTGTTGCCATTACACAATTGTTTTCATACTATCAAACGATTGATGTTTTTTCTTATTATAATAATTCATACACATTAAATTGGAGTCGTATTATATCGGATTGTGAAAATAAAACTCCATACTATGGCGCTCTTGGCGCTAGTTCTGAGGCGCAATCGACAGATCAAATTGCCCACTTAATGCGCTATGTTGGATATTCACTTGGCGCCACCTACAATGTAAACGGGCAAACAACTATGGCATATGATATTGGGTTAGCTTGGCTTGCTAACTTTTATGGAATCGGCCATGTTTGGTATTTGAATTATTATTCTGCAAATCAAGCTTACATCAATGTATCTCTTGGCAATTTGATTTTTATGAAAGGAAGAGGAACTGATATTAAAGGACAAAATGTAGGACATGCATGGATAATTGACGGTGGTGTTCAATATAAACAAGCTGAGAACTCTGCTGTTTGTAACTATTATGTACATTGTAATTGGGGATGGCATGGACGATGTGACGGATATTATATGAGCGAGTTGTTTAATCTTTATGAAGGGGCTGATTATTGGGATGAGAATATAGATAATGACCCGGAAAATGGACAACCACTTGTTTTGGATTATAGTTTTGATACTGCAATAATGTGTAAAAAATAGAACTAATATGAAACATGTTTTTTTAAATCTAATGAATTTAGAGATAACATTCTTTTTTGCTGCAATAATTGCTGCATTAATGTTTGCATCATGCGATATGGAAAATGACGGAGAACCTATTGATGAGAGTTATAGTGACTATTCTGTTACAATTCGCTTTTTTGTGACAGATCACTCTTCTCATTCATTATTAAATTCAACGAGCGAAAAGGTTTACAATGAAGGTGATATTGTAGTTAAATCGTTGCAGGGTGACAATATTGACTATGATATAAGAATGAATTATGGTAACTATGATTATCAACTAATTGTTGATTTGGGTTCTTATGGCTCAGATGGTATGGTCACAAATAAATTTGTTATAGAATGGGATCATGATAAAATTGCAACGACAGATACAATTGTTTGTGAAATTGATAGAAATGAGGAAAAGGCAGTTGTAAAGAAAATGTGGGTGAACGGTATTTTGAATTATGTTTGTAATGAAAACATTGTCAATTTAGTGACAGAGACTACATTAATAAAAACAAATCTTGAAATACTGGATGTTTATGATGGAAGCAGTAGTAGTCAATCTCGTGTTGAAAAAGAAGATGACGGATTGATATACAAATATTGGCTTACGGATGCTGAAGGACGGGAGACAAATGTTTTTAGCCAACAGGAGGTAAAAGATAAAGGCTTTATTATTCATATTTCAGCAACAAATGCTACTTCACAAACGTATAGGTACAGACTCAATAAATCTAATTTTTCAGCGAGTGTTTTTGACTCGGAACACAAATACAGAGGTACTACATGTAATTATATTTGGAATGAATTGACATTGTTATATCCCGGAGAAATATATAAATTATCAGATAATTGGTGTTCTTATAATGAAGCTAATATTATGTCGAATAACTTATTACCTGCCGGTAAATATTATATATATACTTCTGGAATTGTCCCCGTTGTTCCAAACGATATACAGGAGCCAATGAGTATTATACCTGCAATATATGCGCGAGATATGCCAACAATGATCCTAAATTTTGAAGTGAAATAAAATAAACAAGTTGCTAAAGTGGGATATGGATTGAGTTCCGAAAGTTAGATGAAAAACTTTTGGAACTCAATCTGTTATAAACCAATATTTTTTTACATTGATCTCAGCTATTGTTCTTTTTTATCAAGCTGTATTACTTCTGTAAATCCTCCACGATTTTATTACGATGATGTGTAAAACATTTCAAAAAAATATGTAAGTTTGCAATTCATTTGTAGAGAATGATTTGTGGAAAATGAAGGATGAGAATGACAGTAAATAAATATTTAAACATTTTATAATAATGAAGAAAATTGTCACGGCGATTACTATGGTAGCAATGATGGCGTGTAACGCGGAACAGCAAAAAGAGGAGGGGAAAAGCAATTCTCCACAGGCCTCATATATCGGAAAACCGGAAGTGAAAATTGATAACGGACAGATGACGCCCGAAGTGTTATGGGCATTCGGGCGGGTTGGAAACGTGTGTGTGTCGCCGGATGGTAAACGTGTGGCTTATACAGTCACTTATTACAGTATCAGGGAAAATAAAAGTAACTCCGATATTTACCTGATGGATGTGGATGGCGGTAATAAAAAGCAGTTGACAAAAACATCCGAAGGGGAGGGGTCGTTGTCGTGGCTTCCTTCGGGAAAAGCGATCGCATTCTTACGTGGAGGTAAGCTCTGGAATATAGATCCTGATAGCGGGGCCGATATGCAGGTGTCCGATATAAAGCAGTCCATAGACGGATATATTTATGCTCCCGCAGAAGATAAGGTATTGTTCGTTATCTCAACAAAAGTCGAAAAATATACCGGAGCGGAAATTCATGCAGACCTTGAAAAGGCAAACGCTTATATTTACGATGA
>DOZP01000077.1:3423-3593 GCA_003517945.1 Porphyromonadaceae bacterium | reverse complement strand
TATGTGGGAAACGTAGTATCGGGAAAAGTGACGGCAGTGGAAGATATTATGCCGGGAGAACCTTATGATTCGCCGATGAAGCCTTTCGGGGGAACGGAAGAGATCGCGTGGAGTCCCGACGGGAAAACGATTGTTTACACATGTAAGAAATTGACCGGAAAGGAATATGC
>DOZP01000077.1:2117-3230 GCA_003517945.1 Porphyromonadaceae bacterium | reverse complement strand
CCGGGTTCGTTGCAATGGACCGCTGACGGAAGCGCGATCTATTTTACGGCGCCTTACCAGGAAGCGTATCAGTTGTATAAACTGGATATGACAAACGGTTCAATTACGCGCCTGACGGATGGCGACCATGATTATCAGGGTGTACAGATAGCCGGTGATATGCTTATCGCTATCCGTACCACCTCTGTGCATCCTGCGGAGATTTACCGCATAAATCCGGTTGACGGAAAAGGAAATGATATCTCATCCGTTAATAAGGAACTGCTGGATAAGTTGCATGTGCCGGCGGTTGAAAAACGGTTTATAACGACAACCGACGGGAAACAAATGGTAACATGGGTAGTTTATCCTCCCGGTTTTGACGGGACAAAGAAATATCCGCTCCTGATGATGTGTACGGGAGGCCCGCAAGGCGTGTTAGGACCCTCATTCAGTTATCGCTGGAACTATATGTTGATGGCCTCCCAAGGGTATGTCGTAGTTGTGCCTGCGCGCCGGGGAACTTCCGGGTCTGGACAGGAATGGAATGATGCTATTTCTAAAAATCACGGAACGCAGGAAGAGCAGGATTTATTGTCGGCAGTAGATGCGGTAAGTAAAGAGCCCTGGATTGATGCGTCCCGTATGGGCGCTATGGGCGCAAGTTACGGGGGCTATTCGGTATTCCATCTTGCCGGTACGCACAACGGACGCTTCAAGGCATTTCTGGCCCATAGCGGGATATTTAACATGGAATTTATGTATTCGACGACGGAGGAAATGTTTTTTGAAGAATGGGAAACAGGCGGCGCTCCGTGGGATAAGGAAAATGAAACGGCGCAGCGTTCGTATGCCCATTCTCCGCATTTATTGGTGAAAAACTGGAATACGCCGATTATGGTTGTTCATGGGGAACAGGATTTTCGTGTTCCTTATTCGCAGGGTATGGCGGCTTACAATACGGCTCAAATGTTGGGTATTGAGAGCCGGTTGTTAATCCTTCCGACTGAAAATCACTGGGTTTTAAGTCCGCAAAATGCGATTGTGTGGCAACGGGAATTTTTCAAATGGTTTGATAAATATTTAAAGAAGTAGTGGTATGGAAGTAAAAACATATATTCGGGAGAATCGTGA
>DOZP01000077.1:0-2021 GCA_003517945.1 Porphyromonadaceae bacterium | reverse complement strand
ATGCCTGCCAAGGGTAATCCGGTTGTTTATGGTGAGCGTATTTTGTCGCCGGATGCCAAGACGGTGCTTGTTTACGGGCATTACGATGTGATGCCTCCCGAACCGGTGGATTTGTGGAAAAGCGACCCTTTTGAACCGGAGATTCGTGACGGACGTATTTATGCGCGCGGCGCCGATGATGACAAAGGGCAGGCGATGATCCAGGCGAAAGGTTTTGAAACAGCTTTGCGGACGGGTATTCTCAACTGTAATGTGAAGTTTATTTTGGAAGGCGAAGAAGAAATCGGCTCTCCGGGCCTGGAGGATTTTTGTAAAACCCATAAAGATATGTTGAAAGCGGATATCATCCTTGTTTCCGATACAAGTATGGTAGGCGAGGAGACGCCCTCACTGACTACAGGTTTGAGAGGATTGTCGTATTGGGAAATTGAGGTGACCGGACCGAACCGTGATCTTCATTCCGGCCATTTCGGCGGCGCTGTGGCCAATCCGATCAATGTATTGTGTAAAATGATTGCCGATATTACGGATGCCGACGGACGGATAACGATTCCCCGTTTTTACGATGATGTGGAAGAGCTTTCTGCCGGAGAAAAAGAGATGCTGTCTAAAGTGCCTTTCGATGAAGACAAATACAAACAGGCAATCGATGTGAAAGAATTATTCGGAGAAAAAGGGTATTCGACATTGGAACGTAACAGTTGCCGGCCGTCGTTTGATGTCTGTGGCATCTGGGGCGGATATACGGGCGAAGGTGCAAAGACGATCCTTCCGTCAAAAGCTTATGCGAAACTGTCATGCCGTCTGGTACCGCATCAGGATTCGGATAAGATATCGGAACTGTTCATACATTATATAAGAAAAGTGGCTCCTGATTATGTAAAGGTTGAGATTACGCATTGTCACGGGGGGCAGGCATATGTATGTCCCATTGATCTTCCTGCTTATAAAGCGGCGGAGAAAGCATTTGCGGTCGCGTTCGGACAGCCGCCGCTGGCTGTTCGTCGCGGGGGTAGTATCCCTATTATTCCGACTTTTGAGAACGTGCTGGGTATAAAGAGTGTTTTAATGGGATTCGGCCTTGAACGCAATGCGATTCATTCTCCGAACGAAAGTTTCGGGGTAGATCTGTTTTATACCGGGATAGAGGCCGTAGCGGAGTTTTACAGGGAGTTCAGCTAATAAAAATCGGGGGAAAAGTGGGTATATTATTAAAGTCCGTCGAATTAAACGGGCAACCGACTGATATTTATATTGAGGGTCATGTGATCAAACATGTTGTCCCGCAGGCAGCGTGTGTCGATATGGAGACCGGCGGCCCAATTCCTTCGCATGTGGAAACGGTGATTGATGCCCGCCGCAAAGCTGTTATTCCCGGATTGATGAATATGCATACACATGCGGCTATGACTTTGTTTCGCGGTTTTGGCGACGATATGCCTTTGATGCCCTGGTTAGAGGGAAAAATATGGCCGAATGAAGCGAAGTTGACTGATGAGGATGTGTACTGGGGAGCAAAACTGGCCTGTGTGGAAATGTTGCGTAGCGGAACCACCACCTTTTTTGATATGTATCATAAGCCGGATGCTACGGCGCAGGCTGTAGAAGAAATGGGATTGCGCGCCGTTTTGTCGGAGGCCTGTTTCGATCATTTTAAGCCGGAACTGACGGAACGCAGCAAACGAAATATCAGGCGTCGCTTTAGTCAGGTTTCCGGATGTGATGAACGGATAAAATATGCATTGGGCCCGCATGCCATTTATACGGTTTCAGGAGAATTGTTGCGATGGTCGTACGACTTTGCAAAAGATATGAATCTTCTTATACATTTGCACTTGGCCGAAACAGAGGGAGAGACACGGCAATGTCTGGAACGTTTCGGGACAACACCTGTGCGTTATCTTCACCGGTTGGGCGTGTTGGCTCCGAATCTGGTGCTGGCTCACGTGTTGTATGTTGATGAAGAAGAAATAAAAATGCTTGCGGATAACGGGGTGAAAGTGGTTCATAATCCGGCATCG
>DOZP01000335.1:457-10788 GCA_003517945.1 Porphyromonadaceae bacterium | reverse complement strand
AATGCCGGATCCGTAATAGAAGGACTGAAACAAACCGGCTGTTCTTTAAACCAATTTCTAAAATAAACGAATACCAAAGCGAAAATGAAACGTGTTAATACACTACTTACAACCGCCTTTACCGGTTTGCTTTTCACGCTGTCGTGTACACAACCGGTACGGGAATACAGATACGAAACCATCGTCGTAGACGATGCGCCGTTTCCGATGGATACCATCAAAGTATTAATCTACCCGCAAAAAGATTTCCCGATCACCCGCTACGGAGCGACATCAGGAGGCACGGGAAACAATACCGAAGCAATTGCGAAAGCCATTGAGGCATGTAACCAAGCCGGCGGAGGGAGGGTGATCGTTCCTGCAGGAGAGTGGCTCACCGGCCCTATCCACTTTAAAAGCAATGTAAACCTCTATCTGGAAGAAAACGCGGTACTCCGTTTTACGGATCATCCGGCCAATTATCTTCCGGCCGTTATGACTTCGTGGGAAGGACTCGAATGTTATAACTACTCTCCCCTGCTCTATGCTTTCGAATGCGAAAACATCGCAATCACCGGAAAAGGAACGCTCAGCCCTGTCATGGATACATGGAAAAAATGGTTCGGACGGCCGGATGCCCACCTGAATGCACTGAAAACATTATACACCATGGCATCCACAGATGTTCCGGTAGAACAGAGGCAAATGGCTGAAAACGAAAATAACCTGCGTCCGCACCTGATCCATTTCAACCGTTGTAAAAACGTTTTGCTCGACGGATTCAAAATCAGGGAAAGCCCTTTCTGGACCATACACCTTTACATGTGTAACGGAGGGGTTGTCCGTAATCTGGATGTGAAAGCGCACGGACACAATAACGACGGGGTTGACTTTGAGATGAGCCGCAATTTTCTGGTCGAAGATTGTACCTTTGACCAGGGAGATGATGCGGTCGTCATAAAATCCGGCCGGAACCGCGACGCATGGAGGCTCAATACCCCCTGCGAAAATATCGTCATACGTAACTGCAATATACTCAAGGGACACGTCCTGTTAGGCATAGGCAGCGAAATGTCGGGCGGCGTACGAAACATCTACATGCATAATTGCAATGCCCCCGACACCGTTTTCCGTCTTTTCTTTATCAAAACCAACCTGCGCCGCGGCGGTTTTATTGAAAACATTTACATGGATCATGTAAAAGCCGGACGTATGCAACGCATATTGGAAATCGATACGGATGTATTATACCAATGGAGAGATATTGTGCCCACTTACGAAGAAAAAATAACACGTATTGACGGCATTCATATCAAAAACATAACATGTGATGCTACAGACGCTATCTATGAAATAAAAGGAGATGCCAGGCTGCCGGTAAAAAATGTGGAGATAAAAAATATCCATGCCGGCGAAGTGAGAAAATTTATCCATGCCGTTGACAATGCCGAAAACGTAACGGAAGAAAACATTACTTTTGATAAAACGTCTTTTAGTACGGTAAAATAAAATTTTGACGTGCGTTTATTTGGCTTGGAACTCAAATATCACTACTTTAGCACCATATCAATCATTAAAACACACGATACCTATGAAACGAGAAGCATTTAAAATGTACCTGAAACCGGGATGTGAAGAAGAATATGAAAAACGCCATGCCGCGATCTGGCCGGAATTGAGGGAACTACTGTCAAAAAACGGCGTATACGACTATTCCATTTACTGGGATAAAGAAACAAACATTCTGTTTGCATTCCAGAAGACCAAAGGAGAAGAATCTTCACAAGATATGGGAACAAATCCGGTTGTGCGGAAATGGTGGGATTATATGGCCGATATCATGGAAGTGAATCCGGACAATTCGCCTGTCAGCATACCGCTTCCGGAAGTATTCCACATGGATTAAGTCCTTAACAACATAATTTTGTAATTTTGCATTGTTTAAAATACACATGCAAATGAAAAAATATATCTTCATATTAGGCCTGTTGTTGTCATATATATGCCGTGCCGATATAGAAATCCGCACGGTACAGATACGTACGGACAACGGACTGGCAAACAATACCGTACGATATTTTTACCAGGATAGCAAAGGTTTTCTGTGGATGTCTACCATAGACGGATTATGCCGTTACGACGGTAACTCGTTCATGACGTTGCGTCCCGATCCCGCGCTGAAAATATCCCTCATCGACCAGCGTACAAGTATTATAAAAGAAGACAAAAACGGCTTTATCTGGATCGCTACGTCGCCGGAACTATACAGTTGTTACGACATGAAACACGACCGTTTCGTAGACTACACGGGTAACGGAGAACTGTACCGGAGATATACGAACATTATGATGGCAAACAACGGTGATGTATGGTTATCCCATAGAAACGGGAACGGAGCGCGTCATGTACAATTCAAAGACGGCCGGTTTTCTTCCGCCGGTTATTCGAAAGAACAAAACAACCTTCCGGACAACCGCGTATCTTTCGTTTATGAAAGTCCTGAAAACACAATCTGGATAGGTACGCAGAAAGGGCTCGTTACCGTTTCCGGAAACGACAGTGAGATCATAGAAGATCAAAAAGACTACCGCTTCGTTGCCGGCGACGAAAAGAAGAAAATTTTCTTTATTACACAGGGGAACGAAATCATAACATACGATCTGTTGTCGAAAAAACGGGAAAGTACACTATTCCTGCCCTATACGGGACAATGTACGCCGACAGGCTGTATCTACCACAATAACGAGCTCATCATCCTGACGACAGAAGGAGTTTTTACGTACGACCCCCGTTACAAAAAAATATCCGGGGGCAATGCGCTTTTACGCGAAGAACCCAAGGCGGGAATAACCATTACAGACAACAGGGGTAATAACTGGATATACAACCACAGCGGTAAACTTTGGTACATAAACAAAGAAAATAACGTATCCCGGTTATTCACCCTCATCCCCGAAGATAAAATCGGATATGTAGACTACGAACGATACAGTATCGTTCATGATTCGAGAAATATAATCTGGATATCGACGTATGGCAACGGGCTTTTTGCGTATCATATCGCATCTGAAAAAATGTATCATTACACTTCGTCGGTCGACGGCAGCAGCCCCATCGGGGCCGATTTCCTGCACAATGTATTTGAAGACCGTTCCGGAGCCATCTGGGTAGGAACAGATCATGCAGGCATCTCTGTCCTTACCGTGATGAACGAAGACGTCAGGCGCATTTATCCGGAAGACAAACAACTGATGGACCGCTCCAATACGATACGCATGATACGCAAGGCCGAAAACGGAAACATCCTTGTCGCTACACGCAAGGGGCAGGTCTATGAATACAACGGACAAATGACGAAAGTCATACAAAAACACTCCTATTCGTCCAGTATCTATGAAATCATAAAAGACGCGAAGGGAAGAACATGGCTGGGAAGCCGCGGAAGCGGGCTTTGTATCGACAACGAATGGTACCGCCAAGACCCCGACAATCCGAATTCTTTGGCTAACAACAATATATTCCATATATATAAAGACGCGAAGGGACGCATGTGGATAGCAACATTCGGCGGAGGACTTGACCTTGCGATAGAAGACGGGAAGGGCGCATTTTCCTTCCGTCACTTTTTCAATAATAACTATTCGACAAGGCAAATGCGCTTCATCAGCGAAGATAAAAACGGGATGTTATGGTGCGGATGTGACGACGGGCTGTTCGTTTTTCATCCGGATTCGCTGATAAATAGCCCGGCGGACTATTTCCATTATAATTACCAAAACGGACACCTGAAAAACAATGAAATCCGGGCCCTGCTATGTGACACAAAAGGAAATATGTGGATTGGCACCGCAGGCTCGGGGCTTAGCGTCTGTAAACCGGCGAATGATTACAGGTCACTTGCCTTCCAACACATGACGACGGATAACGGACTTGTCAATAATACAATCCAGTCGTTGGCAGAAGACCGTTTTAATAATATCTGGATAACAACGGAATATGGAATTTCACGCCTGCTGACAAGAAACAATACATTTGAAAACTATTCATTCTCCATTTACGGATTAGGAAATGCCTATTGTGAAAACAGCGCCTGCATGAATGATTACGGAGAATTAATCTTTGGCTCCAACCACGGTTTGATCGTGATCGACCCGTCCACGCTCAAAAAAGTTTCTTTTTCTTCACCTGTCGTTTTCACCAACCTGACTATAAACGGAATCGAAACAAATGCAAGCGATAAAGAAGCGCCTATGCCGCAATCATTACCATACTCCGATAAATTAACGCTGAATCATACGCAAAACACATTCTCCGTTGATTTTTCAACATTCAACTTCTCCGAATCGAATATGACGAAATACTCATACATTCTTGAGCATTATGACAAAACCTGGAGTACGGCTGCCACAGAAAACAAGGCCTCCTATAAAAACATCCCTCCCGGTAAATATACTTTACGGGTAAAAGCAAGTAACAGCACCGGCGTCTGGGATACACGGGAAGCGTCCATGCAGATAACCATCAAACCTCCTTTCTGGAAAACAAGATATGCCTACCTGCTTTACATAATCATCACGACCGGCATTCTTTACCTGGCATTCCGCATAGCCCGCAATTTTGCACAACTGAACAACAAAATAAAGCTGGAAGAACAACTGACAAACTATAAACTTGTCTTTTTCACCAATATATCACACGAATTCCGTACTCCGCTGACACTGATCAAGGGAGGGCTTGAAAAAATGGAACAAAAAGCGGACATGCTTCCCAAAGAACTGTTATCTCCCCTGCGAATCATGGACAAAAGCACGCAAAGGCTGCTGCGCCTTATAAACCAGCTTCTTGAATTCCGGAAAATGCAGAATAACAAACTGGCCCTATCACTGGAAGAAACAGACGTAATCGCTTTTCTGAAAGAAATATTTTACAGTTTCAAAGACATCGCACAATCCAAAAATATGGATTTTCGCTTCATCTCTTCCTCGGATCATTACAAAACGCACATAGACAAGGAAAAAGTCGACAAGATAACGTACAACCTGTTGTCTAATGCATTCAAATATACACCATCCGGCGGAAAAGTCACCCTGACCGTAACCATTGATTCTGCGGAAAAATGCTTGCGGATGCAGGTATCGGACAACGGAGTCGGTATCCCGAAAGAAAAACAGGAAGAATTATTCAAACGCTTTATGCAAAGTAGTTTTTCCTCCGATAGCATCGGTATCGGGCTTCACCTGACACACGAACTGGTAAATGTTCACCAGGGAACTATCTTTTTTAATGAAAACGACGGAGGAGGTTCCGCTTTTACCATTGTCCTTCCGCTTGACAAATCAAAATACAAGGAGAACGATTTCCTGATCCCGAACAATATCCTGATGAAAGAAATCTCAAACGTAGTCTATCCGGATGCATCGGACGCCCCGCCGGCCAAAGACGCATTCGTCAAACCGCTCAACCCCTACAAAGTGCTGATCATCGAAGACGACAGCGATGTGCGTAACTTCCTGAAAGAAGAACTCAGCCTCTATTTCGAAACCGATGTGGCGGAAGACGGCAAAATCGGCCTGGAAAAAACCGAAGCGGGCGAATACGACCTGATCGTGTGCGACGTGCTGATGCCGAACATGAACGGCTTCGAAGTGACCAAACGCCTGAAATCAGACTTTCAGACAAGCCACATCCCGGTCATCCTGCTCACGGCTCTAAGCACACAGGAAAACATGATCGAAGGATTCGAACAAGGCGCCGACGCATACATCTCCAAACCTTTCAGAATAAAACTGTTGCTCGCGCGCATATTTAAACTGATGGAGCAACGGGAAATCCTGCGAAAAAAATATTCGTCCGAACCCGGCATAATCCAAACATCAATCTGTACAAACGACAAGGACAAAGAATTTTCGGAAAAACTCAACCTGGTACTCGAAAAAAACATGTCCAACGCCGAATTTTCAGTCGATGATTTTGCGGGACAAATGAAAGTCGGACGAACCATCTTCTACAAAAAAGTCAAAGGAGTAACCGGCTACTCCCCCAACGAATACATCCGCATCATCCGCATGAAAAAAGCCGCCGAACTGCTGCAAACGGGCAATCTGACAATCTCCGAAATATCCTACAAAGTAGGAATCAACGACCCGTTCTATTTCAGCAAATGCTTCAAAACACAATTCGGCATAGCCCCCTCAATCTACCAGAAAGGAGGAAACACATTAGACGCAACGTATTTCGATCCTGAAAATCAAACAGAAGAAAAATAAAAAGAAAATTTTTTTAGAATATGCAGAAACATATAATAACCATTTTTAGTCTATTCTTTTTTGTGCAATGCAATTATTCAAGTCACAAATCAGAAAGAGATCGTTTGCAGGATGAAGTTGTTGCGGGCGATACACTTACGATTATTACGAGTAATTATAAGGAAAAAGACGATACAATTCGCGTTACGCAATTTATCGACAGTTTGTTTTATATCCCTTTGGAGAAAAACGAAGAATGTACGATTCAAGACATAGGAAAAGTACTGATGACGAATACGTATATTTTTATACTTGATAACTCCAGTGATTTGTATATGTTCCGCCGGGATGGCTCGTTTTTACGAAGAATTATCGGCGAATGTTTTGGATTTGACATATTGGAGCAAGAAGAATTAATCTATTGTGCTCAAGATAAAAGGAATAATAAATATATAGCAGTATTTGATTTTGATGGTAAAATAGTTCATAAAAAGATAAATTTAAGCGATGAAGTATATGGCGTCGGGAATTTCATCGCTGCGATTGATACCGGCAAAATTGCCGTGGCTTTATGGAATACCGGAAAGGAGGACAATCGTCTGGAAATTATCGGAACAGACAGGCGTATTATCAAAACATTTCCGAATCATGAGAAATTTAAATCCGCCAATCTGCCACAAACAAATGCGTCCCGTTTTCACCGCATGCTGTCTCGCCGAAATGGAAAGATACGTTTTCATCCCTATTATTCAGATACTTTGTTTGCTGTTTCAGCCGAAACGCTCGCTCTTAATCCGGTCTGCGTTGAGCAGAAAATCACCAAAGTACCCTTACTCCACAGACTGGAATATCTGGGCGATCAGAAAGAGTTTAGTCGTTATTGTCACGAGAACAATACGTATACCACCCGTTTTTTTGAAAGTAACCGTTACTTCTTTATAATTTACAACCTTGGATATATCCAACAAACCTTAGCATGTTATTTATTGTATGACAAACAAACCGGTGAATTGTATAATTATAAACAACAATTAAATTTTGATACGGAACGTCTTCATTTCGGCATATTCAATGATTATGACGGAGGTTTGCCTTTTGAACCGGAATTTAATTCCGGAGAATATTTAATACAAGCCTGTAAAGCATCGCAGTTTGTTCGTTTTTATACCAAAGGACGAGAATTAAAAGATTGTGATATTCATACAGATATATGCAAAATGAAGCATTACGAAATAAAAAGTGATAGTTGGTCGAGTGAAGAACGAAAGCAGGTTCTCGAAAACACGATAAAAAAAATAAAGGAAAACGATAATCCGATATTAATTGTTGCACAATTAAAAAAATAGAAGAATATTCGTTTAACAAGATTTTATACACAATAAATATTTGTTAATTTTGAACCATTTTCAATTCATTACATACCGAATACTATACTTATCCATACAATTAGCTACTCTAAATATAAATTTATGTGAATATTCAATATTACCGTATATATTTGCAATGTAAATTTTAAAAAATATCAATCATGAAGAAATTAAAAAAACTAAAACTTACTTATTTAAGTAACAACGAATTGGGGAAAAAAGAACTCAACAAACTTAGAGGTGGAGGCTGTTGCATTTGTGGTTGTAGATATTGGGATACAGGTGGAAGTAGCACAATGGGCAATGGAGGTGCCAATAATTCTGGTAATTTAGAATCCCCAGGAGGTGGATATATAAGTGGAAGTTTGTCTTAATTCTTTAATAAAAGGAGGCAAATTTCACATTGCCCCCTTTTATTTTAATTCATCAATACCATAACAATATAAATATGAATAACAATGAGTTTATTATATCAAATAAAGGATATAAATATATTTATAGTTCAAAATTAAATGACTTTTTATTAATCTCACCTGACTGTTCCACTACCATTGAAACATATAACGAAAGCAAAAATACGGATGGTTTAATTTTTGACAATTTAACCTTTCTTGAAGAAAAAGGACTTTTGAGTAAAGAATTACCAACTTTAGAAAGTGAATATGATCCGTTGTATATAGAATCTAATCTTGCAAATCTTAGGCAACTCGTTATAGAAGTAACAGATGATTGTAATTTGTCATGTAAATATTGTGGATATGGAGCACTTTATGAAAATTATGACAAACGAATAGGAATAAAACAAAACTTTGAGCAAGTAAAAAAATTGATTGATTTTTTAGTAGATTTATGGAATTCATACAAGAATATTTCATTTGATAATATAATCACTATTGGATTTTATGGAGGTGAACCATTAATGAACTTTCCTTTGATTAGACAGATAATAGATTATTTAGAAAAAATTCAATTAAAAAATATGTCTTTTCAGTACAATATGACCACTAATGCCGTGTTATTATCAAAATATATGGATTATATCGTCGAGAAAAAATTCAATCTATTAATTAGTCTAGATGGAACAAAAGAAAACAGTAGCTATAGAGTAAATAGATCAGGAAAAGAATCTTTTGACAAAGTATATGCTAATGCAATCCTGCTAAAGAAAAAATACCCTGAATATTTTGATACTCATGTAAATTTTAATGCTGTACTTCACGATCGCAATTCTTTTTCAAGTATATATAATTTTATAAAAAATGCATTCAACAAAACACCTTGGATTTCAGAATTGACCTCGAACGGAATTGCTGAAGATAAGAAAAACGAATTTTATAATATGTTTGTTAGTAAGCCTGAAAGTTATGAACAAATGCGAAATTGTGAAGATATAGTTGATGCCTTAAGTATCAACCCTCAAATTACTAAATTAACCATGTTTATGGACGCCTATTTAGGAAATACCTACAAAACGCTATCTGATCTGTTCTTTTCTAATAAAAACCAAGCATATATTCCAACAGGAACATGTCCTCCTTTTTACAAAAAACTGTTTTTAACCGTTAATGGTAAAATTCTATCATGTGAAAAAATAGGACAAGATACTCTTTTGGGATATGTCGATTCTCACGGAGTGTCTCTTAATATAAATGAAATTAACTCTTTGTATTCGAAATTATATGAAGATGTTATTTCTAAATGCAGAAAGTGTTCACGATGGAAAAATTGTGGAGTATGTATATANNCATTTACCAAAAGATAAAGACGGAAAAATAAGATGCCCTTACATATGTGGCACTAAGGAAATAAGTAATTACTTTTCGGAATATATTTCAATATTGGAAAATACTCCAGAGTTATATGAACAAATTGTAAATGGCATAATGGTCGCAGATTAATTTAAGAAAATAGATATGGATGCAATTGATTATTGGTTTTACCTAGAGCCATATAGTTTCATTTTTAAAGGGGATAATAAATTTATTATATATAATACATTAAACTCTGAATATATAGATTGTTCTTTATTTGACTCTGTACAAAATATTATAGAGGAGTTATTTTCTTCTAATAAGAATTATTGTGTAGGGCTTAACAAGAAGCAACTTAGAGATAGATCATTTCATGAATTTTTAAAAAAAATCATATGCTCTTTTTCAGGAGGAATTGTTGAAAACAAAGGACACTCACCATTCATATTCAAGCCTGTTTTAAAAATATATTATCATCCGGCAAAATCAAGTGTGAAAGAAGAACGTTTACTGGGTATAAATACACTATTATATTTACATGAAGTTTCATTTTTTTTTGAGAATAAAGAGAATGTGAATGAGCATATAGATTTTTATAAGCAATTTTTATACCCCAAACAAACAAATAGTCAAAAACTTACGACTCGACATTATCAAACGATAATTGAACAGTTAGCGATTTGTAATATAGACAAAATTAATGTAATTGCCGGTAGTTCTGTAAATAACATGTTATTTACAGAACTACTGGATATGATTCATCAATATCATCTTAAAACAGATGTTATTATTCCGTACAAAGATTATTTACATACAGATGTAAGTCAATTTTTCAACAATCCCAAATTAACTTTGAAAGTATTAATTCACTTTCCTATTGACATAGATAACCTTGAAAACCTGATGAATTCTTCCAAGAATTCAAAGATTATTTGGTGTATGATTCTTTCGGGAGAAGAAGACATTGAATCATTTGAAAAAATAACATA
>DOZP01000335.1:235-409 GCA_003517945.1 Porphyromonadaceae bacterium | reverse complement strand
ACATTTGATGATATTATTGGCACTCCGGTGAGCAAGCAAAGAATATTCAGAAGACAAGTCTTAAATGAAAATTTCTTTGGTAAATTATTCATTTTTCCTGATGGTAATGTATATGCTAATACAAATTTCCCTTCTATTGGAAACCTTTTAGATCAAAAACTGACTAAAATTGTT
>DOZP01000335.1:0-212 GCA_003517945.1 Porphyromonadaceae bacterium | reverse complement strand
ATAATTGCAAACATTGCTTCAATAGATATTTATGTCCATCTATTTCAAATTACGAAATTGTGACAGGAATACACAATATGTGCTATTTAAATATTATAAATCAATGAGAAAAGCACCTTTATATATATCCAGCATTATCTTACTTACATTCAATCTAGCATGTAAAAATAATAAAAGTTATTTATCCATAGATAATAGCCCTGTTGTAGCAT
>DOZP01000299.1:7035-8708 GCA_003517945.1 Porphyromonadaceae bacterium | reverse complement strand
TCTGTTTGCGGGAAAACGTGGGGAAAGTGTCCCCCCTTTCTTAAGCTGCTTGTTAATTTGACATTGAAATTGCTTTTATGCTTTTGTTCTGGGTGGTTTTTCGGAAAGTATTGTTTATTTTTTTAATAATCTATATCTTATGTAAATAGCTCAGGAGGTGTCCGGGTATGTCGCCTGGATGCCTTTTTTTAAGGATAAATTGAATGACCAAACTTTCAAAGGCCGGCGTTATTATCGCGCTTGTTATTCTTGCCGGTATGTTTTTTATTCCGGGCGCGGGGCGGCTTGATCAGGCGGGGATACGGACTATGGGGTTATTGCTGGCGTTTCTTGTTGTGCTTTTTACCGAAGCGCTGCCGATGATGCTGACCTGTTTGATTTCGCTTGTGTTGATGCCGGTGTTGCGTATAACGCCTAATTTTTCTTCCGCGCTTACTGGTTTTTCAAATCCGGTGGTGTTTTTTATTCTGGCTTCGTTTGGTATTGCGGCGGCGTTTACGACTATTCCGCTTTCAAAACGGCTGCTTGTTGCGCTGCTGAAAGTGTTCGGAAAAAATGTTAAAAGCATGTTGTTCGCGTTGATGATGTGTACGGCGATTATTTCTTCTGTTGTGTCGAATGTGCCGACTTGCGCGATTTTTATGGCTATTTCTTTGAGTTTTCTGGAGTTGTATACTGATCCGGCGGCAAAGAAAAAAGCGGGCAGGGCTTTTATGATTGGTATTCCGGTGGCGAGCATGGTGGGCGGCATGATGACTCCGGCGGGGAGTTCTAACAATTTGCTTGTCATAACGCTTTTGGAGCAGTACACGGGAAAGACTATTACGTTTGTGCAGTGGATGGCCGCCGGGCTGCCTCTGTCGCTGGTGTTGTTGCCGATAGCGTGGCAGCTTATTTATGTCGCGTATAAGCCCGCTGAAATCGAGCCTGAAACGGTTAAAAAGTTTATTGCCAAGCTTGATATTCCCCCGAAAATCAGTCTGGTGGAAATTAAAACGCTGGTTATCACCGGCATAATGCTTGCGTTGTGGATTCTTTCTTCGTGGTTCAGGCAGATAAATGTCATGGTTGTCGCGCTTGCCGGCGCGTGCGTTTTTTGTCTGCCGGGGATAAAAGCGCTGCGATTCAAAACGCTTCTTGAGAATATTCGATGGGAATCTTTTTTTCTGGTGGGAACGGTGCTTTCTCTTGGTTCGGCGATGGTTTCCAATAAAGTGAGTGACTGGCTTATTTCTCTGCTGCCCGCGATGAGTTTTCCAGCCCCGCTATTGATCGCTGTTATTGCGTCGGTGACTTTTGCCATGCTGATTGTTGTGCCGGTCGCGCCGTCACTGATTACTTTTATGAGTCTGCCTTTTATTACGCTTGCCGCCGGTATGGGGTTTTCGCCTGTTTCGGCGATGCTTGCCTTCGGGTTGTGTGTGGCAAATTGTTATCTGTTGCCGCTCGACACGGTTCCTCAGCTGACTTATGGCACGGGATATTACTCGATGACCGACATGATAAAAAGCACGCTGCCTTTGCAAATATGTATTGTAATAATTGTGAGTCTGTGGATACCTTTGATTGGCGGTATACTGGGGTTATGAACACTCTCGTCCTGAAGGGAGTGTAAGTGTTGCATGCTTTGGGGAGGATCACGGGGATCGGGGACTGGGGAGCAGGGATTTTGT
>DOZP01000299.1:0-6862 GCA_003517945.1 Porphyromonadaceae bacterium | reverse complement strand
TGCGCTCGCCAGCGGACAACGGGTGTTTTCGCGGGATCGTTTTCGGGATAGTAATTTTTGGGGATTTCGATGGGGAGGCCTTTCGCTAGGTCTCTGCGGTATTCGCGGTCGAGTGTCAGGGGATCGTACTCCAGATGGCCGGTGACGTAAATTTCGCGGCCTTCGCGGGCGGTAACGATAAAAACGCCGGCTTCTTCGGTTTCGGATTGTATGGTCAGCCGGGGATCGGCGGCAATTGCGTCACGGTCGCTGGTTGTGTGCCGGGACTGGGGGGCGAGAAATTCATCGTCAAAGCCCCGGAATAACGCGGCGTACTGCCCATTTACAGCGTGGGGAAAAATGCCGGACAGCTTTTTTTCGAGCGGTTTTTTGGGGATGCCGTAACGCCGGTACAGCCCTGCCTGCGCTCCCCAGCAGATGTGCATGGTAGAAAAAATATTTGTCGCCGAATAATCTATAACGCCGGCCAGCTCTTGCCAGTAATCGACTTCCTCAAACGGCAAAGTTTCCACCGGAGCGCCTGTGATGATAAGGCCGTCAAAATGCGGCCGCAGAGAAACAATTTCCTCCGCGCTGATGTAAAATTTTTCAAGGTGTCCGGGGGGCGCGTTTTTCGACTCATGGCTGCCCATACGCAGAAAGGTAATATCAACTTGCAGGGGACTGTTTCCCAAAAGCCTGAGAAGCTGAATTTCCGTGTCCACTGTGGTCGGCATCAGGTTGACAATGGCGACTCTGAGAGGGCGTATATCCTGATGTTCCGCGCGGTCGTCGGTCATTACAAAGACACGTTCCGCGCTCAATGCTTCGTATGCGGGCAGCGATCTGGGGATTTTTATCGGCATTGCGTTTTTTCCTTTTTACCGGTGTCAGATTTTTTCATCGTGTGCTGTCTGAAATCAATTTTATCCTTATGGTACAAGGAATTACAAGCCCTTTTGGTAACATTTTATTTTGAGGCATCACGGCTCGAACGGGAAGCACTTCCTATATTTTTCTTAGAGAAAGGATCAATACAAGTATTTTCATAAATAGTCGCCGTTGTACGCACCAGCAGATCATTAAAGGCACTAATTTTTTTTGCGTTATCAGGTGCCGGATAGTATTCAGCAATAATGCATGGAGCAGATGGATTATACAGATACAAGCCAATTTGTTCCTTATCCAATAATTCTAAAAGTTTTATACTGGGAGATTTCTCTGGAAGGCAAATATAAGATTTATCAGCTCCAAGTTTATGATTTTTTGCTTGTGCAAGGGCTTCTCGCCAATTCTTAATTTTAAACTCAATGGTTACAGTCTTATAATCTTTTGTTACCAGAACCAAATCTATGCAACGCGAAAGAAAAGGAACTTCACGAACAATAAATTCAAAATCATCACTATTTGAGAGAAAATACTTATAGCAGGTATCAACCATATCGTTTTCAAGCATGCTCAACGGTATCCTTGTTAAGATATTTATTTGCTATGAGTGAATTCTTAGCATAATCTGGATACCTATTATACACATAGCGCAAAAGTACATCTAGTGATATAGCATTAATCTGCGCTTTAAATTTTTTCAAGTTTTGCTTCTGATTATCAGAATATTCTGACCATATATTTTCCTTTACATATTTTACTGCTTGTGGAGAAAGAGTGTATTCCATCTCAACATTTTCATGCTCACTTTCATCAAAACCTGCATCCATCCAGTCATCATCAAAACCAATTTCAACCTCTTGTTTTTCTGCCGCCGAAATGGGAATAAGAGTCTCTTTTTCATGAATGAAACCTATAGATAAGAAAAAACTAAGATCATCGAAAAGCTCTTTGCTAAAAGGACCAAAATTGTATGCGGAAAAATCTGGTAACTTTATCTCTATATCAGAAAAAAATTGTTGTTGTATTTCTTTTTCAAAAAGAAATACCATCTTTGTAAGCTTCGTTCTACCAATAATGGGTTCATTTTCTGAATCGACTCTTCCAGAACAATAAAGAAGGGATAATAAGAAGTCTTTGGAAGATATTTCTTTCTTTTTCATATTTGCATCTCCTGCTGGATATAACCTTCAAGACCATTATAATAAAGCGTCACCGCTTCATTCCCAAAAAATGTTTTATATCGTTTCTCAGGTAGATTTAATCTATCAAAAAAACTATTTTGATCATTGATATCAAAATGATGATTGTCCATCAGGGCCTTATAGTTTTCAGGATTATCAAGACTGTGTAAGACGACATCAATTTGGGTATTATGTCGGACAGCTTTTTTTAAAAGGCATCTCATTTCAAAATCAGCATCCGGGAATGAATATCCAATAAATACAATTTTATTAGCTTCCGTCAAATCCATAAAAGCATTATGCCATATATTTCTTAAATGCAGATCGTTTAAATCTTTCAAAAAAGTAGGCGTGATTAAAATACTACGCATCTGCGGAGACTCAGGAGTTATTAACATTTCTTTGCATTTTGAACAAGAACAATCAGAGGAAAGCGCATTTAATGCAATATCGTCTTCGTAATCAACATAGACACGTTCACAATAAGGACAAATAAGCCAATTAATAGAACCATGTAACTTTAATAATTTAATATTGCGATGCCCTTTAGCTTTGATATGAGTAGATACTATCCGTTTATCCGATTGATTATATGAATGATCATAAAAACACAAATCGGGATAAACTTTTACTCGAGATCTACCCAAATTATGATTTTGACTTAAATGGTATAATTCTTTATCAAGAAGTGTATCCCAATTCATGGTAATAATTGATAAATTATCATCTTTCTGACTTGATACAAGACGCATCTTGAATATCGCATTAGCAAATGCCCCGCTAAATGTATCTTTATCATATCTGATATGTGCAACATGATAGGAGAGCAGAAAAGTGATACATGTTCTTAAAGCTTTGTGTAAATCAATAATATTTGTTACTGGATAGAATTGGAAATGATCGTGCCCGATAATCATTTTGTCAAAAAATGTAAACAAATCTTCTAATGTAACATTGACTTCGCTGACAATTTTGTATGCTTGCTTTAGTTTTATACTGTTTCCT
The DNA here is from genome assembly GCA_003517945.1 of Porphyromonadaceae bacterium. GTDB lineage: Bacteria > Bacteroidota > Bacteroidia > Bacteroidales > Tannerellaceae > Tannerella. Next base: position 3,809 of record DOZP01000299.1, on the reverse strand, counting down.
GGCGATTCAATATTTACCAAAAACATTGTGCCATTGTATTCATCTTTTTTTTCATCAGACATAAAGTTTTCCACTAAAAACTTTGCAAGAATTTGTCTATTTACTTCAAACACATCATAATATTTCAACACATTTTGCTCTATATTGTTGACGGGTAATTGCATAAAGGATATATCCGGAGGAATATCTTTTGGGAAGAACAAAAATATTTGTTTTAATAATTCAGATTGCAAAGGCATATCATCAGCCTTAGAGAATCCGGCACCAAGTATAAAAACAGTTTTTTTACCAGGATTACGCATTGCGTCCTCTTGCAAGTGGCATGATAACATCATACCAGTTATCAATATAGTCAAGTTCGTCATTATCGAGAAAGGTACTCTTTGAATATTTTTCTTTTTCTACTTTTAGCCCATCCAGTAAATCCTGTATACTCTTTCTTGATTGAAGTGAAAATTCCATTTTTTTACACAATAAGTAATGGAACAGACAATTTTCCTTGGTCTCATAAGATGCTTTCTTTCTACGAGTTATAGTCTGTGTTTTTTTATTCACTATTTTGTAAAATTGATCACTCTCAAACTTGATGAAATTAACCATCTCGTCATCCATGATCTTACGACATTGTTCGCACTTGCATATTTCATCAAAATATTTACCTGTGCTACCCCAATTCTTTAGCGACGTATCAAGAATATGATTGTATTCTAATAAATAGAAAGCATCTGTAAAATCTTTTCGTTGATGCAATGGCATATAATAATACTTAGAAACAGGAAGACCTCCTCCTACCGGATAGACATCCCTGTATTCACCATATTCCATTCCATGTGATACGCCATTCAATAACCGAATAGAAGGATGGGTAAGGAGGATTGAGAAAAAACCTCCGTACATATTAAAAATTTGTTTTCTTCCATAAGTTAGCTTAAGAGATTGCAGAAAATATATAAAACCTTCTAGCGTTTCCCGGTTTTCTTTATGCTCGTTAAAACCATCAACCCATACTGTAAAACCGTTACATTTACAGTTTCTATACCCGTTTACAACAGAATCAATAGTAGATTTATTATGCAAGATATCTTTGTTTATCACAATTTGAGCAAAAACAGGAGTATCATTATATTGCGTTTTCGATTGGACGATAGATTCATTTATAAAGTCCTCATTTATTTTAAGCCAGCTCTCAAAGTCAATATCATTTGGATTGAGATAAAAATAGGGGGCTATAAGTAGCCGTGGGTGAAATTGTTGCAACAACCCATCCACATTCCCGGTCGCATATTGTAAGTATTTCTTCAAATCATTGTCATTGATATAAGTACTAATAATTGAGTATTGAAAATCTAAAATACGGGTGCAAAAACCATTGAATAGAGTTTTATTGGTAAAATCACAAGGTTGTATTGGAGTATCTTCATAAACCTTATTAGCTGGCTCCTGATAGCTGCCTATAAGTTTTTGAATCGATTTTTTTAGAGTTGGCTCCCCGTTTTTCGGTTTATTTTTGAGCAGATGGATATTTTTCTGAAAAGCATAAGTTATGGGATCTATGAAAAACCCCTTTTCTGTATTATTGAAAAATTTTTCAACAATGAACTTCGCTATAGCACGTGATACATACGCAGCAGAATTTCCATTTATTGCTAAATAATCATAGGCATTTATAGCCCTTTCCAGTTGGGCTTTTTCTGCTACAGTCCCATAACGTAAGATATGAACTGGTTTATTCATCTTAGCTCCATCCTCCAACTTCACTTTAAATCATTTTTCTACAATCACTATTATCTACACACAAACATTTATCACCAAAAGAACAACGTCCGATATATACGATAAATAAACATTGGTAGCCACAGCTCCTGCAAAACTCCCACATCTGAAGCAAACTAATTCTTCGTTAGACTATTTTTTATAATACACTCGGTGAGGTCGGTTTGTAAATATAGAACTACTGCATTTACTTTTTGGAGCTATGCTATGGTTTCTGCCCAAAAGAACCAATATTTCACTCAAGTGTAGATACTAAACACCAAGTTTAGACTAAGATTTACAAATTTTGTGCTATTTTCTAAAATTTCTCGTTCTTGGCACGCCTAAATTTGTGAAAATCATGTTGAATCGCTGTCTTTTCAGGATGGAAAAAGTAAATGCAGAAACTTTGTTTGTAAATAGCTTTTGCTAAGTTCTGAGACCGTCTTCCATGTCTTGATTGAAATTTTCGCATTGGGTAAGATGGTTTTTGGAGGGTACTCAATGGCCACATCATTGCATGAAATTAAGGATTTTTGCGAAAAAAACGCAGTTAAAATGGTTGACTTTCTGATGGTCGATCTGAATGGCCGCTGGAGGCATCTAACTATGCCGGTTGCCAGACTCACCGAAGATACGCTGAAATATGGTGTCGGCTTTGACGGGTCAAATTACGGATTCGCGCCGGTGGAAAAAAGCGATATGGTTTTTATCCCCGATCTGGACAGCGCGCGCATGGACCCGTTCGCGGAGATTCCCACGCTTTCGATGATCGGAGACGTGTATGTAATTGACGCGCCGGACAACAGGCGTTTTGACCAAGACCCGCGCAATGTCGCAATTCACGCGGAGGAATACATGCGCTCCACGGGTATCGCCGATGAAATGCGGATCGGGCCGGAGTTTGAGTTTCATGTCTTCGATCAGGTGAGTTACGAAGTTCGCGGGCATTACTCGAAATTCAAAGTCGACACGGCGCAGGCGGAATGGAACACCGGCGCAGAGACGGGAAATCTGGGATACAAAGTTCCCCACAAGGCAGGCTATCACGCGGCTCCTCCGTTGGACAGACTTGCCGGTTTCCGAAGCAGGGCGACAATGCTGATGGAAAATCAAGGGATTTTAGTGAAATATCATCACCACGAAGTCGGCGGCCCCGGACAAGTCGAAATCGAAGTCGAGTTCGGCTCAATGCGGGAAATGGCCGACAAAACAATGATGACCAAATACATTCTGAAAAACGCCGCAATCGCCGAAGGAAAAACAATTACCTTCATGCCCAAGCCGATTTACGGCGAAGCNNCATGCACTTGTTCAAAGACGGCAAACCCCTGTTTTACGACGCGAACGGCTACTCAAGCCTCAGCGAAACTGCCCTGCATTTTATGGGCGGAATACTCAAGCATGTCCGCGCACTCTGTGGTTTCACAAACCCCAGCACCAATTCCTACAAGCGGCTCGTTCCCGGCTACGAAGCGCCCGTCACCATCGGTTACGCGACATCAAACCGCAGCTCCGTAATCCGCATCCCCGCCTACGCAAAAGACCCCGGCAGCAAACGCTATGAACTAAGAAGCCCGGACGGAACCTGCAATCCGTACTACGCTTATTCGGCAATTTTGATGGCCGGCATCGACGGCGTTCAAAACAAAATCGATCCGCACAAAGAAGGTTACGGCCCCTACGATTTCAACCTGTACAATCTCTCCAAAAAAGAACAGGCCAAAATCAAGTTCCTCCCCCAAAGCCTCGACGAAGCCCTGGACGCCCTGGCAAAAGATCACGAATTCCTCACACGGGGAGGCGTATTCCCCGAACGTCTCATTGAAATCTGGATCGAAAACAAACGCAAAGAATCCGCCCGCTACCGGCAACTCCCCCACCCGGCGGAATTCGAGATGTATTACGATCTGTAAATTATTAATAGGGCGGCTATTCGCCTCCGGCGAATAGCTTCAGAGTTTTCTGCTATCCCTGCAGGATAGCAGAAAACTCCACACATTATTTGTCATGTAAAGGGGGGCTGTTTCCAAACATTTTCCGGCACACAGTCTGCG
>DOZP01000128.1:1977-4532 GCA_003517945.1 Porphyromonadaceae bacterium | reverse complement strand
TTATTCCTGTTTGAAGCAGGCCCTCTACGCGGTCCCGCCACCCATTTCAGCCAGTTATTACCGGATTTTTCAACCACTTTCCCGGTTTCTTCATCCGTACTGTCATCAGAGACGACAACCTCATACATATCAGAAGTTATCCCCTGACAGTCAGGAGATAACTTCATTAAGCATGCTTTCAGCAAATCAACTCTGTTACATGTCGGTATAACAACAGATATCTTCATCATCCGTTTTATTTTTAAGGGTGTTCCGGAGCGGACGGATGCCGGTTGATATCNNCCGATGATTATCAGGCGTTGTTTATACAATGCCCCTAATGCCATTTTAAAACTTTTCTTACTGCATGAGAACAATGTGTAAATTTCCGAAGCATCGCTTTTATCAGATACCGGAAGATACCCGTTATGTTGTTCCAGCAGTGTCATGATTCTTGCCGATATTCCTTCCGCCCTGTCGTAACCGATAGGATACAGACTTACATCAATCTTATCATCATCCCGTATCCCTTTAATAAATCCCTTGCATTTGTCGCCTTTTGATACGGTTTGAAATATTTCATTGGCATATATCAGTCCCCAATGACTATTATCAATTATGACCTTATAGCCCAACGCCGTTTTATCAGCGATAATTAAGTCTACTTCCTGATTTTGCCTGTAGCCGGGGGGTACGTTATCCAAAAATTTATCTATTCGTCCGGAAGCGACAATTCGTTTCGTAACAAAATCAAGATAAATATATACCAGGTAATACCGGCCGGCTTCCATTTCATCTTTTTGCTCACGATACGGCACCAACAGGTCTTTCATAATGCCCCAATCAAGAAAAGCGCCGACTTTTGAGACCTCTTTCACTTTCATATACCGAAACTCGCCGACAATGCCGTAAGGATGCTGCGTTGTGGCAATAAGGCGTCCCTCGTTATCATGGTATATAAAGACATCAATCTCATCACCGATTGAAACATCATGAGGCACATAGCGCGTAGGAAGCAGAATCTCCTGTCCGTCACCGCCATCAAGATACAATCCGAAATCAACCGATTTTACGATTCTTAGTTTATTATATTTTCCTATATTCAACGTCATTTTCGCAAGCAAAATTATAAATAATAAATGAAAATGCAAACAGACATCCACTCAGATTGATCCATAAGAAGAACTTTATTTACTAAAAACAGGTTTTATCTTTTCGCAATATATGACTGCAGGGCATCTACATATTCCCTGAATGCTTCCAGGCCTTCTTTCGTGATGCGGCAGGTGGTACGGGGCATTTTTCCCTGAAATCCCTTTCCGACAGTTATATATCCCGCCTGCGACAGTTTTTCCAACTGAACACTGAGATTCCCGGCAGTCGCGCCTGTTTCTTTGCGGATATAGGTAAAATCCGCACTCTCGACACTCATCAATATCGACATCACAGCAAGCCTCAACTCACTGTGCAATAATGGATTCAATTCTTTAAACATATCTTTTTCGCTTTATAATTCAAGATATGTCCGGGTATAATAAACATGACCACAAAAGCGAATGCAAAAGTCAACATTTTGATATCGTACCCGGAAATTAAATAATGCGCTATACCCAAAAGCAATCCGGTAATTCCGCCTATAATCATGGGCTTGAACTCCGTTACCAGACCGGTCAGCGTTGATCCCATTCCCATGATTACGATAATGACAAACAAAATCGGCAGTTGCCACATGAAATTTATGAGTGACAATACAGACAGCAGAAAACCGGTAATACCCAATACCAACCAGATATATCCGATCACTTTGTCTACATACGTACGGACTTCCCCTGGGTATTTTTTTCGTAATAACATTCCGATGACACCTACCACGGGAATGATGAACCAAAGATAATTGTACTGATAATTCAACGTCAGCTTCAACGTCAGCCAGACCGACACCGTCGCTATAAACGTGGCATATCCCCATATCAACATCGGAGCACCCGCTCCGCGTTCAAGTTTCCTCTGTGTATTCCGTATCATGCGGGTGATGATCTCCAGACTTTCTTTCTCGTTCAATGGTCTTTCCTGAAATTCTTTTTCTTCCATAACTGTGTAATTTTAATTGTAAAAATAATACATAATTCTCTTTTTTCAATCGATTGATGATGCAAATGTAAAATAGTTTATTTTATAAACCAAATTATTTTGCAAATAATTTTACAAAAAAGTAATTTTCGGATAATAATGGTAGTATACACCAAAAAAAGGAAAAGCATACTAACACTCTTCCTTTCTTATAATATACTATTAAAATAACAGATCAGTCCAGTTTCAATACGGCAAGGAATGCTTTCTGCGGCACTTCTACCGTACCGATTTGTTTCATACGTTTCTTCCCTTCTTTCTGCTTTTCAAGGAGTTTTCGTTTCCGGGAAACATCACCGCCATAGCATTTCGCCGTCACATCTTTTCGTACGGCTTTGATCGTCTCACGGGCAATAATTTTCGACCCGATTGCGGCCTGTATCGCAACATCAAACTGTTGACGCGGTATCAATTCTTTCAGTTTTTCACACATCCGGCGCCCAAAC
>DOZP01000128.1:1449-1956 GCA_003517945.1 Porphyromonadaceae bacterium | reverse complement strand
GATATCCAGTTTTACCAGTCTGCCCGGGCGATAATCATGCAGGTGATAGTCAAACGATGCATATCCTTTAGAGATGCTTTTCAGCTTGTCATAAAAATCAATCACAATTTCTCCCAACGGCATATCATAAATGATTTCAATCCGGTTGCCCGTAATATACTCCTGCTTCACCAATATACCGCGTTTTCCGAGGCACAAAGTCATGATCGGGCCGATATAGGTGGTCTGTGTAATCACAGACGCCCGGATAAACGGTTCGTCAATATGATCAATCAACGTAGGATCAGGTAATCCGCCCGGATTGTGTACTTCCGTGCAATTTCCTTTACGGTCATATACTTTATAGGAAACGTTCGGAACGGTTGTAATCACATCCATATTGAATTCGCGATCCAGGCGTTCCTGAATAATTTCCATATGGAGCAATCCCAGGAATCCGCAACGAAAACCAAAGCCTAAGGCTACCGAACTTTCGGGCTGGAAGGTCAATGACGCATCGTTCAATTG
>DOZP01000128.1:0-1424 GCA_003517945.1 Porphyromonadaceae bacterium | reverse complement strand
CCGGCAAACACCATCGGTTTCACTTCCTCAAATCCGGCGATTCCTTGTTCGGCTCCGTTTTTAACATGGGTAATCGTATCGCCTACCCGAACCTCTTTCGATGTTTTTATGCCGGATATAATATAACCTACATCACCCGTACGCACTTCGCCACGCGGACTCAACTCCAACTTAAGCACACCAACCTCGTCCGCGTCATATTCTTTTCCGGTGGCTATAAATTTGACAAGGTCACCTTTACGGATTACCCCGTTAACTACTTTAAAATAAGCGATTATCCCACGAAACGGATTAAATACGGAGTCAAAAATCAGACATTGCAACGGAGCCTCCGGATCGCCCTTTGGGGCAGGTACCCTGTCAACGATGGCATTCAGAATATCAAACACCCCATCGCCGGTCTTTCCGCTGGAACGGATAATGGTATCGCGAGAGACGCCAAGCAATTCAACGATCTGATCTTCCACTTCTTCCGGCATAGCGCTCGGAAGGTCAATTTTATTGATGACCGGAATAATCTCCAGGTCATTTTCAATCGCCATATACAAATTGGAAATTGTCTGCGCCTGAATCCCCTGCGCCGCATCAACTATCAGCAAAGCTCCTTCGCAGGCGGCAATGGAACGCGATACTTCGTATGAAAAATCAACGTGCCCCGGCGTATCAATCAGATTCAGTATATATTTTTCACCATTATATTCGTATTCCATCTGGATAGCATGGCTTTTTATCGTGATTCCCCGCTCACGTTCCAGATCCATATTATCAAGTACCTGATCCTGCATATTTTTACCGTCCACTGTTTTCGTATATTCCAACAGTCGATCCGCCAGCGTACTTTTCCCATGGTCAATATGCGCGATAATACAAAAATTCCGTATATGATTCATTATGTCTTCCTAAATTTCAGGCAACAAAGGTACTCTTTTTCATCGTAAAATGAAAAACAACAACTGGTTTTAGTATAAAAAAACAGATTCGGCTACCTATAAAATTGTTATCTGAAATAAAAATATTATTTTTGGCATAGCTTTTGTTTTATATAAAAAATGACAATACAGGATATACAACTAATTCACGGGCAAATTATCAAATCACTTGATAAAAGAGAATTAAATGCGGCATTTGATTCTTTGAATGATTTTATCGCCCGTTCGCAGGCTTATCTATTCCAGGATGAATTAAATAGTCTGCAGGAGAACTATAAACGGCTCTTATATTATTATACGGAGGGTTCAAGAGATCCGATGCAAACAAAGATTTACAACGAGTTGACCGCCTCTGCGTACGAATTGAACGACAGAATAAAATTAAAACTACTGGTGGCAAAGTCACCCAATTTATATTTTGTCGGACAACGCGCTTTCACAATTTATCCGGAAAGCCTTGAAAAACTTAACGATGCAATTATTTCATCGTATGAG
>DOZP01000348.1 GCA_003517945.1 Porphyromonadaceae bacterium | reverse complement strand
CTATTTCTAAAACATCGAACATACAATTCACCAAACTATATGTTAATAATTACGAAGTAAAACAAGGAGACCACACCGGAATCCTGGATTATACCTTATCATATACGGACAAAATCAGGATCAATCCAAGCTATTCTGTTTTTTCCGTCGAGTTTGCCACAGATAATTACCTCGCCTCAGACCCGGAAGATGTGGAATATCGCCTGAATGGTTATGAATCCCGGTGGATGAATGCAAAATTCGGCCGGATGTTGACATACACAAACTTAAATCCGGGAAATTATACATTAGAAGTAAGATCAAAAAGTACCCCCGGAATTACAAAATCATTGAAAATAACGATTCCTCCCCCATTTTATAAAAGTCCTTTCGCGTACATTTTATATATACTTGTTTTTATCAGCGTTCTTTATTGGATCATCCGGCAAGCTGAAACGCGCTTTTACCTGAAAACATCACTTGAGTTCGAAAAACGGGAAAAGGAAAAAAATGAAGAACTTATCCAATCAAAACTTCGTTTTTTTACAAATATTTCCCATGAGATAAGAACCCCCATTACATTGATTATGGGGCAAACAGACCACCTGCTCCAGTCTCACAGAATCCACCCTTCCACATATAACAAAATATTAAACATTCACAAAAACGCATCCAACCTGAACGGATTGATCAATGAGTTACTCGATTTCCGCAAACAGGAACTGGGACATTTAAAACTGAAAATATCACCAATCAATTTTATCGATTTCCTGCAGGAGACTTACATTATATTCGGCGATTATGCTATAAACAGAAACATTTCATTTAACTATCAACATACCGCACATAACATACCGTTATGGATCGATACCGAACAGATGCAGAAAGTGATCAACAACCTGCTTTCCAATGCATTCAAATTCACTCCCGAAGGAGGCAGCATCACTATTTCGGTTGAAGAAAATGAGAATGAAGTAACTTTTACCGTGAAAGATACGGGAAAAGGTATAACAGCCGATAATATCAAATTCATATTTGACCGTTTCTATCAGATAGAAAAAAATGACAATACCCCGGGAACCGGCATTGGACTGGCCCTTACCAAAGGTATTGTCACCGCACATGCCGGCCAGATACGTGTAGAAAGTGAAATAGAGAAGGGATCCGCTTTCATTGTCACACTAAAAAAGGGAGATGCCCATTTTGCCGAAGATATTATCCGCATAGCAAATGATAATGAATCATATATTCACGAATTAAAAAGTCCGGGCAACAGTTTTGTCGAAGAGGTAAAAAAATCGCAACAGGAAGCCGGATCGGAACAATCAACCCTGCTGATCGTGGAGGACAACAAAGAGGTAAGAGAACTATTGAGGGATATTTTTAATCCGATTTATAAAACCGAAGTCGCGGCGGACGGATTGGATGGATTGGAAAAAGTCTGGAGTCTGCAACCGGATATTGTTATAAGTGACATTATGATGCCCGGAATGTCAGGCATAGAGTTATGTAAAAAAATGAAAAACAACCTGGAAACATGTCATATACCGATCATCCTGCTCACGGCGAAAACAGCCGTAGAACACAAGTTTCAGGTATGGAAAATAGGAGCTGATGATTACATTACCAAACCTTTCGACATAAAATTATTAATCATCAGATGTAACAATCTTGTTAATTCAAGAAAGCTGCTTCAGAAAAAATACATCCGTCAGACAGACACATCTACCCAGCAGGTAGCCACAACAGCAATTGACAAAAGTTTTATCAGCAAGGCTACCGCCATAGTTGAAAAAAACATGAACAGAACAGATTTTAACATGGATCTATTCGCCCGGGAATTAGGGTTGGGACGTACTACGCTATTCAATAAACTAAGAGGTATAACAGGACTTACGCCAAACAACTTCATTACTAATATCAGGCTGAAAAAGGCTGCCGATCTATTATTGAACAATCCGGAAATGAACATCAGCGAAATCGCCTATTCCATCGGATTCAGCAGTCCCGGATATTTTAATAAATGTTTTAAAAATTTATTCGGAAGCACACCCATAGATTTCAGAAAAAAAACAAAAATAGTGTCACTTAATCAATAAATAAAACCCTACAGAAACCGATTTTCTTCAAGTGTACTATTTTACCTTTATTTTGTACTATTTTTTCAAAAACACAAGAATAGAGCTATAAATTTGCCTGTCTGATCCGGATGGGATTTTATCCTATTATTAATATTCTTTTCTTTCTGTTTCAACTCAACAGAGGAACAACGTTACTGTATTGAAATCTGTACCATAAAATATATAATATTTTTAAATCACGAAATTAAACTATTTTTTTAAAAACTTTTAAACTTAGTGCGTATGAAAAAAGTGTACAAAATGTTACCTCTTCCGCCATTACGATTTCTGATCATTCTGGCGTGTATTTTTGGTTTAAATTCCGGATTTCAGGTTTATGGCCAGGCCGGAACCATTACCGGAAGTGTAGTTGACGAAATCGGGGATCCTCTTCCGGGAGTCAATATTTCCGTTAAAGGGACATCCCAGGGGATTATGACGGACCTGGACGGAAAATTCAGTTTAACCGTCCCGAATGCGAATGCCGTTCTGTCTTTCTCATACATCGGATACCTGACACAGGAAATAACAGTGGGTACTCAAACGGAAATCAACATTCAGCTAAAAGAAGATACGCAAAAACTGGAAGAAGTTATTGTGGTCGGTTACGGCACCCAGAAAAAAGTAAACATGACCGGTTCTGTTTCCGCCGTCAAGATAGACGAGAAAATCACCAGCCGTTCGTTATCCAACGTATCTTCCGGACTTCAGGGGCTCGTACCGGGATTGCAGGTCACCAATACGACAGGTATGGCCGGAGAAGACGGAGCGACTCTGATGATACGCGGATTCGGTTCCGTAAACGGAACCACACCCTTGGTCGTTGTAGACGGTATGCCGGATGTTGATATCAACAGGATCAACTTCCAGGATGTGGAATCCATATCGGTACTAAAAGATGCGGCATCCGCCTCCGTATACGGATCCCGTGCCTCTAACGGTGTTATATTGATCACCACACGTTCCGGTGCAGGAGAAAATAAGACCAAAATAGACTTTAACGCATCCTATGCGTTAGAACGTCCGACCCGATCGTACGATTTCATGGCCGATTACGCAAGAGCATTGACATTGCATCAGTATGCCGCCGCAGCCTCTACTAAACGTGAAAGCTATAATTTCAAAGACGGCACGATTGATCAATGGTTGGCAATGGGAATGATTGACCCCTATCGTTTTCCAAATACGGAGATCTATGATACATTCATGCGTAACGGCGAGTTGCAAAACTACACGGTCTCCGCATCGGGTGGATCCGACAAATCAAATTTTTACATATCCGTAGGAATGATGGACAAGCAAGGCGTACAAATTAACAATGATTTCGAACGCTACAATACACGTTTCAATATGGATTACAAATTATTGAACAACCTGAAAACCGGTGTTCGCTTTGACGGCAACTGGTCCGAATTTTCATACAGCGGTCTAAAAAACGGTATGACGGATAACGATACAGGTAATTCAGCCGGCGGAGACATGCAATACGCCATTTCCGGAATCCTTCCATACGATCCCATAACGGGAAGATTCGGAGGGGTAATGGCCTATGGTGAAGATACTCAAGCCTATAACCCCTATGTTATCTTTAACAAGGGACACATGCCCAAACAAACCAGACAAGAACTCAACGGAAGTATGTATCTGGAATGGAATATCTTCAAAGGCTTTAAGGCTCATATTGATTATGCATTAAGATATACGGATTATTTCCAGAAAATTGCATACATCCCGACAGGATTTGCCTATAACTTCCAGACGGGGCAAGACGTAGGACGTGAATATGTAGGAAGAAATTCCGGTGTAAGTGATAATCAGACAACACTCTACAAAACGCAATTAAACGGACGATTGAATTACAATACGGTGATTGCTCAGCATCATGACATCAGCACCATGTTCGTATATAGCGAAGAATATTGGCATTCACGTTCCAACGGAGCATCCCGTAACGACAGGCTACACCCAAGTATAACCGAAATCAACGGTTCGCTGACAAATGTATTGAGTAACAGCGGAAGTTCCTACAGTGAAGGACTACGCTCTTATGTAGGCCGTCTCAATTATTCGGGGTATGATAAATATTTGTTGGAATTCAGTTTCCGCGTAGACGGTTCGTCGCGTTTCTACAAAGGTTCCCAATACGGATTTTTCCCGTCGGTATCTGCCGGATGGCGGTTCACCGAAGAATCCTTTATCAAACCGTTCACCGAATCATGGTTGACAAGCGGAAAAATTCGCGGCTCATGGGGACAGGTAGGATACAATCGGGGAGTCGATCTCACCGAGCAACAGGAATTATTGTCTACACAAAACTATTATTCCACACAGGTAATTTCAGGGTTTGTGAATAAAAAAATGATCAACCGGAACCTGTCATGGGAAACGGCAACATCCGTAAATATAGGGTTAGATCTCAGTTTCCTTGAAGGAAGGTTCATGTCTGAAATAGAATATTATGATCGCCTGACTTCCGATATGATCAGACCTTCTCAATTATCTATTTTATTAGAAGGAGCTTACAATGCGCCTGACATAAATGTAGGAAGTATGCGGAACCGGGGAATAGACTTCAATCTTACCTGGCGAGACAAAGTAAATGATTTCGAATATTCGGTAAACCTGAATGGAGCATTCAACCAAAACAGATTGGAAAAATGGAATGAATTACTGACAAGAACCTCTAAAGATCGGGGTAAGCTTGTCTTCCTGAACATGCCCTATAATTATTTATACACCTACGAACACGGAGGAATAGCGCAGACGTGGGCGGATATCTATAACAATACGCCACAGGGTATATTTCCCGGGGACGTGATCCGAAAAGACCTCAACGGAGACGGTATAATTGATGATAAAGACCTGAAAGCATATCCCAATATACAACGTGATAATCCGACGTTCACGTATGGAATAACATTGTCTGCAAACTACAAAGGCTTTGATATCGTAGGATTATTTAACGGTACGACAGGACGTAAAGACTATTGGTATACGGATTTCAATAAAACAAGCGTACCCGACAAACGCTATGCTTTCACCTGGGATCACTGGAATAAACCCTGGTCGTTGGAAAACAGAAATGCGGACCGGCCTCGCCTGGCAACCAGTACCTCTACCGGCGATAATTCTTTCTGGTTGTATGATATGAGCTATTTACGCCTGAAAAACGTGCAAATAGGATACACTTTGCCCAAACATATCCTGTCAAAAATCAGTATATCGAATGCCAGGATATTTGTTTCAGGAGAAAATATATTCACACTAACCGAATACCCCGGACTTGACCCTGAGAAACCGAATAGTGCGCGGGATCTCTATCCGATCAACAGATCGTATGCTGCAGGTGTCAATGTCAGTTTCTAAAATGAATAAAATATGATTTATATGAAAAACAAAAATATAGTAAAAACAGGATTAATTACGGTAATCATAGGAGGTTCATTTCTTCTCTCTTCCTGCCGTAATGACTTACTGAACCAACTGTCAACTTCCGAATTAGCCTCCGATCTTTTCTGGGCTACAGAGGATGATGCAACCTACGCACTGAACGGCGCTTACGCCCAGGTACGCGGCTTATTCGACCGTGATTACATGTTCGACGGACAAGGAGAATATTTACGCTTCCGCTCTTCCGCAACAACCAGTCAATCGACCGGCGACAGAGCGATCGCCTACAGAGACGGCCAGTATGACAGACCGGGGACTGCTACGGGCGATAGATACAACAATTACTTCAGATACTCGTATGCAGGTATCAACAGAGCCAATTATGTCATTGACAATGTAACAAAAATGCTTGATAATACCGCCAATGAAACAAGCAAACGAAATCTGGAAGCCATTATCGGAGAAGCGAGGATGATGCGCGGCATGATTTATTTCCGCTTGATCACGATGTGGGGCGATGTGCAGTATTTTGATCGCATTATACAAAGTAACGACGAAGTAGCGAACTTGTCCCGTACTCCTATTGCCGAAGTAAAGGATAAGATTATCGAAGACTTTACGTATGCATACGAACATTGCACGGATAAACCGGTTGCTCTGGGACGTTTCACCAAATGGGGAGCGCTCGCTTTCCGCGGCAAAATAAAATTATACTGGGCCTGTTGGAACCGCACCAACTGGCCGTGGGGAAAAATTGTAGCGCCGAACGGAGGATGGCCGGAGCTCGAAACATTCACTGCAAACCAGTCCGAATCGGATCGTTATTACAGAGAGGCAGCCGAAGACTTACGTACGGTGATCGAACAATCCGGATTATCACTCTACATGAACGGAGATCCGGGAGAATACGGAGAATTGGGCGGTTGTGAAGTGTTGCCTAATTATTACCACCTGTTTACACCCAAAGCAAATAATTCGGAAGAACTGATGGTCGCTTTTCCGCATGGCGGAACCGGTACGGGACAAGGAGAAGAACTGATGCGTGATTTCGGATGCCGCGCGCAAGAAGGATCGCAAGGTTGGGGACAGGCAAGATTTGGACTCGTAGACCGCTATCAGTCAACCATAACCGGCGACTTTGTAGAACCGGTGATACGCCTCAATCCGAACACAGCCGAAGATGCATACACAAGGGAAAACTCTGCACTCAATCCGCAATCGTATGTTAACCGCGACTACAGAATGAAGTCTACCGTTTTGTGGGAAGGCGAAACAATGGCCGGTATCTTGAGTTTATCATTCGATCAGTATCGTCGCTATCGTTATATGACAAGAACCGGTACGATAAATGCTTACCCGCCGCCCAACGAAGCGATTAATGCGGATGCGGACGCCGAAGGACTTATGACGCGTAAATTTGTCCGCAATTATGCCGGTCAGGGCCGTGCCGACGGAGACTATAATTATCCCGCCATGCGGTTGGCCGATGTGTACCTTTTGTATGCGGAAGCGGCAAACGAAGCGTACGGGCCTGCCGGCGACGGAGGATTAGCGTTGGAAGTAGTCAACAAAGTACGCCACCGTGGTAATCTTCCTGCGTTAAAACCGGAAAAATATGCGGATAAAGAAACCTTCTTTTACGCTATTGAGCAGGAACGTATCATCGAATTGTTTGCCGAAGGACACCGGTTCTGGGATCTGCGCCGCTGGCGTTCCATCGAACGGGTGTGGGTAGAACCGCAGACATCAGGAGGCGTAAGACTATATGATTCCTGGGGGGCGCTGAAAAATACCTACTTCAACAATACCTCCCTGTTAACATACCAGCGCATGTACATTTTCAAAATTCCGAGTTCCGAACGGGACAAAAATCCGAACCTGACACAAAACAGACCCTGGTTATAATTAAGAATATAAAAATAAAATAAGATGAAAAAATACAGTATAATTGTAGTAACATTTCTGTTTTCCATGCTTTCAATCGGCTCCTGCGATGATTTTCCGGTTGACGAAGACGGATTGCTTATAACGGAACGAACAGATTGCTATGTCGGAAGTTTTGATCTGTATGATACGGATCACCAAACCATTATTGCCGGAAACGCATACGTTGATACGCTTGAACAGGTTATTATCGCATACGTACGCTTCGGAGCGCCGGTCCATAATTTATGGCCCCGTTTCTCATTATGTTCCGATGCAAAGTTAGATCCTAAAATCACAACATGGGTCGACTTCACGCCATCCAAGCTGAATATTGAATTTGCAGACGGTGACTGGGCGTCAGGATACGCCTCAGCCGGACTGAGTGAGCGTATCATATCCAACCGTTCCTCTTTTCCTTCAGGTGCCCTGAAATACACGGTCATATCGGGAAACCGGAAAGTACGAAAGGAATATACGGTGCTAATCGTGGAGCGGCCCCGGCAATAATTTGTTTAACAATAAACAATGAAGATTATGAATATAAAAAAATATAATTACTTTACGTTATTGCTTTCTATTTCCTTTATATTGGGAGCTTGCGATGACGATATCAAACTGATAGGCGATCCTGTTACAAAATTAAGCAACGAATGCATCAAAAGAAGCCTTCCCGTAGCGCCCAACCTGGTAGGCTATGATATTGAATTCGCCTATGCCATGGCCATTCCCAAAGAACTGGGAAAATTGGAATCGGCACAAGTGACGGCATCTTTCGGAGGCGCTCAGGGAACTTATTTTGATCCCAACTCATACGCCACGAACAATGCGGGTCTTGACGCGCCGGTTTTAGTTGCAAATGAAAGCGTGACGAGCGGAAACACGACATCCGCATCATTCCTGAAAGATACCTGCGCCGCCACACTACGGTATTACTACATAATCCCGGAAGAAGCCCGCGGCAAGGAAGTAAGTTTTACCTTTTCGGTAAAAGCGAGTAACGGGCAAACAGCCGAATACAAAATGGGCCCCTACGCCATATCTAAAATGGATATGACATTAAGAAAAGCGCTCACCTCGGGTGATAAATGTTATATATCGTTCCGGAACGAAGGAGAAGCATGCAGCATATATTCCGCTGAAGAAGTAGCTGCGAACAGCTCGCTGGCCTCCCGTATCGATTTGGTATATGCATACAACAGCAGTGCGGATTTAACACATGGTTTCTTTGCGGCCGATTCGCCGGAAGCATATCGTCCGGGAGTAACTTTTCCTTCAGGATTTTCGAACAATACAAAGATGGTCAAAGCGTATAACCTGCGCGACCGTCAACTATCGGATCTGAATAGCAGTCAGCATGTTGACGACGCTGACCTCCGGCAGATGGACTACAGCAAAGCAACATCAAGCGCCATCAAAATGGTTGCCGAAGGCGGCCTGTGGATTGAAACTGCCGACGGACAATACCGTGCATTTATCTTTATAAATGCCACCGCAACCAATACCGTCACAATCAGTGTAAAACGGTATAAAATGTAATATATACAAGAAAGAGCCCGGCTTTCCGGGTTCTTTCTTTTTTCATCCGGATGAACTGTAATGCTTATGGCTGATAAATATAAAATGCCTATATTTGATGAAATTTTTCGACAAACAATAACCATCTAAAACCTATTATCATGAAGACAAAATACACAATCACAGCGCTTATTCTATTTCTATGTGCCTGTACGCAACAACATCCGTCTGATATGGACGTAATACAGGATAAGATAACCGCCCAATACCTGCGTCCGGACATTCAGGAGAACAGGGTACGGGCCATACTCGAAACAATCAAAGACGATGGAACATGGCCGGATATTGATTATGTCGACACATCACGGATTGCATTCCAGCATGTTGAACATCTGGACAATATGATCCTGATGGCAAGAGCGTATAAAAAGAAAGGTTCGGCATACGAAGGCGCCCCCCAATTGAAACAGGCCATAAACGCTTCGCTCAATTTTTGGCTGAAGCATGACTTTATCTGTGAAAACTGGTGGAATAACCAGATAGGAACCCCCAACAGCATGATTATACTTCTCTACGTATTGGACAACGATTTAACACAGGAACAACGGGAACAAATGATTCGTATCGCCGGACGCGCCAACATGGATGCTCCCGGCGCACGCCCAAGCGGAGACCGGGTCAAAATCGCCGGCCTTTATGCCAAAACAGAACTATACCGGAAAAATGAAAAGCTGTTTGAAGAAATACTAAAGATCATAGAAGATGAAATGAAATTTTTCCAAAAAGAAGCAGACGGACGGAACGCCGAAGGAAAAAGAAACAAGAATTACTTTGCCGGAGGGAGAGGCATGCAACATGATTATAGTTTTCATCATCGCCCTGATCGCGTAAACAACACAACAACTTACGGAATGGGGTTCTTAAGCTCTTTTGTGGAATTTGCGGAATTGGTCAACGATACAAAATACAAATTTTCCGACAGGTCCCTGCATTTAGCCATTGACTATTTTCTGGACGGAGTCTGCAAACAAATGGTTTACGGGCGATCCGTTGACCCGGGCGTCCTGAACCGGGATATTTCAAGGCGCGGCGCCGGAAGAAAGGCAGGTGCGGAGTTACCTGAAAGCCTCCTTAACATATCGGATTACCGGAAAGAAGAGTTGGAAAATATCATCAAAGCCCGGAAAGGAGAACCGTTTGAAGCAACATCTTACGCGAAATTTTTCTGGCAAACAGAATATTTTTCTTTTCAGCGGCCCTCCTTCTTCACCTCTGTCAGAATGTTTTCCACACGTAACGATAATATGGAAGTTCCGTACAATGGAGAAGGATTACTGAACCACTACCGCGCAGACGGCGCAAATTACCTTTCCATGGAAGGTAACGAATATTTCAATATAGCTCCCGTCTATGATTACAGGAAAATTCCCGGAACCACAATTGTACAGGCGGATACGATGCCAACCGAAAATGAAATACAGAAAAAAGGGCTGACGGATTTTGCAGGCGGAATAACCGACGGAACCTATGGAGCCGTCGCTTTCGACTTTAAAAGTCCGCACAACCCGTTGTCTGCAAAAAAATCATGGTTCTTCTTTGATGAGTTGTATGTTTGCCTCGGCGCTGCCATAAACAGTACGGACAAATACCCGGTAGCAACCACCCTCAACCAGTGTTTTCTGAAAGGAGATGTTGTTTTCAGTGACGGCCGGAATACAAACACGGTACATAAAGGGAAACAGGTACTGAACAACGCAAAATGGATCTTTCATGACAACGTAGGTTATCTATTCCCGAAGAATCAGCTAACAGAAATCTCCAATCAAACCGAATCCGGCAGTTGGTACCGCATAAACCGCCAGACAACAACCTCCAGAGAAGAGATAAAAGAAAATGTTTTTTGCCTGTGGATAGACCACGGCATCAAACCTGTGAATGCAGGTTACGAATACATTGTCATGCCTGCTGCAACTATCGAAGACATTAAAAATTACGCAGCAAACCCTTCCGTTCAAATACTCGCAAACACCCCCCGGATACAAGCGGTAAAAAACGACCGGATGGCATATTGCATTTTCTACGAAGCCGGAATGATCCGCATTTCCGGAGACATAACGATTCAATCGGAAACCCCCTGCATGATACTGGTGCACCTGAAAAATCAAAACATTCAATCGATAACGGTATCAGACCCCTCACGTAAGCTGGATACCGCAGCGTTAATCCTCAATCAAAACCTGCGTGCATCAGGCGAAAACGTAACCGTAAAGCCAAACGAAAAAAACAATACAACAACATTATCCATCAAACTGCCCCGGGAAGACTATGCCGGAAAAAGCGAAACCATACAAATAACAGAATAAAAATAAAGAATCACATGAAAAAAATCTTTTTATTATTACTTGCATTATGCAACATCAGCATCCCGATGCAAGCGCAAAACACTAAAATCAAAGACAAACTAACACGTAAAAATCTGGAATTCGCAGATAAGCAACTCCATTTCCTGCTAAAAGAAATAGACGCGACGCATGCTGCCGGCAACACCACCCCGGAAGAATTCCCGATGCCCAGGAATATAGAAGCCGACGGTTCCCTGCGGTTAGTAAAAGCAAGAGACTGGACCTCCGGCTTTTTCCCGGGCGTATTGTGGTATATGTATGAAATGAAAAACGACGATTTCTGGAAAAAGGAAGCAACAAAATATACGGCTTACCTTGAAAAAATGAAAACATATAAGGGAACGCACGACCTGGGGTTTGTCATGTATTGCAGTTACGGAAACGGCCTGCGCCTGGCAAATACCCCGGGCTATAAAGAGATTTTACTGGAAACCGCACGTTCGCTTATCACACGCTATGATCCGAAAGTAGGATGCATACGCTCCTGGGATCATAACAGTGATAAATGGCAATACCCCGTTATCATCGACAACATGATGAATCTGGAATTACTGTTCTGGGCTTCCAGGGTAAGTGGGGATCATACATTTAAAGAAATCGCCGTTTCTCATGCGGATAACACGATGAAAAATCATTTCCGGGCCGATTACAGTTCGTACCACGTCGTAGATTATAATGTCAAAGGCGACGGAAAAGCCATACAATTTCACACCCATCAGGGATATGCCCACGAATCGGCATGGGCGCGCGGACAGGCATGGGGTTTATACGGATATGTATTATGTTACCGTGAAACGGGAGATATAAAATACCTGAACCAGGCCGAACACATCGCTCATTTTATACTGACGAACAAAAACATGCCGAAAGATCTGGTTCCCTACTGGGACTTTAACGCACCCAACATCCCCAACGAACCGCGTGACGTATCTGCCGCGGCGATCACTGCTTCCGCGTTATACGAACTCTCGACGGTCAGCAAAGACAAAGGCGCTTATTATAAAGCAAACGCAGACAAAATCATGACAAGTATATCGGAAAAATACAGAAGTAAACTCTATGATATGCACGGATTCCTGACCACCTCAAGTACGGGACATCTCCCGCATAATTCGGAAATTAACGTACCCATCATATACGCCGATTACTATTTCGTCGAAGCATTGGTCCGTAAAGAACGCCTGGCCAAAGGCCGGCCGGTGATACCTCCGTTAAAATAATTCATCATAACTTCACAAAATCCGACTCCTGAAAACGGCTCACTTCGGTATCCCAACGCTCTTCCACAAATTTACAATGCTCCGGATGAGCGGTGTACGCATCAAACTCTTTTTGATTCGCGAACGTCATTAAAAAACCATACTGATAATCGTTCTTGGGACTGCATTGCCTGTATGCCTGAAAATCGCGTACTCCCGGCACTGCCGTAAGTATCCGGTGAGCATCGGCTATAAACTTCCCGGCCTCAGGAGAACCCGGTGCATGTTTCAGGTCAAAAATAACCGTATGCATAATTTCCCCTTTTTTTAATCCGGCAGAGGGTGCACAGCTATTCAATAATCCGGTAGCGGAAGCAGCCAATGCCGATACGCCGGCACATTGTATAAAATTTCTTCGTTTCATGGTCATTTGCTATTCTGTTAATAAATTTCCTTTGCAATCCTGCTGACGCTATCGGTTGCCATCAACGTATAAAAATGAATACTCGGGACACCATGTGCTATCAGGTCTTTGCACTGCTGAATACACCATTCCACGCCAACCTCTTTGGCTTCATCATCCGTTTTGCAGATGCGGAGTTCATGGGCCAACGCTTCCGGTATTTCCGAACGGAAGATTTTGGGGAGGACAGTCAACTGATTCATAAACACAATCGGTTTAACTCCGGGTATGATCGGTACGGTCACGCCTTCCGCACGCATCCGGTCGACGAACGCATAGTATTTTGAATTATCGAAAAACATCTGGGTCACCAGGTAATCCGCTCCGTTTTCCACTTTTTTCTTTGCATAAAAAATATCCGACTCCATATTCGGAGCCTCTTCATGTTTTTCCGGATAACAGGCCATCCCATAAGAGAACGGCGTTTCAATACCTTCAAAAGAAGAACCATCCAATGCAACGCTTTTATTAAAATCGTTTACCTGATGCTGCAAATCCGTAGCATAACGATGATATAAAGTTTTATCAATAGTTCCCGGTATATTTTTTTCATCACCTCTCAATAACAATAAATCATACACACCCAGAAAATTCAGGTCAATCAAAGCATACTCCGTTTCTTCTTTTGTAAAACCCTTACAGATGATATGGGGCACAGCCGTAACACCATATTTATTCTGAATCGCCGAAGCAATGGCCACAGAACCCGGACGACGGCGTATATTAACCCGCCGGATCGTACCGTCAGGCTCCGTTTTATCNNATATACTCACTATGATGAGATGTTATATTGATATACTTGGGATCAAATTCGATCAACTTATCAATTATATTAAATATCCTTCTGATACTGTTTCCCTTAAGAGGCGGCAATACCTCAAAGGAAAATGCAGTCTTTTTACTATCGTTTATGTGCTCAATCACTCTTTTCATCTTACTTAAATATTAGTTTCGCTCATTATATATCGACATGCAAAGTTACAAAAAACAGGGAAAAAGTAGTATAATACCGGAAAAACTCTTAAATTTGTAGGTCTGAAAGCAAAAACATTATAATATCATACAGTATGGAAAATATAAAATGGTCAGAACTGCCTTTCGGCTACATGAAAACCGATTACAACATCAGGTGTTGTTATAAAGACGGCAAATGGGGAGAGTTGGAAATATCGTCATCTGAAATCCTGAATATACACATGGCCGCCACGTGCCTGCATTACGGGCAGGAAGCGTTTGAAGGGCTGAAAGCGTTTCGGGGAAAAGACGGAAAAATCCGTGTGTTCCGTATGGACGAAAACGGCAAACGCATGCAGGCATCAAGCCGTGGGATCATGATGGCCGAATTTCCTGTTGAAAAATTTGAAGAAGCCGTGCGTAAGGTCATATTGCTGAATCAACGCTTTATTCCGCCGTACGAAAGCGGTTCCTCTTTATATATCCGTCCGCTCTTAATCGGAACGGGAGCGCAGGTCGGCGTGAAACCGGCAATCGAATATATGTTCGTTGTATTTGTAACTCCGGTAGGTCCTTATTTCAAAGAAGGATTCAAACCGGCCAAAGTATGTATCATGCGCGATTATGACCGCGCCGCCCCGAAAGGAACGGGAACGATAAAAGTCGGCGGTAATTACGCGGCAAGTCTTGTTGCCGGACAGAAAGCGCAGGCCGGCGGATATGCTGCCGTCCTTTATTTAGATCCGAAAGAGAAAAAATACATTGATGAATGCGGACCGGCAAACTTCTTCGGTATCAGGGAAAAT
>DOZP01000290.1:6325-6460 GCA_003517945.1 Porphyromonadaceae bacterium | reverse complement strand
TGTTTTAGCTGACGGAAACAAAGCTGAAATCTCCTCTTCAACTTTTTCGGTTCCGAATCCCCGCATCTGAACCTCCGGGCTCCCGCACGAAGGGCATGTTGATGGTAAGGGGATCGAATAGCCGCAATAATGACA
>DOZP01000290.1:3430-6199 GCA_003517945.1 Porphyromonadaceae bacterium | reverse complement strand
CTCTATCTTCTCCCGTAATAACGGAGAGAATAACGTATCTTTCATCCGCTTCTTACGCCGGAGTTCCCTGACATTCACAATATCTATCTTCGGGAGTAATCCTTCCCCATACCGCTGTTCCAACTTTACCAATCCGTATTTACCGTTTAAGGCCCATAAATAAGACTCCAGTGAAGGAGTTGCCGAACCTAACAATACTTTTCCGCCGTGCTCAAGGGCAAGCATCATCGCCGCATTCCGCGCATGATAACGCGGCGCAGGATCCTGCTGTTTATAAGAAGGTTCCTGTTCTTCGTCCACGATGATCAATCCAAGGCATGCATACGGCAAAAAGATAGAGGAACGAATACCCAGAATAACCATTGGTTCATCCGAATACAACAGGCGATTCCATATTTCAACCCGTTCATTATCCGAAAAACCGGAATGATAAACCAAAAGACGCCTGCCGAAAACCTGCCTCAGACGCCCGGTAATCTGCGTGGTAATCGCAATTTCAGGCAATAAATAAAGAACCTGCATACCTTTCGATAACGCATCGGATATCAGATGAATATATATTTCCGTCTTGCCACTTGAAGTAATACCGTGTAAAAGTGTGATATCTTTTGTTTCGAAGGATTTTTGTATCTCTTCGTATGCTCTTTGCTGGCTATCTGATAAAACGGATAATTCGCCCATACCGGAATCCGAAGATTCGATCCGGCTCACCGTTCTTTCTTCCAAAACAAAAATACCTCTTTTTATCAAACTGTTCAACACAGGCGGTTTTATTCCGGAATAAGTCAATAATCTTTTTTTTAATACGGGCCTGACGGCTATACTTCCGGTCTCAGATTCAATCTTATATCTATATTTTTTTTTACCGGAATCAGGATCATCCACTAAAACGACATGCGCTGTGCCGGGTATCAAAACAATCCCGCTAAGCACAAGATAATCCATCAATAACTTTTCCTGTTGTCTTGCCCTTTTCAGCGAAATCAGGATGGCTTCGATCTCTTCTTCCTTATGCATATTACCGGCTAAACAAACATAGGTTTCCGTTTTAGACCGGAACCCTTCTTTTAATGATTCGTTTATTCCGATAGCGCCTTTTTCCAACAAGGAATTGATCGCAGGAAAGACATTTTTCAAACCGGAAACCCGCTCCAATGCGGATACGGATAAATTACTTGTTGAAGACAGCGCATCAAGGATTTTCTGCTCGTTAGGTTTCAATAAGCCGTCAGCCTCATATTCCGGATTGGCGGTAATAATTGTCTCACTGGCAAGTTTTAGGCCTGAAGGCAAAGCAGCCCGGCAGACTTCGCCAATCGAACATAAATAATAGGAAGCGATCCATTGCCAGAAGCGCAATTGTGCGGAACGTATGGCAGGTTTCTCGTCCAGTAACACAAATATTTCTTTTATCTCATAGTGCGTTTCGGGTCTCTCATCACATATACCGGTAACAATACCGGTATAATAATGTTTTTTACCGAAAGGAACGACCACGCGGCTATATACGGTTATAAAAGAAACCATTGCCTCTGGTATACCGTATGTAAAAGTATTGGCCAGAGGCAATGGAATTATAACTTCCGCATATTTCATCATGCTGTGAATACTGCAATATTTATCTTATGAACCTATTTAAAAGAAAACGGCTGCACTGATCAACCATGTATGCGCTTTTCCTTTATAACTATCCAGATCATCGACATCAAATGTCTTAAAATCATTCGTCAGACCCCAACTGTAAGTAACCCCCACCTGCAACGAGTTAAAAATTTCCGCACCGGCGGTAAAATTCAGTCCGGCGCCAAAACTTTTAGCTTCAATTTGATCCACTTTATCAGAAATACTCCATTTCTTGTCGCCCGCAACACGCAAACTCATATACGGACCGGCGGCCAGGTAAGGATTCACAAGAGGTAAGCCAAATTTGAACTTAAGATTCACCGGAATATCAAGGTAAGAATTCCGTATGGTTTTTTCATCGGAATCAAATCCTCTCTGAGAATATAATACCGCAGCATCGAGGCCGATACCGCCTTGTCCCATCATGGCTTCAATGGTAGGCCCGACATGAAACCCTGTAATATTGTCCGACCTAAAAACATCCTCATTAAACTTTACCTTACAGATATTAAGCCCTCCCTTCACTCCGAAACGGAATTGTGCCTGCATCGTTGAAACAACAAACAATGCTGCGATAACCATAACAAGCTTTAAATTTTTCATAATGCACACAATTTAAATGTTCAACATTCGTGAGGCATCATAACTCCAAAAACCGAAATCCGGAAAGCTAAAATTCCGGATGAAATATTTCGTTTTTACGATGTCACATCCTTATCACTATCTACAGATCACAAATATAGCGTAAAAGCACAACATTTACCAAATAACTAATTAACTATTTCGCATATTCACATCCGTTTTCATTACTCACATCAGGAAAACCACGGAATGAGAAGAGAAAGCGGACATCCTAATGGCGAGGTGTCCGCTTCTTTATTGGAGGTATGCCTATAATGCGTGTCCGCCGCTTACCTTTATAACTTGCCCTGTTACCATTGCAGCGCGTTCACTTGCGAGAAACACGATTGTTTCTGCTATGTCTTGCGGGTGAATAAGTTTGCCGAGTGGGATTTGCGGCAGAACGGCATTGGCTAATTCTTCGTCAATCCAACCTGTTTGCGTTGGCCCCGGTGCGATACAGTTCACGGTTATATTGTATTTCCCCACTCCTATTGCGATACTTCGCGTAAACGCTTCAATAGC
>DOZP01000290.1:1933-3329 GCA_003517945.1 Porphyromonadaceae bacterium | reverse complement strand
TCATCAATGACGTTCTGCGTTATCGTTTCGATTGTATCATAGTCGCCATCATCAGCAGAGGCAGCGTTATTTATGAGAATGTCCACCTTGCCGAAACGCTCAATAACACAGTCAAACATATCATTAACGCTACGCTCATCTGAAATATCATTCTCTAAAACAAAATAATCGGCGTTCAATGCACGCAATCGTTCTTCGACTTCTGCCATATCACCACTATTGGCTTTGAAATAACGGTCAAGACCGTCCACACCGATTTTGCTTTTATCAAATTCGTGTAGGATTTTTTTATAAACAAGTGCAAGGCGAACGCCCTCACGCGCAAAAGCAAGGGCGGTTGTCGCACCTATACCTTGTGGATTATTTGTTCCTGTAATTATGGCTGTTTTGCCTTTCAATCCTAAATTCATATTGACCCCCAATCTAACATAAATACTATTCCGGGAGCAAAGATTGTGCGATCTTGTGTGTTACCGCTCTGCACGCAACGCTACCTCCCCAGAGGTTTCAAAGTTACAAAATCCCCTCGACATACGCCCTATAACCCCTGTCCTTTCTTCCCTGTCGGCTCTCCGGTAGTGAAGTATGTGGATCGTATGGAAGATTCGCAAACACATCCGAGTTTTTTCATAAAACAATTGTTATTACCCCGAAAGATGTTATTTTTGCAGTATTATCATAAAAGCTAATCTATCGAAAAAAAATGATGAATACGGTCAGATGGGGAATTATTGGTTGCGGAAACGTATGTGAACATAAAAGCGGACCGCCTATGTATAAACTGGAACATTCAAGTCTGGTTGCCGTAATGCGGAACAATCCTGATAAACTTGCAGACTTTGCGCAAAGGCACGGGATTTCCCGGACATATACCGACGCTTCACAACTGATCCATGATCCTGAAGTTGATATCGTATATATTGCTACGCCTCCCGGAAGCCATAAGCAATATACAATCGAAGCGCTATCCGCCGGTAAACCGGTATATGTAGAAAAGCCGATGGCAATGAATTACCGGGAATGTATGGAAATGATCGCTGCCGCCCGGGAAGCGGGTCAGAAACTATTTGTGGCCTACTATCGGAGAGCGCTTCCTTATTTCCTGAAGATTAAACAGTTACTTGATGATGGCAAGATAGGCAAAATAATGACCGTAGATGTAAAATACATCAGGGCGCAAAGTGATGCCGATAGGAAGCCGGAAGATCAATCATGGCATGTAGACCGGAGAATCGGAGGTGAAGGATATTTTTACGATCTGGCTCCTCATACGCTTGATATCCTTGATTTTTTCCTGGGAGAAATTACCGATGCCAAAGGTTACGGCGCAAATCGCGCAGGTTTTTACGAAGTTGCCGATACAGTCGCTGCTACTATGCAATTCAAATCGGGAGTT
>DOZP01000290.1:0-1919 GCA_003517945.1 Porphyromonadaceae bacterium | reverse complement strand
ATCATAACCGGCAATTGCGGATACATCAAATTCAGCACATTCAAATTTGCCCCGATAGAATTGTGTACCGGTGGTAAGCTACAACATTTCGACATAAGGCCGCCGGAACATATACAACAATGCCTGATCGCTTCTATTGTGGCTGAATTAAGAGGAGAAGGCCGGTGTCCTTCAACAGGGATTTCAGGAGCGCGGACTTCAAAAGTCATGGATATGATTCTTCCCAATTTACTTTATAATTAGCGTTCCCTGAATAATAGCAATTAACTGATTTACATGTGCAAAGAGAACCGCAGGCTGATGAAAGAACTGGAGATCCAGGCCGTGGGAAAACCATTAGGGAGACCACCCAAAGAATCGAAAATCCAGGAATATCAATCTAAAATGACAGAAGCAGTGGGAGAACACAATGAGATTGATTTTCTCCTTGCCTGTAAACCCGCGGGACAATAATTACATCTTTTACAGACCAGACAAAAGAGATTACCTAAATCTTCTGCGAAGGTATTTCCGAATCTTCGATGGCTTTCCATATAAAGTCTTTCGGCTGAACGTTAAATCTGATCCGATCCTTTAAAGTACTCGGAGCTAAACCATTGCTCTGTGCGGCTTTTCTTATTGATGAAAACTCCCGAATCAGATTCCCGTCTAAATCGTATTGTGCTACTTTTTGTGGTTTTACCGGACGATTATGTATTCTTAGTGAAGATACGGTTATTTTGGTTCTGATAATATATCGCTCCCGCCATAAAAAACCTCCGGCTATTCTCTTTCCATCCATTATCGCTGCTGATAAATCGCCACTACTGGTTTTAGAGATTTCAGAGGCTTCTTTTTTACTGCCGTAAGCTGCAATAAATTGTCCGTCCAAATCATATTGGCAGATTTTGAGCTTTTTCTGTTTGTTCCATTCCCGAATCTTCTCTTTAGGCCAGACGGACATTTCTCCTAATCTGATACGCAGTTGTTTTCTATCGTGGTCAACAAGCCACTTTGTCAGTTTCTTCCTTTCAAATAAATATAAGTTTTCAGGAAGCACATTTAGTGAATTATTGTCCTTAAAGCGTACGATCAGGTTTGGGTCTTCCATATCAAAAGGGGCAACGAAGGTATAATATACAATTCGGGATGTTTTAAATGTTCTCCGGATTGCATGAAAAAAGAGTATGAAAAATAATGAGTGACGTTGTTGATTGAGATAGTGATTGGTTGCTGCATTTTTTGCCTGTTTAATGATTCGTTCGGGACGCAAGTAGGTATAACCTGCATGGGATTCAATAAGCTGCTCCAAGTGTTTTACCCGGCCCTTATTCGAAATCTCGTAATATTCGTCGAACGGAGCAACGGGGAAAGGTTTCCACACCTCTCCCTCCATATCTGTTAATGACAGGTTTTGATAGGGATATTCATACATGGAATCGGTAAGCGCTGCCAATTGTTTTTTATGGTAAGGCTTGTTTTCTACCTGCGGCTTATCATTATTATTATTGTTTGGATGCTCCATTTTTGACTGCGTGAATAATTGAAACCGGCATTTAAATAAATGAATTGATTCCCAGATAAGTAGTATGGGTATCGTCTGAAAGTATAAAAGCCGAATCTTCGGGGTCGATGATAAAATCCTTAACGGTAAAAGCGTGTGCCGGCAGGAATATTTCACATAAATGCTCCAATACCTTATAGCCCTTTGCCGTTTCAAGGTAGTTTGTCATGGTTGCTGCCGAAACAGGCCCGACGGTCAGTCTCAAATCATATATCCCGTCATCGAACCGGTCGCCCAGTACGAAATCAACACCCAGTCTGCTTTTGCCGATGTGCGATTCAAAATGGCTGTCTGCTTTTTTAGCCGGCAGTTTCATCGTAGTGATTTTGACCGGCACATCCAAAATGCACGAAAACGCCTGTTCCATATTCCGATA
>DOZP01000221.1:6730-13443 GCA_003517945.1 Porphyromonadaceae bacterium | reverse complement strand
TTTTTCTCCGAAATAACGGTTATTTCCGTTCCCTGCACGGTTATTTTGTCTTTTTTACTCATATTGCTTTTTATTTATTCTCTTTCTTTTTTTATTAAAGATAAACTCTCATATAAAAATTATTTTATTCGTTTTAATTATTTACCATAATCCTATTTTATACATCGGAAGATCTATCGCCACGCCTGCCTGAAATCGCCACCCACCTTTGTACGAATTGTCAACGGTCGGATATAATTTGGGGATATAGTTTGTTCCGATAAAGACGACGAACGGAGTCTTGGGGAATAAATAACTCAATTGCGCCCCAGGCGAGATTATGTCGATCAGGCGTACCTTGAAGTCTTCCGGCAAGTCAGCATTATCGCCATCCCTTAAATAAACATTTACCAAAGAGCCAAGTTCCAAAATATTTATAGTCAAACTTAAAGCCCCATCGTCTTTTTGGCCGCATAAACCCGTATTGAACGAAAACCCGACGGGTGCATACAACCCGAAAGAACGTAAGGCATCCAGTTTGATTTTTGTAGAATCGTTTATTTCAACATCTTTTTTGCAGCAGGGAGCAGAATAGCCATAATATCCTCCTATATAAGCATTTAACATAACACTCCAGTTGCTATTTCGTTTCATTGCCGAACTGCCAACAGGTAAGGCGGATGCTTCGATTACCTGTTTTACCTCGTCTGACGATTGCGCTCCAGCGACACTGGCAATCAATGTGCCATATTTAATCAACGATTTCTGCGTTTTATCATCATATTTTCCCATGCTATCCAACAAAATGACGGCGTTGAAAACGGCTGCCGGATATCGTTTTATCGCAATGTGATAAGCTAAATCCACAGCAAGATTCAACTGTTTTTCAATGCGGTCGAGTTTCAATGTATTAAGAGTAGTGTCAACAGCAGCAATGCCGTATGCAACCGGACGGACAGCATTTATTGCCGTGCGGTAAAATTCGTATAATGCCTGAGGGCTCACAACGGCATCCTGTTTGTTTTTGAGAAGTTCCTTTACAGCATTGTTCCCCATTCCGTAAACCGAATAGGCATTCCGTATTAATGTGGCAAACTGCTCAGGTTCTTTATGTCCTTTAACAAGAATAGACGCAAAAGAAATCGTATCTTTCTTATTGTCAATAAAATAAATCTTTTCAATTTTTTTTCTCTGTTCTTTTGCTAATAAAAGGCCTAAATACATTTTGAAAACTTCAGGTTTTAAAAGTGTGTCTAACTGTTCGGGCTTGATCCATACCTGATCTTTCTCGCAACTGAGTAAACTTTGAGAAATCAGATTGTTTAACTCCACAAAAGACAAAACATTTAATTCGGAACTTTTGGTTCTGAGCAAGGTGTCTTTCAACGCTGTAAAATCAGTATTTTTGGTAAGTGAATTGAGAAAAACGGCCGGATTGGTAGCCGTTTTTGCCGTATTGACGGTTGATAAAGCCAACACCAGCCACTTTCCTTCAGGTGTGGCAAAAAAATTCTGCAAATTTGTATTATTGCTGTATTTGAGTGCATAAAGATTATATGACAAATTCTGCATATCGGTTTCAAAGGCGCTTTTCAAAACCTGAAGAACATAGGCGTAGCCGTAGTTTTCAATATACTCTAAAATAACGGAGGTTTGCGGAAACACGGTTTTTAATACCGTATCTTTTTTAAATACCTCCT
Source organism: Porphyromonadaceae bacterium (assembly GCA_003517945.1). Lineage (GTDB taxonomy): Bacteria > Bacteroidota > Bacteroidia > Bacteroidales > Tannerellaceae > Tannerella. The sequence continues at coordinate 11,764 of DOZP01000221.1, read as the reverse complement.
TCATACCGTTGAAAAACGTTTCGTTAAGTTCGGCCTTAGCGCGGTCGGCAAGAAAACGGGATAATCCTGTGGCAAAATAGGTTACGTCGATATTGCCAAGAGAAGGAAGAATTTGAGTATTACCTGACTGGGAACAATCTGTTTTGAGAATTTTTTCAAAATACGGATTGTCTTTACAATTTTCACAGTATAATCCTATCCTTTCAAGAATAAGTCGTTTATTGCAATTATCTTCTAATTCTGAGAGTTTTTTAGCGATTTCATAGGTATTGTTATATATATATAAGGGGTCTGTATGTGATGAAAAGTCCGCATGTGATTTTGGCGTATCTATGGAAAATGAAAAACATGTATCTTTAATGCATAAAAAGTAAATGGGACCAATCTCTAATGGTTTATCAAAACCATAGACTTTCCCGTTCTCATCTATAAAGATTAAATAACTACTTTCATTGGTGATAAAAAGTTCTTTTTTATCACTAAATTTTTGTTCTTCAATGAGAACACTATCATTCGGATCAGTAATTTTGAATGAAATATCTTTGAATTTATCGCCAGGAATAAATTCAAAACTAACAGACGGTTTGAGATTATACAGATCATTTTGCTCCTTACCTTCTAGTACTATTTCTCCATTATTTTTTGTGAAAGTTATTTGAGTCTGAGCCGATAACGTGTAAAAGAGAAGTATAAATAGTAAAGTATAAATTATTTTTTTCATAATCATGGCAAATCAACATTGAATATATTCAATATCTTCGAAATAGGTAGAACGTAACAGGACCTGTAGTCACCACCAATCAACATTCCTACTAATGCGTCGTTTCCTTTATTGCCCTCAATATATACACACCCTCCTGAATCGCCTCCCATTGAAATTGGTACATTAGAAGTTGAACCTGTTCTTGTTCTCAGCTCAATGACATCATACAAAGGCATTTTAACTCCACCATAATGCATACCTATATTAATTCCTGCCTTATAAACCAAAGCGTCACGCAGTCGGCTTTTTTTTGAACTGATTTTTACCTGTAGCTTCCCCTCGTCCATTGTTGAGACATCATAAATATTGTTATAAAATCGCTTCAACGGCAGATCGCCATGTATTTTGTTTAATTGAACGAACGCAATATCACCGGAACTTGGACTCATATATTGACTAAATAAAGACCCGATTAAATTACCCCTGCTATATACTTTTGGGTGAGAATAATTTTCTCCACAAAAATTCTTGATGGTATTTCCCGTGAAAATATGTCCCGCTGTCAGCAATCCAAGAAATCTGAATTTTCTATGTTGAACCAGGCAACAAATAGACCCAACGTCAGGTGCTTTTTCACACAATCCTATGCCGTAACTATTTTGCCCAATAGGAGAAACATATCCAAATGAAGATTTATATAACAAATGACTTGTTTGCGGTACTATTTCCGTCTTTACCCTCAACTTTGTTTCCTCATTTAATCTAACCGTCACCGATTTCGGAATATCTTGTATATCATCATCTTTCACATAGATAGACAGTTTTTTGCTTCCGTTGTAGGTATCGTTTATATATTCTATGTTTTTGAATTTGTCATAGAGTTGGCGCTTGTTCTGCCTTTTGGCAAGTTGCAACAGCACATCCGGACTAATCAAATCCTTTACCAAATTTTTATTTGACTTATTTTTTCCCATTTCTATTTTCCTATATTTATATTAGACACTATATTGAACAAAATTATATATAGCTAAGATTCGGAGACATTAACATTATGCAAAAAAACAATTCAATAAATTATTAAACATAAATAATGATGTAAAAAACAATCTTTATTTACTTTACAAATATAATGACCTATTTTTATTAATCCAAATGAATTTTTGTTTTTTTGATAATATACTACATGTATATATTAAAAACAAGAATAACCGGATTATCTCCTACTGTCCAATTCGCCAAGTCGTCATGCGCAGCCAGTATTTCTTTATGACGATTATTTTTCGGATAACAGTCAAGTAAAATCAGGTTACTACAGTATTCGGCTTGTAGATGTTTACACACATAAAACAGGTTAATTACTTCACTTCCGAAGAGCCGGTTTGGCTTTTTCCTGTGCTTTTGGCCGTTTTACTCTCTGAGTTGAGGATCTGACATGGTCTGATTATATTCTTTTAAAAACTGATTAATTAAATAAAATATTTCCGTAATTTTGCAAGTGCTTAGCACAATGGAAAATATTGATTAATACTTCGTAATTCAATACAATAAATATAATCATTGTTTGTTTATTAGCTATTGAGGGGCACTTTTTTATTTTGAACTCACGTTAAATTAATAATATGAAAAAAACAATTTTATTATCGGCAATTATCAGCTTTTGCTTATTTTCTTGTACAAATGATGATGATTTAAAAGAATATGAGAACAATGTAAATACTAATGAAAAAGGATTTACTACGTTTAAAAACGGAGTTACCCTTCAAAATTTTGATGATGATACTTATATATTTCAAGGAGATATATTACTATCAAAAAAAGAAGCAGAATCATTGGTTTTATTTTCGGACTTACCTCAACTTGAAGCGAGAGGTACTGATGATAATAGCTTGTATTGGAGTAATGGGATCATACCATATACATTTGCTCCTGATCTTCCGGAGACTTTAAAAACAAGAATTTTAGATGCAATGTCTGACTGGGAAAGTAATACGCCGATCCGTTTTGTTCAAAGAACCAACCAATCTAAATATGTAAGTATTGTAGTTTTAGATGATAGTGATACTGCAGGGGGTTATTCTACGCTTGGATGTGTATCAAATGCGAAAATCAAACTAAAAAGTACGTCGTCATACTCACTTGCTTTACACGAATTAGGTCATACTATAGGATTAATACATGAGTATGAAAGAGCGGATAGAGATGATCATATTAAAATAATCAGAGATGAAATCACGGATGAATTTAAATATGCTTTTGATCCGAGGCGCTCTATACACTCGGTTCACCCGTTTGATTTTAGATCAATCATGATATATTCTTCAACTGACTTTCAAAAAGAAAAGAACGCAACAATCACTACTTTTGATGATGACAGCTTTGATTGGAGAGGTACATTGTCTCCATTGGATATTGAAATTGTAAATTATATTTATAATAACATGCAATATTACAGCGTTTTACTCCCTAAAGGCTTTGAATATAACAGAGTTGAGAATTATATAACATACCCTAAATCAGTAAGACTTGGTAATAATGTAATCATTACAGTAAAAGCTAAAGCAATAACGGCTCCTATCGCAGCGATAAGAACATATAATTTTTCGAATCCGTCAAATGGCACCCTTGTTTCATCAGATAATAATGTTATGAGTGGTAACTCTAAAATAAAAATTCAGGAATTTATTTTTAAGCCAAATCGAACAGGAGAATTAAGGATTAAGTGTGATGAGCTTAGTAATAATTATGTATTAATTAATGTCTATCAATAAAAAGTTGATTTTATAATTTGCCGGCAAAAGAAAAACGCCGTCATATTGTCAGAAACTTTTCCAACTCTCTGTCGTTATAACTGTAAAAATGACAGCATTTGTTGTTCCGGAATTTTTGGCACGATATTCGTACGAGGTAAAATGCAAATAAAAATATAAATATATTCATATAATTATCAACTTAAAAATTAAAAATCATGAGTATTAAACCATTAGCAGACAGAGTACTGATCAAACCGGCAGATGCGGAAGAAAAAACAGCAAGCGGAATTATTATTCCGGATTCGGCAAAAGAAAAACCATTGAAAGGCGAAGTGATCGCTGTAGGAAAAGGTACGAAAGATGAAGAAATGGTCTTGAAAGAAGGCGACAAAGTACTGTATGGTAAATATGCCGGTACCGAAATAGAACTTGACGATACGAAATACCTCATCATGCGTCAATCGGATGTTCTTGCTATTATTTAAAATCAATCATTAAGACATTAACAATTTTAATATCAAAATAAAATCATGGCAAAAGAAATTAAATTCAATATGGAAGCCCGCGACCTTTTGAAAAAGGGTGTGGACGAATTGGCTAATGCAGTTAAAGTCACATTAGGTCCTAAAGGGCGCAACGTCATTATCGAAAAGAAATTCGGCGCTCCCCAGATCACAAAAGACGGCGTTACCGTTGCCAAAGAAATTGAAGTGGCATGCCCTTACGAAAATATGGGTGCCCAGTTAGTGAAGGAAGTAGCATCAAAAACAAATGACAAGGCAGGCGACGGAACAACTACCGCTACTGTTTTGGCACAATCTATTATTGGCGTAGGGTTGAAAAACGTAACCGCCGGCGCCAATCCGATGGACCTGAAACGCGGTATCGACAAAGCCGTGTCTAAAGTGATAGAAAGCCTGGCTGCACAAGCCGAAGAAGTAGGCGACAACCTGGAAAAAATAGAAAACGTAGCAAAAATCTCTGCGAACGGCGACGAAAGTATCGGTAAACTGATTGCGGAAGCTATGCAGAAGGTTAAGAAAGAAGGAGTCATCACCGTGGAAGAAGCAAAAGGTACGGAAACTACCGTGGAAGTAGTAGAAGGTATGCAGTTCGACCGTGGTTATATCTCTGCTTATTTCGTTACGGATACGGAAAAAATGGAAACTCAGTTCGAAAATCCGTACATCCTGATTTATGACAAGAAAATCTCCGCTTTGAAAGAAATGCTTCCGATACTGGAACAAGTCGTTCAGTCGGGCCGTTCGTTATTGATCATTGCCGAAGATATCGAAAGTGAAGCGTTGGCTACATTGGTTGTGAACCGTCTGCGTGCCGGACTGAAAGTATGTGCGGTAAAAGCGCCGGGATTCGGCGATCGTCGCAAAGCAATGCTGGAAGATATCGCTATTCTTACGGGCGGAACCGTCATTACGGAAGAAAAAGGAATGAAGCTGGAAGACACAAGGATTGATATGCTTGGTAGCGCCGATAAAATTTCAGTCGACAAAGACAATACTACGATCGTGAAAGGAAACGGTGATAAAAAAGCGATTGAATCGCGTATCAACCAGATCAAGG
>DOZP01000221.1:4080-6687 GCA_003517945.1 Porphyromonadaceae bacterium | reverse complement strand
CTCTATGTCGGAGCGCCTTCCGAAGTTGAAATGAAAGAGAAAAAAGACCGTGTAGACGATGCTTTGAGCGCCACTCGCGCTGCTATCGAAGAAGGTACCGTTCCCGGTGGCGGCGTGGCTTATATACGCGCTATCGCAGCCCTTGAAAACCTGAAAGGTGAGAACGAAGATGAAACGACAGGTATCGAAATCGTAAAACGCGCTATCGAAGAACCGTTGCGTCAGATCGTTGACAATGCCGGAAAAGAAGGCGCCGTTGTTGTTCAGAAAGTAAAAGAAGGCAAAGACGATTTCGGCTACAACGCCCGGACGGACGTTTACGAAAATCTTTGCAAGACAGGCGTTATCGACCCGGCAAAAGTGGCAAGGGTAGCACTGGAAAATGCAGCGTCTATCGCCGGTATGTTCCTGACTACGGAATGTGTGGTTGCCGAAAAGAAAGAAGAAAATGCCGCTCCGGCAGGTATGCCTCCCGGAATGGGCGGAGGAATGGGCGGAATGATGTAATCCCATCCCTACAGGATATGATAAAAACGGATTGTCTCTATGAAGAGACATTCCGTTTTTTTGTGCATATACTCCTGCGGTTATGCAAACTTCGCATCATCATACGCAAAAATAATATTTGCAAAAATCGTTCTATCATTCTATTTTTGTATGCACTATCTTTTAATTTTGATCAAATAAAGTACAAAAAGCCATGGTTACACGAAGAAACTTCCTTAAAAGAACATTAACCGCAGGGGCCGGATTTATGGTTGCCCCGACAATTGTTCCCGCATCGGTATTCGGCCCGAATGCGCCGTCAAACCGCATCAACATAGGCGCTATCGGTACCGGGCGCATTTCCCGGGATCATGATATGCCGGGCGTATGGAAATATGACGATGTCCGTATTGTTGCCGTATCCGACTTAGATGCCAACAGGGTAGCGGATGCCAAAAAACTGGTGGAAACGTATTACGCCGGCAAATCGGGAAAGCCCTATACGGGCGTAGCTACATACGAACATTACGAAGACCTGCTGGCAAACAAGGAGGTGGATGCCGTGCTGATAAGTACGCCTGACCACTGGCATGCCAAAAACGCCATTGATGCCGTCCGGGCAGGCAAACACGTTTATTTACAGAAACCGACCTCTCTGACGATCGAGGAAGGCCGTAAAATGAGTGATGCGGTGAACGCTTCGGGGCGTATCCTGCAGATCGGGAGCCAGCAACGTTCGATGGAGCAATTCCGCGTAGCATGCGAGTTGGTACGTAACGGCCGTGTCGGAGAGTTGAAAAAAATAGAGATCCGGTTGCCGGGCGACCCGCCGGGCGGCAATACGGAAGAAATGCCGGTGCCTAAAAACTTCAACTATGACAAATGGTTGGGGCAGACGCCATACGTATATTATACGGTAGACAGGGTGCACCCCCAACAAGGATACGGCCGTCCGGGATGGTTGCGTTGCGAACAGTTCGGGGCCGGCATGATTACAGGCTGGGGAGCCCATCACTTTGACATCGCACACTGGGCTATGGACAAAGAATACTCGGGGCCGGTTGAAGTATATGGAAAAGCAGCGTTCGCCACAGGCGGGCTGTGGGATGTACACGGCCAGTACGAAACGGAAATGATCTATGACAACGGGGTGGTTGTAACCGGAACCACCGATAGCAAAGAAAAGCCTAACGGCGTATTGTTCACCGGAACAGACGGATGGATATTCGTCAGCCGCGGCGCTTATGCGGCATCGCCCAACGAACCGATAAGTACGTCTTCAAAAGCGCTACAGGCTTCCGACCCGAAGCTGTTAGCGCCCCTGACGGATCTTGATCCCGTCCGTTTGTATGTGAGTAAGGATCATCACGGAAACTGGTTGGATAGCATCCGGACAGGCCGGAAAAATATTACGCCGGCCGAGGTAGCCCATCGTTCATGTACCGCTTGTCTTTTGCAACACATCGCCATGAAACTGAACAAAAGGCTCTACTGGGATCCGGTACTGGAACGTTTCAAAAACGACGACGAGGCGAATTCCATGCTTGCGCGCCCGCACAGGCCACCGTATAATTTCTAACAGAATTACACCATGAGAACGTTTATTTTTTCGCTGATCATAGCGCTCGCCGCAAATACATACGCGGCAGGAAAAATCAGAATAACGGTACAAGCCGGACCATACGACAGAGTGGATTGTGTTGTTTCGGCAGATGTGTCCGGCCTGCATGTCAAGGAGTCTTCGACGGTTGAGCTATATGAAGTGACCGGCGGGCAAAAAAGCGCCGTACCCTGTCAACTCATGACCGAAAAAGGAAAAGCGCCGGTTTTATACTGGATACTGGAAGGAAATACCAAAGCCGGCGTTGCACGGACTTTCCTGGCCCAAAAAGGAAAGAAAAAAGCGGCCGGCAAGTCCGTCATGCAAGTGGAGGATACTAAAAAGGCCCTGATGCTGCAAAAAAACGGCAAACACATACTTCAGTACAACTATACGCATGTGGAACCCCCGGAAGGGGCCGATCCTTCTTACGGAAGAAGCGGCTTTATTCACCCGGCCTATTCGCCGGAGGGGAATATCCTGACCGCCATACAACCGAAAGATCATTACCATCATTACGG
>DOZP01000221.1:2589-4003 GCA_003517945.1 Porphyromonadaceae bacterium | reverse complement strand
GTCTTCGCCGGATACACGGCCAGCCTGGATCATGCTATCTTTACGCCGGAGGAAGAAAAGGTAATCATGAATGAATGGTGGAAAATCAAAGCATGGAATATATCCGGCGGATTCCTATGGGATTTTGAATCACATCTTCGCCCGTCCACCCCACTCCCCGTACTGATAAAAGAATATCGCTATGCCGGTTTCGGCTACCGGGCTACCGGGGAATGGACAAAAGAGAATTGTGAAATGTTTACCTCGGAAGGGAAAACGCGCCAACAGATAGACGGTTCGACCGCACGCTGGATCTATATTACCGGAGATACAAAAACCGGGCGTTCGGGGTTGCTTTTTCTGGGGCATCCGGACAATTTCAATGCGCCGGAACCGCTGCGTATCTGGGATGAAAACGCAAATGGAGGCAGAGGAGATGCTTTCATCAACTTCGCGCCTACCAAAAACAAAGACTGGGAATTGAAGCCTGCGAATCATTATTTACTAAGATACCGTATCTTATCCTATGAAGGAGAGATGACAAAAGAAAGAGCCGACATGCTTTGGAATGATTTTGCGCACCCTCCCGTGATTATCATTGACAGCAATCAATGATAAACCCTGTGTCTCCATTCATAACTAAACGATTCATTTTTACACGTATGAAATATTTATTAATTACGATTTTATCGCTTGGTTGCTGCTGTTCATACGCTCAGCAAGCGACTATTGCCGCAACGCGAACGGGAAACCGGATTGATGTCACGATAGGAAACCATTTTTTTACCAGTTATCACTTTGCGGACAATGAAAAATATCCTTTTTTTTATCCGGTAAACGGCCCTGTTTCCGGCGGCAGTGTAACCTCGATGCGTAACGGCGAATATCCGCATCACAGTTCCTTATTTTTTGCCTGTGACAGGGTGAATGGCGGAAACTACTGGCAGGAAGGACTGGAGCGCGGCCGTATCATTTCAATCGGAGCGCGTATTATAGAGGAAAAGGGTGAACGCGTGGTGATTGAGGATGAATGTATCTGGAAACGGCCGGACGCCGCATCTCCTATTATAGACAAAAGGAAAATAACGATTTCGGCTCCTTCGGGAAACTGTTATCAGATAGATTTTGACATTGAAATGGAAATGTTGATGGATGTGACTATCTTAAAAACCAATCATTCGCTGTTCAGCGCCCGTATAGATCCTGATTTAACGGTGAAACAGGGAGGGGTTATGATCAATTCGGAAGGGAAAGAAGGCGAAAAAGCTACATTCGGAGTTGCATCCCCATGGATAGATTGTTACGGCACACGCAAAACAGGGGTGGAAGGAATCGTGATCATGCAGCATCCGTCCAACAGATGGTATCCTTCCCCGTGGTTTACGCGTGACTACGGTTTTATTTCTCCTACCCCCATGTATTGGCCGGAAAACGA
>DOZP01000221.1:1995-2545 GCA_003517945.1 Porphyromonadaceae bacterium | reverse complement strand
GCATCTGAATTTGAAAAATATAAAAGTGAATAAATAGATAAAAACAAAGAACAATTATGAATCTGGATTTAAAAGGCAAGGTTGCTGTTGTGACAGGTGGTACGGGAGTTCTCGGAGGTAGTATTTCCAAAAGTTTAGTCGAAAACGGGGTGAAAGTCGCCATACTTGACATTGCGGACGAAGCCATAGAGAAAAAAATAAAAGAACTGGGAGAGGCCGGAGAGGTAATGGGGCTAAATTGCAATGTACTAAACAAGGATAGCCTGGAAAACGCCAGAGAGCAGATTCTCAAGCAATGGGGAAGCATTGATATTCTTATCAATGTAGCCGGAGGTAACCTGCCGGGAGCTACACTGGCAGAAGATCAGACGGTTTTTGACATGAAGATAGAAGATTTCAACCGTGTGACGGATCTGAATATGAACGGCACCGTTTATCCATGCCTCGTATTTGGCGAAGCAATGGCGGAAAAGGGCGAGGGGAACATCATTAATATTGCATCCATGGCTATTTATTCCGCCATCACAAGGGTGCCCGGCTATTCGGTTGC
>DOZP01000221.1:0-1974 GCA_003517945.1 Porphyromonadaceae bacterium | reverse complement strand
GAAAAGATCCGGGTAAATGCGCTGTCTCCGGGCTTTTTCATCGGAAACCAAAACCGCGCCGTATTAATAAATCCGGACGGCACCTATACGGAAAGAAGTAAAAAAGTATTGGCCCGCACGCCGATGAAACGCTTCGGCGATATTTCCGAGCTGAACGGGATTATCCATTTTTTGTGTTCGGAACATGCCAGTTTCATTACCGGTACGATTATTCCGGTAGACGGAGGGTTCAGTTCGTTCAGCGGAGTATAATTGTGTTGTATTAATTATTCATTGACATGGCATTAGAAAAAACATGGCGGTGGTTCGGAAAAAATGATTCCGTATCTTTAGCCTATATTCGGCAAATGGGCGTTGAGGGGATTGTTACAGCCCTGCATCATATAAACCCCGGTGAGATTTGGCCGGTGGAAGAAATCAGGGCGGTCAAAACCGAAATTGAAAAGCACGGCATGCGGTGGAGCGTTGTGGAGAGTTTACCTGTTTCCGAAGGCATTAAAATTCATGCCGCCGATTATCCGCGGCTGATAGAAAACTATCAACAATCGCTGAAAAACCTGGGGAAGTGCGGTATCGACACGGTTTGCTACAACTTTATGCCGGTGTTGGACTGGGCGCGTACGGATCTGCATTTCAGGAACCGGAACGGCGGCGAGTCCATGCTCTTCGATTATCCGACATTTGCCGCATTCGACGTCCATATCCTGAAACGCAAAAACGCTTCCGAAGACTACAGCGAAGCGATTCTTCACAAAGCGGAGGAAATTAACGACGGGATGAGCGACGAGCAAAAGGAAGAACTGGCTCATAACATTATCATCGTTACCCAGGCGTTTATTAACGGCGCAGTTGATCAAAACGCTCCGGATTACAAACAACAGTTTCTCCGCTACCTGGAAACTTATAAGGATACCGGCAAAGACGCATTACGAAAAAATTTATCCGCCTTTTTAAAAGATGTGGTGCCTGTGGCCGAAGAAGCAGGAATAAATCTGTGTATCCATGCGGATGATCCTCCTTTTCCGCTATTAGGATTACCGCGTATAGCCGGCACATTGGATGATTTCCGCTGGATCATTAACCAGTATGATTCCGTATCAAACGGCATTACATTCTGTACCGGTTCTCTTTCCGCGCGAATAGATAATGACCTGCCGGCAATGGCAAAGGCATTATCTTCGCGCATTCACTTTGTACATTTAAGAAATACCGTGTCTTTGCAAGAGCGTAGTTTTTATGAGTCCGACCACCTGCACGGAAGTGTTGATATGTATTCCGTAATAAAAGTCTTATTGGAAGAACAGGCCGACAGGATACGAAACGGACGGAAAGACTGCCGCATGCCGTTCCGCCCCGATCATGGCATACGCATCATGGACGATTACAACCGGACGGCAAATCCCGGATATCCCTTGTACGGAAGGTTAAAGGGGTTGGCTGAAATCGACGGGATGCAACAGGCTATCGGACGTATCATAGGATAAGCTCCGGCGCGTAATCCCAAGCAATTATTGTCATTGACAGAATTTACCGTGTCAGCATTCGAAGCATTTTTACCAACCTTTCAAGTACCATTGGGACGAATAGACTAATTACAGAAATCAGGTTCCTCATTTAAATGAAAATTATAGCTTTGAATATATAAGAGGCTTATTATCAATTTTCGAAGGATATGTTATTAAAGAGCTAAAATATGGTTATATAAGTATGCACCAATATTTAGTATAAATTAAGTGATAATTTTTTGCAAAAAAATGCAGCAGATAATCATTTTAATACAAAAAAATTATAATTTTGCAAAACCGGAATTTGCCGGTTTCACAAATGCGAGAAAAATGTTAACACAGTTAACATGGCAACAAAATATAACAGGATGTATAACAATAAAACCATTACATTATGTATGGACACCGAAGTTTCTTAGTCTTGGGCGGAGAAGCCGCCGACATTGTAAGCCTTGTAAAAGGAGGCCTG
>DOZP01000103.1:477-3458 GCA_003517945.1 Porphyromonadaceae bacterium | reverse complement strand
AGTGAATCCCCGTAAATGCCGCTATCTCGTCTGCTCGCACAAGCTTATGGCGTATTCAAGCTGTGTGTCGATGCCTGCCGTTATTTCCGCATCCGTGTTGACCCTGATGTGTTCAGCTTCCGGCACTATGCCGATTCCCTCATAACAGATTCCGTTCATGTCCGTTACTTTCTGAACGGACATTGAATAGCGCCATCCATTGATTAAAGTGCGTTCAAGGCTTAAAGAAAACGCTCCATTGGTGGGGCCTCCCGCATGGATTACATGGCTTTGTGAGCGCAATGCCAGAGTAAACCATTCTCCGCCGGAAATAGTTTGTTTGTTGGTCAACAGAACAATTGGCCTGGTATACCGTGAACTGGCGGAGATGTCTCCCGCAGGTTTTATCCGGTGCGTCATAGGATCGGAAAAATCAACGCTTCCGGGTCCGTCTTTGGTGCGTATTTCCGCATATTCCTTTTGGGATGCCGCAAAACGGCCGCTTATATAATCCACATTTGATATAAGCCCGCCCCGGTTGCCGCGAATATCCAAAACAAGCGAATCCGTATCCGCAAGAGATCGAATAATGCCGTCTATTGATTTTGCCCAATCCTGACTCTGGGCTATTCCGACACTGCCCTGTGCAAAACCCGCAATAGAAATATATCCAATGCGGGAATTTGTCTCAAAAGTACCGTGCCAAAACATTCCATTCCCGGCGGCAGTTCCCCCATTACGCAAATAGTGTTTTACCACCTCAAGACTGAAAGAATCCGTATGCGCGGTGTCATACATACTGCCGGAATTTGCGTACTCGAATGATGAAGCCAGATATACATGGGAATCATGCAATGTTTTGAGCATATCAGCGCAAACATCAAAAAGCGCCTGTTCGCCCATACCGGATGTAATGCGGGGCGAAAATACGCGGTATACCTCATCCCAGTTAATACCCTTAACATCCATCAACGCATACGTTTCATCAAAATCAGTCCAGATACGATCAAATATCCCCCGCGGACTGCCATCGGGATCATGCCCCAAAAAAACCTGACAGGCTGACAGTAACACAGTCAGTATTACAATTATTGTTCTTTTAACAGATTTCATTTAACCCTCCTAAAAAGTAAAGGCAATTCCGGTATTCAGCCGGAGAATAGAGTCTATTCTGGGGCGGGGAAAATTGATCCGTGAAATCTCGAACCCAATGCCGGAGTAAAATGAAATCAATGAGTTGATCCCATGATGATATTTCAGATCGCCGAAAACAGCCCAGTAGTTATGCAGGCTTATAATTCTGCCAAGCGTAATAACTTTCAGAGGATTTTCAGCGGAATAGTCCAGCAAGGCTTGATCCGCGCCGGCATAAGCAGGACGAACCGCATACCCGAAAAGCGGTAAGCCCACAGAAAAAGACAGCGTATTTTCAGCATTGATGATCCATTTTTGGCTTGCGTGCAGATCAAGAGAAACCAAACCGGTAATGCTGGGATATTGGGCAAGTTGCATATAAACATCTGCGCGAAAAGCGCCGCCCAGGTATCCGGGAAATGTTTTGTTTCCCCACAGACGGTAATCAAGGGCGTATTCAATATTTCCCCGGATATCAAGATACCGGGGAAAATGCGCCCAATAAGAGGCTTCTCCTTTCTGCGGATCAAACTCCTGCATCAATACAGGTTTTTCCCCAGAGGCCATTTCAGCATTACCCATAAAAAAGCCGACATTGAATGAATGAAAAAAATTGCCTTTTTCAATAGAGCCGTAAATCGTATACGATAAAGTATTCAAAAACCTGTTCATAGGAGAATATGTTTCTTCCCGGTATCCGGTAAACGAATAGCCCAAACCAGCCCCTATCAAAAAAGGTTTTTCCTTTTCCATTTTTTGCGGTTGAGATACTGCCGGCACAATGGCGCACAGCATCAACGCCATCGTAAGCAAAGCGTTTTTAGATAATATACGCATAGGCACTCCTTACAATACTGCAATCACATCATTGTAAAGAAAGGTTTTTACTTTGAAAACAAAAACACTTCCAAATTACATAAATAGATTACTCAATTACAGTATTGCCCTTTTGTTCTTTGCGCTTTTTCAATAATTCATTTATCTCTTTAGCATCTTTGCGAATTCTGACAATATTAGTTATAAAGCCGAACAGGTAAATCACCACCGCCATTATAATCAGATACCATACCGGTATCGAGGAAAACCATTGAAAAACGAATCCAAATACAACAAGAACCACAATTACAAAACTAATATCAAGCAGAAATTCCAAAACAGCATAGTCACTTTCAAATTTATGGGTAAACAGAAGACCGCAATGAATGATTATATTTGCGCCGAGAATCTCAAAGAAAGTCCGAACCGTGATAGTTCTGCCGTTGATAATACCAGCAAAAAGCGCCAACAGGATCAGCGCCGATCCGGTAGTTGCCATTATATTAACGAGAGTTTTTTTCATCTCATTCAAGCTCCTTCAATTTTTGTTTTATATCAGCAAGATATTTTCTGTTGACAAATAATCGTATTCCGTTTGATAGTACCGCTTCCATGCGGCTATTAAACAGCGGTTTTATAGTATCCAATTTATTAAGATTCAGAATACAATATTTGCTGATTTGGACGAATCCCTTGTCACAGAGCATCTCATTCAATTGATACAGCCGGAATCTAGTCCGGTAATTACCTTTTTCACAATAAACAACCGCTGTTTTATCAACGCTTTCAATATAGCAAATATCGGAAACATTAACCAATTTAATCGAGCCTTCCACAAAACACTCGATAGTGGTACTCACTGATTTAACCAGTGAAACAATACGTTCAACGATTTTATTCATGAACGGATATGTTATCGTGACCTCAATATCTTTATGCGCTGTGTCCTGTTCAAGTTTTATAACCACGGTAATTTCACGCTTTCCCCATAAAATATTTGCCAGCTATATTATACTAACAACAGTTTCATCATTAATTCAAATTTGCGCCAG
>DOZP01000103.1:0-437 GCA_003517945.1 Porphyromonadaceae bacterium | reverse complement strand
GAATGATAAAGTCTATTTCCCGGTTTTGCGCGTAAGCATAATAGTGAGGCGGATAACCCCGCAGCGGCAAAAGTTGTTCCAAAACATAATTTTCAGTCAACTGCCCCTTAAATTGAAACGTATCGGAAAGCAAAATTGATTTGTTGGTAAGCTGTGCCTTATGTTTTATGAGACCCACATCTAGCAGAAACAACTTGAAACAATTCAGCATTTCATAGGCTTTAAGCGGATATTCGTTTTTGGATACATTCAGAATACGGTAAGCAATGCCGCTGGAAATCAACCACTCAATCGCGTCCTCAAAATCCTTCGCCCTCGCGCTCTTGGCAATAGCGGCATACATGAACTTTTCGTTATTCTCTTTTGCAAGCTGAGGAACAATACTACGAAACACTCGCAGTATGCGTCCGCCATTTACCCTGCCAGAGTGCTTCGTG
>DOZP01000115.1:7019-8900 GCA_003517945.1 Porphyromonadaceae bacterium | reverse complement strand
ATACATGATTTTTCTTTATCATTGTTTTTATAATCATTCAGGTGCGTGCGGCAATCGCGTAGTTTCCGGTTGTTTATGCTTGCTTTTTTGGCGCGTTCGCGCGCCAGTTTCGTAACGCCGGCAATCGCTTTACGTTCTTTTTCCGATTCTAATATTTTTTTTAAAAGTATGTCCGATGTTTCCGGATATTTGTGTAAATAGTTATCAAGTTCCTTTTTTATAAAATCGCCGATAAATTTACCTATTGAAGGACCGGAAGGTCCCATATCTTTTGAGCCCAGTTTTGTTTTTGTCTGACTTTCAAATACAGGTTCTTCCACTTTTATACTGATAGCAGCTATAATACCGGCACGAATATCCGCATATTCAAAATTTTTATTGTAGTATTCTTTTACGGTGCGGCTTAAAGATTCACGGAATGCCGTAAGGTGTGTTCCTCCTTGTGTTGTATGCTGTCCGTTTACAAACGAGTAATATTCTTCTCCATACTGGTTGCTGTGCGTAATGACTACTTCTATATCATCGCCTTTCAGTTGTATAATAGGGTATAGCGGTTCCGTTGTCATATTTTCATTCAACAGATCGGCCAATCCGTTTTCCGAATAGAAATTCTTACCATTGTAGTTGATGGTAAGTCCCGTATTCAGAAATACATAATTTTTGATAAGATTTTCTACAAATTCGTCTTTGTATTCGTAGTTTGTGAATATCTCGTTGTCAGGTATAAAAGATATCAATGTACCGTTTCTTTCCTTTGAAGGGATAATTTCCGGATCGTTGATAATATTTGCCTTTTCGTATTCAACTTTTTTAGCTTCCTTATCGCGTACGCTTTCAATTAGGAAGTAACTACTGAGCGCGTTTACGGCTTTTATACCGACTCCGTTGAGACCTACCGATTTTTTGAATGCTTTGCTGTCGTATTTTGCGCCGGTATTCATTTTACTTGATACGTCTTTTACTTTTGTTAGAGGGACTCCGCGTCCGTAATCGCGGACAGTTACGACGCCCTCCTTAATTTTGACGGATATGGTTTTTCCGAATCCCATCATATATTCGTCGATGGAATTATCCAGCACCTCTTTCAGAAGAACATATATACCGTCGTCCGCAAAAGTACCGTCACCCAGTTTTCCGATATACATACCCGGTCTCCGGCGTATGTGCTCGTTCCATTCGAGGGTGATTACTTCTTTATCATCGTATGAAATGTTATTATCTTGTTTAATTTTAGAAAAATCGTCCATATCAGATTTGTTTTATAAATGCTCTTCTTGTTTTGTGATGTTCGCGTTTAAAATAATCCCATTGTGCCTGAACCGCGTTATTGGTAGCAAGTTCGGGATTACTCTCGGCATATTTCGTGCCTAAACGGATGTATTCGGGAATCAAATCATTAAATAATAGTGCATTTACGCCTTTATTCCGGTATTCGGGAAGTACACCCGTAAGATACAAATCGACTACTTTCGGTTTTGAACGCAGCGCTTTCAGCAGATAAATAAAACCGAAAGGCAATAAAGAACCTCCGGATTTCCGCATGGCATGTGATAAATTGGGAAGCGATATTCCGAAGCCTACTACCGCATCATCCGATTCGCGTATTATGATAGTTAACAGATCAAGTCGTAACATAGGAATGTACATATTGACGTAATAATCAATCTGTTTTTCCGTAAGTGGTGAAAAACCGTATAAAGGAGCGTAAGCCTTATTTAACGTTTCAAATATTCTGTACGCATACGGCCATATTTCTTTATGCTTCTTAAATTTTATAATTTTAAGACCGTATTTTTCCTTTACTATATTGCCGATGCGCTTGTGTTTATCAGGTATTTCATCCGGAATATAAATCTTATATTCATTCCAATCCTGATCTTT
>DOZP01000115.1:6348-6953 GCA_003517945.1 Porphyromonadaceae bacterium | reverse complement strand
TCCGTAAAACCCATCGGACCATGTATGGCCGTCATCCCTTTTTCTTTTGCCCATGATATAACAGCATCAAAAAGACCGTTTACTACTTCTTCATCATCAATAAAATCCACAAATCCGAAACGTACATTTTTCTGATTCCATATTTTATTGCTTTCGTGTACGATTATCCCGGCAATGCGCCCGGCTATTCTTCCGTCTTTGTATGCCAGAAAATAGATTGCTTCACAATTTTCAAATGCCGGATTTTTATCTTTGGACAAAGTCATCATTTCTTCGTCTATCAGACCGGGTACATGGTACGGATTATCTTTGTATAATTCTATATTGAACCTGACAAACTTCCGAAGCTCTTTTTTTGTTCTTACTTCTTTAATTTCAACGCTCATTAGTAGTATCTATTTAGGCAACAAAGGTATTAAAAATTAACTACTAAAACAAAGATAGCAATAATTGTTCTATGTCGGTTTTTATCTGATTTTGTTTGCAGGAAAAGTTATTTACAAGGATCGCTACGGCATATTGTTTGTTTTCTTTTGCGACATATCCCGCATAGCTGCGTACGCGACTCATACTACCGCTTTTCAGGCGTGTTTTGCCTTGCAGGG
>DOZP01000115.1:5881-6273 GCA_003517945.1 Porphyromonadaceae bacterium | reverse complement strand
GAGCCGTTATTTTATCCGTAGGAGCTAATCCGCTGCCGTCAAACATCCACAGGGAAGAAGTTTTTATTCCTTTGCTTTCCCAATGTTTATGTACTAATTTTATTCCTTTATCAAAAGATGATATAACATCGTCCGATCTGTATTGTAATCCGATCGTTTTCAGCAGGGCGTCCGTATAAAGGTTATTACTCGTATGGTTTGCTATACGAACCAAATCTTTTAACGGAGGAGAGTAGGAGGTGGTGATCATTTTTCTGTCTTTCCGGTTCCATTTTTCTTCCTGCGACAGGATACGATGACATGAAGGCGCTTCCGTTACTTTTATATTTTCTTTTTTCAGTAGTTCCGTCATATATCGGGAAATAAATAAGGCCGGATCGGGAATATCTCCG
>DOZP01000115.1:2963-5847 GCA_003517945.1 Porphyromonadaceae bacterium | reverse complement strand
TAGGTACTGTCTTCATCTATATTTTTAGTATTCAGATAATTATGAAAAAACAGGAAAGACATATCCGGCTCACTTCTTGCTATGCGGGGTTTACTGTCCGGTTCGCCGGTATTCAGGAAAAGCGAATAACGATTATCATACATATTCAATCCGTAACATCCTTGTCCGTAATAACTGCCGAGGTCTTCACGCATCCATTTCATCGAAATACCTTCCGTATCAAAAATACTTTCGTCGGCTATCACCCTGCCTGTTATTTCTTTTATGCCTGTATTCTTAATGGCTGTAATCCATTCGCGTATTGTTTTATCACGGTCCGGCCCCATGTCAGCCGAACCAATCGTAGGATCACCGCTTCCGCGTATGTAAATATTTCCGTCTAAAATGCCGTTGTGTATATGTCCGTCGTACATGATAGCTGTTTCGTACCGGAAATTTTCACCTACTAGTTCGAGGGCGGTTGCCGTTGTCACGATTTTCATTACAGAGGCGGGTATTATTTCCCTGTCGGCATCGTAACTGTATATCACGGATCCGTCGTCTATATTTTTAATCATGATGGAAACGGATGCTCCCTGCATATACGGTGCATTGAGAAACCTTTCAATAGCCGGATGTGTCTGCGCTTTTCCTGGAAAGAACAACAACAGGCCTACAACTAACATAAAAATCATTCTCATATATACGGATTATGTAAACCTTTCGGTGGTTTGCAAAGTTATGATATTTTTTAGCAAAAAGGCGTCAGAGACTGTTTTTTTGAAAAATATCATGTACATTTGCTGTTTAAAAACAGAGGGAATCAGTGTAGAATCATTTATAAAACAGAAGGCTATGAATAAATTTTTATCAATGGAAAAGGCATGTATCATCTTATGCCTGCTATACTTTGTAACAAATATTTTTGCTCAGAAACAGCAGCCGGGATCTCAGAGCGCGAAAATTGAGAAATTAATCATGGATCCGGCACTTCGTTACGGCAAACTGGATAACGGATTGACATATTATATCCGCCATAATGAAATGCCGAAGGAACGTGCGGAGTTTTATATTGTTCATAATGTAGGTTCTATACAGGAGGAAGATAATCAACGCGGACTGGCTCATTTTCTTGAACACATGGCTTTCAACGGTTCGAAACATTTTCCTGCCAAAAAAGGGATACAGGATTATACGGAAAGCATCGGCATGCCGACGGGTGAGAACCTGAATGCATATACCGGTTTTGACGAGACGGTCTATGAACTGATGAATGTTCCGGTAACGCGTGAAGGAATTATTGACTCCTGTTTGCTGATCTTGCACGACTGGTCGTCGTCTCTTTTGTTGGAGGATGATGTGATTGAAAAGGAGCGGGGTGTGATTCGTGAAGAATGGCGTACAAGGCAGGGGGCGCAAATGCGTCTATTGGAGCAACAGTTGCCCGGCATGTTTCCCGGAAGCAGGTATGGCACACGGTTACCTATCGGAAATATAGATATTATCAATCATTTTAAAGGGGATGAATTAAGGGCCTATTATAAAAAATGGTATCGTCCGGATTTGCAGGCTGTCATTATCGTCGGCGATATAGATGTCGATAAGATAGAAGCGAAAATAAAGAACATGTTCTCCGGTATTCCCGCTCCTGTTAATCCCGAACCGTTGGAACCGGCTTTGGTTCCTGATAACAGCCTGCCGCTTGTTTCTATTGCCAAAGACAAAGAAATGACAAATACCCTGTTAAGTATCTATTATAAACATGAGAAACTTCCTTATTCGCTGAAAGGAACAATAGCCGATTTTATCACCCGTTATTCCCGGACAATCGTGTCTTTCATCATGAGTGAACGTTTTTCCGAAATTGTTCAAAAATCGGATCCTCCTTTTATAGCAGCTTATGCTGACGACGATGATTATTTTATATCCCGCACAAAAGGGGCATGGACTTCTACGGCTGTTGTTAAACCGGGCGAGTTGGAGCGCGCCATGAAAGCATTGGTGGCGGAAACCGAGCGTGTCAAAAGATATGGTTTTACGGAAGCCGAATATGAACGTGCCAGGGATAATATCCTCAAATCGTATGAATCGACATACAATGAACGCAATAAACTCCCGAATAGTTCTTTTGCCGAAGAATACATAGGTAATTTTACGAAAGGCGATTACATACCGGGTATAGAAGTAGAATATGAATTGGTAAAGAACATTGCTCCCGGATTTCCTTTAGAAGGTATTAATGAGTATGTGAGCAATTTATTTGATGAGAAGAATCCCGAACATAATATTGTGATAAGCCTTTCCGGGCCTGATACGAAAGATATTATATATCCTACGGAGATGGAATTACTGGATATGTTTCGTGCAGCGTACAGGGCCGGTGTCGATGCGAATGAAGAAGAGGTAGTCAGTAAAATCCTTATTCCGGAATTACCTGAATCCGGGAAAATCGTGGAAGAAAAGGNNGGAAGATCCTTTATTCGGCGTTACGATCTATACGTTGAGTAACGGGGTACGCGCTGTTGTAAAGCAAACGAATTTCAAACAAGATGAGATATTAATGACGGCTACAAGTCCGGGAGGTACTTCTATGTTCAAGGATGATAAAGATATATGGAACGTGAAAGTGGTTAATAACGCGATCATGCTGGGCGGCCTTGGCGAATTCAGCGCTACTAACCTGAGGAAAGCGATTGCCGGGAAGAATGTATCTTGTAGCACCGGTATAGGAGTTTCGACTGAAAATATAAATGGTTCGTCTTCGCCTTCCGATTTAAAAACATTGTTTGAATTGGTCTATTTACAATTTACGGGAATGCGTACGGATGACGAAGCGTATGCATCGTTCGAGGAACGTATTAAAACGCAGTTGGATAGTAGGATTCTGAATCCTATGGTTGCTTTC
>DOZP01000115.1:1543-2927 GCA_003517945.1 Porphyromonadaceae bacterium | reverse complement strand
ATCAGTTATCATCGTATGATAGATATGTATAAAGAGCGCTATGCGGATGCTTCCGACTTTGTATTTACGTTTGTAGGGAATGTTAATAGAGATTCCATACGTCCTTTGCTGGAGCAATATATAGCGACCCTGCCGTCTCTGAACCGGAAAGAAAAAGCGGATGAAAGCCAGGTTACTCCATTCCGCAAAGGAAAAGTAAAATGTCATTTTTCCCGCGAACTGGAGACGCCCAAATCGGCGGTGGGGCTCATGTATACGGGCAATATGCCGTATAACCTGAAAAATGCCATGATTGTGCAGTTGCTTAGTAATATACTTGATCTGGTTTATCTTCAAAAAGTGCGTGAAGACGAGAGCGCTTCTTATAGTATTCAGGCTTCCGCCGGATTGTATGATTTTCCCGAAGGACGTACGTCTATCCAGGTATATTTTGATACGGATCCGCAAAAACAGGATGGTATCATACATATTGTAAAATCCGAGCTTGAGCGCATTGCGAAAGAAGGTCCCCGTGAAGAAGATTTGAAAAAAAGCCGGGATAATATTATAAAAGGCCGTGCGGAGATCATGCAGGAAAATAGATACTGGTTAGATGTAGTAGATACCTATTATTACCGTAATTTTGATATGCATACGGATTATAACAGGATATTGAATGGTATTACGGTTGACGATATCAAATCATTTGTTAAAAAATTCTTAGATCAGGGTAATGAGATTGAAGTCGTCATGTTTCCGCAGTAATCTGTTATAACGGATATTCCGGTATAGCGGCAGTAAAACTGTTAATAACCGGAATGTCAAACTTAGAAGCGGAAAATTTTGATCTGTAAATCAATACTGTCCGGTAGAGGCTACCGGGGTGATGCTGTTTACTCTTCTGTTAAAAAATAACCTATTTATAGGGTTTCTTTGCGGAAAGCATGACCTTATTTTTGTTTCCGGATTTTATTTATATCTGTTTTTTAATGATGACTATGATGGATGCTTTCGACAAAATTATCAGAAAAGAACTCTCTTGTCTTTTTAAAGCGATAGAGCACAGAATGACGCCCGAAGATATGAAGCGAATTAAAGCGGCTTATCAACTGGCCCGCAGAGCGCATAAACCACAGATACGCAAGACGGGCGAACCTTATATTATTCACCCTATCGCCGTCGCCCGCATCATCGGCGAAGAATTACAATTGGGCGTAAATCCGATTATGGCGGCTTTTTTGCATGACGTAGTGGAAGATACTCCTTATACGGTGGAGGATATCCGGAAGCGATTTGGTGATGATGTTGCTTTTCTGGTACGCGTCGTAACAAAAGAAAAGAAAGAACATTATGAGATGTCCAAGCAGTTGGATAACTTTAAACAAATGCTGGATTCTGTTCAGTA
>DOZP01000115.1:701-1518 GCA_003517945.1 Porphyromonadaceae bacterium | reverse complement strand
CCAATAAACAAATGAAGATTGCCGGCGAAACGGATTATTTTTACGCGCCTTTGGCTAACAGGCTTGGGTTGTATGAAATCAAAACGGAACTGCAGAATTTAAGTTTCCGGTACAGATGTCCTCAGGAATACGCTATGTTGGAAGAATCTCTGAAAAAGGACGAAGCGGAAAATCATAAACAATTGGAGTCTTTTACGAATAAAATCAGCCGGTTGTTGTCCGACAAAAATATTTCCATGCGACTGGAAGTTAAATACAGGACTCTTTATAGTTTGTGGCGCAAAATGAAAAAGACCGGAATGGATTTCAGGCATCTGGATAACAAGCGTACGACCTGGGTCATTTTTCCGGATGATCATTCCGTTTCCGAGAAAAACAGGTGCCTCCAGATCTATTCATTACTGACGGATGTTCTCAAGGAGAAACCGGGCAGTATATCGAACTATGTCGATTCACCCAAAGAAAACGGTTATCAGAGTTTTCATGTGAAGTTATTGAATGAACAGGGCGGATGGGAGGAAATCCATATATCTTCGGAGCGGATGATACGCAATTCCAGGCTGGGTTGTGTGGCCGAACGTACGGACAGTAATATTGAAAACTGGATTTCCAGGTTCAGGTCTGTATTGCGGGATATAGCATATCATAGCCAGGGAGGCGGTTATATTCAGAGTGTCGTGTCTCATTTTTATAATGATGATATTCTTGTGTTTACTCCGAAGGGACATGGAGTCATATTACCTCAACGTGCGACCGCACTGGATTTTGCCTATGAAATTCATAGTTCGATAGGCGAACATGCCCAGTATGCCCGCAT
>DOZP01000115.1:0-640 GCA_003517945.1 Porphyromonadaceae bacterium | reverse complement strand
TTGACATATAAGGCGAAACGTAGCTTACAGTCACAGCTACGGAAGATGAAAAAAATTTCTTATCAGCGTTGTCCGCATTGTCATCCGCTACCGGGTGATGAGTTGATCGGATTTCAATCAGCGGACAAAAAGATAACGATTCACAAACGCAATTGTTACGAGGCGATCATGTTGGCATCCCAGGAAGGTGATTCGATTGTGGATGTGAACTTTGAAGAAGATATGGATATTTTTTATCCTGTATGTATCCATGTAAAAGCTGTTGACCGTTATCATTTGCTTCATGACCTGATCGACAATATTACCGAAAAATTGAATCTGTCCATAAAGGAACTAACCACGAAAACGATTGATGAAATTGTTGATTGTACAATAGATTTTTCCGTTCATTCCGCCCGCGAATTACAGGATATCGTTTCCTATATCTATACCGTAGAAGGAGTGGATGAAGTACGGCGACAGGAATTGCAATCGTAAGTTTTTAGTTTTGAACGAATGACCAATGGGTGTGTATTATCCGCCACTGATTAGATATATCTGATTTATATACCTCGGTACAACTCATCCTGAATGTTTGACCGTCTCTCCGGGCTTCGTAATTGTATGTCAATACGGCAACGGTTGCTGATAATTGTACTGT
>DOZP01000091.1:9195-9325 GCA_003517945.1 Porphyromonadaceae bacterium | reverse complement strand
TTCAAGGTTGAAGCGAGGGTTGAATGCGCTCGGAATTTTTATCCGCAATCGTCCGTCGAAGCAAATATTATCATTCGGGAAAAGGCAATTGCGTTGATGATTCCTTCGGATTATTTGCTTAAAGGCGATA
>DOZP01000091.1:8647-9169 GCA_003517945.1 Porphyromonadaceae bacterium | reverse complement strand
ACTTTATCGAAATCACCAACGGACTGAAAGCGGGTGATATTATCCACAAAGAACAATGAAACAACTAAATAACATCAAACTGATTTCGTTTGTCGCTTTCACACAGTTACGCGCAAAGAAAACACAAACCATTGTGGCCACTATTGGGGTTGCGTTTGGTATTACCGTGTTTATTTTCCTGTTGAGTTGTGTCAAAGGGGTGAACGATTATATTTCCGAACGATCGTTGGAACAATGCGCCGATATACGTTTGTTCAACGAGGTTGAGATAAGCGAAGAAACGGTTTTGGACAAAGTATATGCCGGAGACCACAATATCGTTCATCATCCGAAGCCAAAAAACGCTCCGTTGAATCTTAAAGACGGTGTGAAAGCTATGGATGAACTTCGCCGTAATCCCTTAATAAAAGCTGTTTCAGGAAGTGTGAAGTCCCCTGTTTTTTACCATTTCGGTTCGTCCAAAATCGGCGGCGAGGTTACGGGAGTCAACTACGAAGATGAAAATAAGTTGTTGGATTTAGA
>DOZP01000091.1:7175-8632 GCA_003517945.1 Porphyromonadaceae bacterium | reverse complement strand
ATCATCATGGGAAAAGGATTGGCGGAAAGAGTAAACCTGAAAACAGGCGACAAAATATTGGTTACAAGCGACAACGGGCAGCGTTTTGTTTTCAGCCTGTCGGGGATTATCAAAACAGGCGTTCCCGAAAAGGATAAAACGATCTGTTATGCAAGCATGAAAACCGTGCAAAATATGTTGGGNNTATCAAACTATACGATAGGAAGTTAGCTCCTGGCATGGCGTTGAAATTAGGCAATCAATATGCTTACAAAAGTTCCGATTGGTTAAAAGATAATCCGTTCCTGTTCGAAGGCGAAGAATTACAGGATTTTGTTTTCGAGTGTATCGCCGCAAGCATCCTGTTAGTGGCGGGTTTCGGTATATTCAATATCCTGAACATGATGATTTACGAAAAAATGAAAGATATATCCATCATTAAGGCAATGGGATTCAACGATAAGGATGTGCGGATGATATTCATGATACAGGCCCTGATAATCGGCATTATCGGTTCGGTTGTAGGTTTACTATTAGGCTATCTGTTTTCGTGGGCGATGACCTTTGTGCCATTTGAAAGCGATTTCTTTGTTTCAATGGAACATCTACCCATGTGCTACGATGTGTTGTATTACATACTCGGTTTGTGTTTCGGTTTGCTCACAACGGCTACGGCGGGCTATCTTCCTTCACGAAAAGCCGCCCGTTTAGACCCTATCACCATTTTAAGAGGTTAAGTCATGCATATTTTAGAAGTAAAGAATCTGAATAAATACTTCCACGAGCCGACAACGTTCCGTGTCCTGAAAGATTTAAGTTTCAGTGTCGATAAAGGCAAACTGACTTCCATTACAGGTAAGTCGGGAAGTGGAAAATCTACACTGCTTTACCTGCTTTCCACAATGGATACGGATTTTGAAGGCAGTATACGGATAAACGGTGAAGAATTGAACGGACGGAACAACCGTTGGTTGGCCGGCTTCCGAAACCGACACATCGGTTTTGTATTTCAGTTTCATTACCTGTTACCCGAATTTTCTGTATTGCGAAACGTGATGCTTCCGGCGTTGAAACTTGGGCGGTATTCAAAGGAAGAAGCCGAACACAAAGCTATTGAATTGCTCAACCTGTTAGGCGTTGCCGAACAAGCCAACAAACGGGCATCTCTGCTTTCGGGCGGACAGCAACAGCGCGTAGCCATAGCACGGGCATTGATTAACGAGCCGTCTATCGTCATCGGCGACGAACCGACCGGAAATTTAGATACCCGCAACACGGTTATTGTTCTTGAATTGTTCAAGGAGCTGTGCAGGGAAAAAGACCAAACAATGCTGATGGTTACGCATGACGAGGATTTTGCAAAACAATCCGACCGTGTGATTCACTTGGTTGATGGGGAAATTTTCAGGGAATAATAAGTGATAATGACCACTCCATAAATAACTGTAATAAATCTGACTTGATTATTCCGGAAAAAA
>DOZP01000091.1:0-7027 GCA_003517945.1 Porphyromonadaceae bacterium | reverse complement strand
ACTTTAATACATATCAAACTAAAAGGCTATGAAAGCATTTTTAACCATCGGATTAGTTGCCATGACTACATGGGGCCTACATGCCGAAAAAAAGAATACGGAAGCGGAAATGAACAACAAAAATCTATTTTTTGAAACGTATGCAACCCCTTTTAATGTCCCTCCTTTTGATAAAATCCGGATGGAAGACTATAAGCCGGCCTTCCTCAAAGGGATGGAAGAACATAAAAAGGATATTGACGCAATCGTTAACAATCAGGCATCGCCGGATTTTGAAAACACAATTGTTGCGTTAGACCGGTGTGGAAATCTGCTTCGCAACGTAAGAACCGTATTTTCCGGCCTGAACAGCGCCAATACAACCGACGAAATGCAGGAGCTGAACCGGGAAATGTCTCCCCTGATGTCTCAACATTACGATGACATTAACCTGAACCCTCAACTTTTCAACAGGGTAAAACAGGTATACGACCGCCAAAATAGCCTGAATCTCAACAAAGAGCAAAAGAAGCTGCTGGAAGAAACATACAAAAGTTTTGTCAGGAACGGGGCCAACCTCCCGGAAGAAAAACAGAAGCGTTTGCGCGAACTTAACAGCCAAATATCGCTGTTACAACTCACTTTTGGCCAAAACATGCTAAAAGAAACGAACGCGTTCCAACTGGTTATAGACAAACAGGAAGATCTGTCCGGTTTACCTCAGAGCCTGATCAATGTGGCTGCCGACGAAGCAAAAGCAACAGGTAAGGAGGGCCAATGGATTTTTACGCTTCATAATCCGAGCGTCATGCCGTTCTTACAATTTTCCGATAAACGTGAACTGCGTGAAAAAATATTTAACGGTTACATTAATCGTGGTAATAATAGCAATGATGCGGACAACAAAGAAGTTGTAAAACAACTGGTGACTCTTCGCCTGGAAAAAGCGAAACTGATGGGATATGAAGACTATGCGGCATTTGCGTTGGAAGAACGTATGGCTAAAAACGAAAAAAACGTATACGAATTGCTGGACAACGTATGGGCTCCCGCACTGTCCAAAGCCAAAGAAGAAGCGGCCGATTTGCAGGCTATGATGAAAAAAGATGGTATTGAAGGAGAACTGAAAGGATGGGACTGGCAATATTATAATGAAAAAGTAAAAAAAGAAAAATATGATATTGACGAAAATGAAATTCGTCCGTATTTTAAACTTGAAAATGTGCTGGACGGGCTTTTCTATGTGGTAAACAAACTATACAACATTTCATTTACAGAAATAAAAGACATTCCGAAGCCACACGAAGATGCAATGGCGTTTGAATGTAAAAATGCGGACGGTACACATCGCGGAGTGCTGTATATGGATTTTTTTCCCCGTTCCAGTAAACGAGGCGGAGCTTGGTGCGGAACCTACCGTTCGCAGACATACAAGGATGGAGAACGCGTAGGACCTGTCGTAACCATTGTATGTAATTTCACAAAACCTTCGGCCGGTCAGCCTGCATTATTAAGTCTTGATGAATCTGAAACCATGTTCCATGAGTTCGGACACGCTCTTCATAATCTGTTCAAGGACGTTCATTATTACGGAGTGTCTAATGTCCCGCGTGACTTTGTCGAATTGCCGTCGCAGATTATGGAACATTGGGTATTAGAGCCGGAAGTATTGAAAGTCTATGCCAAACATTACCAGACCGGAGAAGTCATGCCGGAAAGTCTGGTAAAAAAAATCGACAACAGCAGTAAATACGGACAAGGCTTTGCCACGGCCGAATACCTGCAGGCCTCCTTTTTGGACATGGATTATCACGTGCTTAAAGAAATACCGTCGTCTTTTGACATCCTGAAATTTGAAGCCGGATCTATGAATCGTCGGGGAGCCTTATCCCAGATCCCTCCACGCTACCGTACGACGTATTTCAATCATACGATGGGAGGCGGTTATACAGCCGGATACTACAGTTATATGTGGTCAGAAGTGCTTGATGCCGATGCCTTTGAAGCATTCAAAGAAACCGGAAATATCTTTGACAAAAAAACGGCTGAAAAATTCCGTGACTTCATTCTTGTACCCGGCAGTATTGATGACGCGATGGAGATGTACAAAAATTTCCGTGGAAAAGAGCCCGGCATAGAACCATTACTTAAAAACAGAGGTCTCAAATAATTAAAAAAAACAATTTTATGGAAAATCAGAATCAAAACCAGTATCAGGCACCGGCGCCCAATCAGGGTCAGCCACAAAACCAGTACCAACCGCCTTATCAGCCAAATTACAACGCTACTAAAAACATATCGGTTGTGTCTATTGGCGACTGGATCATTACGCTCATCTTAATGGCTATACCCCTCGTAAGTCTAATCATGCTGTTCGTATGGGCATTTGGCAACGGAACATCCGAAAGCAAAGCCAATTGGGCCAAAGCTACGCTTATCTTTTATCTAATTGGTATCATACTGGTTATCGTCTTTTGGGGTTCCATTGCAGCATTGGTCGGTCTCTCCGCTCTCGGAAGCTAAATGGTATAAGATAATTCTTTCTTTTTTTAATATTTACGGGATGTTGTCCATTTCGCAAATATTTGTTATCCCCTGCCACTACATTCAATTAAACTACAAAACTATTTCAAATATATTTCAACGTTGAAGAAACTCTATAAATAATTTGCATATATTGAAAGAACACATTACCTTTGTTTCGAAATTAAAGACCCGCTATCCTTTCTTGGATAGCCTAAGCCACTTTTTAGTGGCTTTTTTATTAATAGACAATGAAAAGAGTAACATTTTATGTAGACGGATTCAACTTCTATTATGGATTAAAAACTGAAAAAAAGATTAATTCAAAATGGAAGAAAGCTTATTGGATAAATATAGTTAAGCTATTTGAACAGTTTTTAGGTAAAGGTCAGGTTTTAGAAAAAGTGGTTTATTTTACGGCCTCTCCTTTGAATAAAGATAAAAGTAGTCGCCAGAGTGCCTTTTTAAATGTAAATAAACTTATTAATGGTGATAAGTTTGAGATTGTAAGAGGTAAATACCTTAATAAAATAATAGAGTGTCCAAAATGTCATTACTCAATATCTCGACCGGAAGAAAAGAAAACGGATGTTAGTCTTTCGATTCGTATGATTGGAGATTGTATACAAGATAAGACAGACATATTGGTACTTGTAAGTGGAGATAGTGACTTCATACCACCTATTGAATTTCTACAAAAGAATTATCAAGGAAAAAATATTAAAGTATATTTCCCGCCAGCTATATTTAGCAGTGATTTATCTGCTAATATGAAAAAACATAGGAGTAAACCTGTGTTTTTAAAAAATAACCTCCCAAAATTTCTTATCAGTAGTATGACGGATGTAGTTACAAAAGATGGGAAGTCTTATTCTATCCCAGATAAATGGAAATAAAATTTCATTGATCACTTCAAAATACATATTTTTCCAAACTAAAACCACCAAATATTCAAAGGGCAACTACTGATAGTAACTGCCCTTTGAAGTGACTCCGACAGGATTCAAACCTGTAACCTTCTGATCCGTAGTCAGATGCTCTATTCAGTTGAGCCACGGAGCCTTTTGCTTTTTTGCGAGTGCAAAGATATTGCATTCTTTTTTATTATGCAAACTTTTTTGATACTATTTAATCAAAAAAACCGGAATCAAAAATAAGATAACCGATATTCAAACCAAAATTGAAATTATGTTTCGGATAACTGTATCCGTTTGCAAACAGGCTGACGGATACAAACGGTAACTGAAGAACAACGGCCGCCTCTCCCATATATTCGTATTTCCTGAAATAGTCTCCATACCGCGCCCTGTAATAGGTCACCTGTCCGTCGCCAATCGTATAAGCCTCTTTCCGTATTTCCTTCAAAGGAACAAATCCGTATGCTTCGAAACGGAAATGAATGGCATTATTCAACTTCAAAATAGGTATCATACCCGCGGCAATATAACTATTTGCCCGGAACGCTTCATTAAACGAAATTTTACTGTGCGGAGTAGGCGTAAAAGCAGAAGCGTTTAATATAGACGATGTATAATTGGAACTGAATTGCCCGTTACTATATACGGCTTCTCCCATCAACCCTAAGCTGAACTTACGTTTTGTGTTCGGAAAATTTTGCCACGTCCCTTTCACGCGAAAATATTCATGACTCCGGTGATAATTAAAACGCCTTTTTCCGCCCGCCCTGTAATATTCTTTACCGGTTACATATTGCGCAACAATCAACTGATGACGTCCTACCGTAGGATATTGTTTGAAATTAAGAGAATTACGTTCAAACCGGAATCCTGTATTAAATAAATTATATTTAGTTGCATCAAAATCAAGATTTGTAAAAGACGGCGTCTGGTAATAATAATCCGTAAGCATACCTAATCCGGCAAAAACTTCCATTTTCGAATTCGACTTGAAAGGAAAACCGTAACGAAACCTGAATAAACTCTCCCGTTGCTTTATAAACGCAGGCACCACATCTTCATAAAACAATGACTGGCTTTGCGAATAGCTTTTGTTGCTATATGCAAATTTAACGCCGACATATCCGGGAATACGCGCAGACGGAAAAAAACGGCTGTCAAGCGAAATGCCACTAAAAGAATTGCCCATCTGAAAATTTGCGTTATAATCTGCAGATATTTCCCCCAAGCTCTGATATTCCAATCCTAAAAACAACTGAT
The DNA here is from genome assembly GCA_003517945.1 of Porphyromonadaceae bacterium. GTDB lineage: Bacteria > Bacteroidota > Bacteroidia > Bacteroidales > Tannerellaceae > Tannerella. The sequence goes on along the minus strand of DOZP01000091.1, from coordinate 2,348 downwards.
TGGCCTGATGGGAAGAGATATTCCCGCCAATGGAAACTTTTATCTCGTCTTTTACCTGAACAGACAGATACAGATCAAACGTTTTATTTTTCCAGTTATAGATTGCAGAAGGTATGATCTCCTTGATTTTTGAATAGGTCAACATCTTGAAATAAGCGCGACGGAATTCCTCCATCGTAAATTCGTCATCCATATTCCGTCGTAATTGTGCCGTTATATAATGACGTTGTTCGTCCGTAACTCCCGTCACATATATATTTTTAAATTTCAGAGGAGGCAGGCTCTCCTTATATGCCTTACGGCGATCCGTCACGTCATTTAAAGGAACCTCACGATTAACACGCGCTTTTATCGTATCAATGATAGCCATCGTACGGTCATAACCAATCTGCATGACTTCTTTCGCTTTATAAAAATCAAGAAGGAAAACATCCGGAAGACGCATCTCTATCAACATACCATCTTCTTCCGGAACCACATACTCTGTCTTCTGCATAATCATCGTCTCGATCTGGCTCATCGGATTCTCGGAAGGTTTTAATCCGCCGCCACGCACAGCGGAACCTAAAATAAAATCCGGGTCAAAATCCTCCTTCATCACTTTAATCGGAAAATTATCATAAATTCCTCCGTCAAACAGCGGCACCCCGTCTTTCCATATCGGTTTAAAAACAAACGGAAATGTCATCGAAGCGCGTACGGCATCTCCCAGATCGCCATTACGGAACGTAATCGCTTTCTTACCGTATACATCGGCGCCCATACAACGGAACGGAACAAATAAATTGTCAAAATTCCATGCCGCCTTCGCGGTTGACTGGGCATAAAGCGCCATAAACGCCTGATTCATTTGTATCGGACTGATAAAGCTGCCCGGCAATATTCCCCCAATGAGAGTCGAATCTTTAAGATTTAACGAAAAATTCATAAACTGAGGCGTATCTTCCGGTTTTTTGAAATAATAGATATAGTCATACTCAACCTCGCCGGTCTGCCAGTATCCGAATTCGTCCGAAAGAATTAACTCCAGCATTTCATCAGGCGTATACCCCATCGCATAGAGACTTCCGATAATGGCGCCTATAGAGGTACCGGTTATATAGTCTATCGGAATATTATTTTCCTCGAGCGCTTTGATCACACCGATATGGGCTGCCCCCCTGGCGCCGCCGCCACTCAATACCAATCCTACTTTCTGAGCCGTTGCAGAAGATAAAACAAAAAGGAATATAATCGTATATAATAAATTTTTCATATTTTAAGAACAGCTTTTGCGACTTCAAAAATAGCTCTTTTTTTTGTCAGAACAAAATACTCTGTTTATAGATTTTTTCATATTCCTTAAAAATGAATTGAACGATAGAAACGTCGTAAACATCCGGTTACTATTTCTACAAGATGATTTTTGATAGTATAACCGCGTTTTGCTACTGATAAATGAGGTAATATTTCTATATTAATTGTATCTTTGTCGAGTATCCGGTACATTGGAAGCGTTGGTTTTTTGTTATTTTGCGATTACAATATTAACACTTCCCACACTTGAGAAAGAAAAGGTTTCACGGCAATAAAATTTTAACTGTTTATGGAGTGGTATGTAATTGTTCTGATAGTTTCGTCCGGAGTGTTTTTATTGACATCCGTCTGTTTGCTTTTGTTCGGAAATATGGAGACGGATGCCGGTTTGGATTTAGACTCGGGGTTCACATGGGGTGATCTATTTTCGTTCAAGGGATTGATCCATTTCACCATCGGTTTCTCGCTGACTTTGACCCTGATGGACGAGTTTACGTTTCTGTCGTCAGCGTTGGGGTGTATCACAGGCGTCGTTTTTGTGCTGGTGTTGTATTACCTGTATAAACTGCTGTTTGATAAACTGCAGCAGAACATGAATTATACAACAACGATCACCGACGTGGAAGCCGAAGTGTATTTTTGGGATAACAACAAGAAAATAGGCGAAGTTTTTATCACGCTTGAGGGTCGTCCGGTCACAGTCACCCTGGTTTATGACAAAGATCTTCATCTCGAAAAAGGCCAGAAAATACGCGTGTCCGGCACGCGCCGTTCGGTCACACCCATTTAAATCTTTAAATTTTAATTCTTTAATTATCAAAATTATGTTTGAAACAAATGTAGTAGTACTTATCAGTGTATTGGTCTTTATCGTTTTTTTGACCTTACTCGGGATCATGTCCCGTTTCAAAAAATGTAAATCGGACGAGATTTTAGTTATTTACGGTAAAACGGGAGGCAACAAGTCATCGCGCTGCATACAGGGCGGAGCGGCTTTTATAATCCCTGTATTGCAGGGATACGCTTATATGTCGCTGAAACCGTTGCAGTTC
>DOZP01000252.1:15220-16441 GCA_003517945.1 Porphyromonadaceae bacterium | reverse complement strand
AAAGTATGAAAAAGACAGTACTAATTTCAATCATGATCTGCAGTATCGCATTCTATATGTCAAGCTGCATAAATGTAAACATCGGCAATGGCGGCAAAAATTTAGTTGGAAACGGTATCCTGAAAGAAAAGGAACGTGGACAAATGGACTTTAACGCCCTTGAAACAAGAGGATCTATTGATGTCTATATATCCGAATCTTCCGATATACCGATCACCGTTTCCGGCGATGAAAACCTGATCGACTCCATCGAAACATACGTGAAAGACGATGTTTTGCATGTACATTTCAAAAAAGGATATAACTACAATTCCAGGAAAGGCCTGAAAGTGACCATTCCAAACAATGGAAAAATCAACAGGATAAACTCATCCGGCTCTTCCGATATATACATCGAAGGATGCCTGACGGCTGATAATATATCAATAACGACCAGAGGAAGCTCGGATATAAAGGGAAATATAAAAGCCGGCAACGTTGATATGGATTGCAGCGGAAGCTCCGACTTTAAAGGCAATGTAGAAGCTGTAAAATGTACTATAAAATGTACCGGTAGCTCGGACTGTACGATCAGCGGTAGCGCTGACGAGTGTACTATTGCCATGACCGGAAGCAGTGATTTCAAAGGATATGATTTCACCGTTAAAAAAAGCGATTGTTCAGCCTCCGGTTCTTCCGATATACGAATTACCTGTACGGATGAATTAAGCGTAAGAGCCAGCGGATCCTCCGATGTATACTACAGAGGCAATGCTAAAGTCGCGAACAAACACCTATCAGGCGCATCGGATCTGTATAACAAATAATCGGATCACCGACGAATCGGTAGCTTGCTGAATTAACAGCAACCGGCTCATTTCAAATGCCAGCATAAAACGATCAATAATGCAGCAAGCGCGGCGAGTAACATCCAATACCGCCGCGCTTGTATATAGATTAGAAACAATCCGAGCGCTATATACGAAAACAGCATCGTAACTAAATCAAAACGTATGGAGACTGTTGCTCCGGGTATAGAAGCAAAACGATCAACCATCCACATCAGACCGGTTGTCATTGTTTCAACGGCTGACTCCAAACACCCCGACCCGGGCATCCACGAAGGGATAAGCATCCACAATAAAGTTGCCGGTATCAACAGGGTAGCCAAAAGAGATAAAAACAAATTGGTAAACAGGAAAACCAATGAACTTTGCCCAAAATAATAAAAGCATAAAAACA
>DOZP01000252.1:9195-15196 GCA_003517945.1 Porphyromonadaceae bacterium | reverse complement strand
TTTATTTCCAGCAAACTACCAAGGCGGGGCTGAAGATACAGAATAAAAAGAACAGCCATATAACTCAACTGGAAACCAATATCAAACAAATAAAACGGATTATAAACAAGCATGCAAAAGGCGGCTCCCGCCAATGTATTATACTTATCCGGCCTTCGCTTCAACATCTTCCCCGTCAGGTAAATACTGATCATTACCGCCGCACGCACCGCTGCCGTTGACAGTCCCGTCATATAAGTAAACATCCAGATAAAAAGTATCATGAAAAGATACTTCAGGTAATGAAAAAACACAATCCGCTTGGGCATGAACGACAATAACATACCAATAAACGCGGAAATAATACCTACATGAAAACCACTCACGGCAAGCAGATGCGACAAACCCGCCACCGAAAATTGCCGGCTCACATCCCTTGTCATATTCCTCCGGTAATTGACCGTTATGGTAGCAAGCACCGCTTTCTTTTCATCCGACAGATCCAATAAATCAAGCCTGTCAACTATAGTCTCCTGCATTTCTGCGGCTTTCGCAAGTAAAAAGCCCGGTTCTGCCTTATGTCCCAACTGTCGCTCGGCCAACGAAGTACGCTGTATGGAAAGAAAAACAAGAAGAAGAGCAAACACACCTCCCCACACCCAGCGCATATCATACCTATACGAGTCAAGGCATATTTGTTTCGGAACAAAAAATGAAACGATGACAAAAATAACAGCAAAAGCAAAAAAGATAATGGAAAGAACCTGTAACGGAAAACATACCTGAAGCAATATCCCCGTCAGCCAAAAAATAAGCGGCCTGACGAAGGGCCTCTTCCGTATTTCATTTATAACCAACCCTCTGCCATAGCTCATGAGCTAAGCATTTTCAATTCTTTGATGGTTTCTATCGGATTCTTAGATTTAAAAACAAAATTACCGGCAACCAGCACGTCCGCGCCTGCGGCTAACAAACGTTTACCCGTTTCCATATTTACACCGCCATCCACTTCAATAAGCGTATCAAGGCCTTTTGACACAATCATCCGCTTAAGTCTTGCCGTTTTCGTTACGGAATGCTCAATAAACTTTTGAGCCCCGAAACCCGGATTAACCGACATCAGCAAAACCATATCCACATCCGCAATAATATCTTCAAGCAACTCCACCGGCGTATGCGGATTCAATGTAACAGCCGCTTCCATCCCCGCATCCTTAATTGCATATACCGTACGATGCAAATGGGCACAAGCCTCATAATGCACATTCATCATATAGGCGCCCGAAGCCGCTACCTCTTTGATGAATTTCTGCGGTTCGACAATCATCAAATGAACATCCAAAGGCTTTTCACATAACGTATTAACCGCTTCTATCACCGGAAATCCAAATGAAATATTCGGCACGAACACGCCATCCATTACATCTATATGCAACCAGTCCGCCTCACTGGCATTAATCATCTCTATCTCCTGCTGCAAATGTAAAAAATCCGCCGACAATAACGACGGAGCTATTTTATGATTTTTCATTTACGACCTAATTGTTTTGTCTTCACAAATATAGTGGAAAAAATACATACTTCCGGAAATATCTTATCATTTTTACATAGACTTCCGGAAATGCCGTATTTTAAACCGGCTTACAGTCCCTCCGTAAATAAATCTATCAACACCATATTTGATCCGGATTCGCTGACCGTTTTTTTCGGATGAATTATTTCCCCGCAAATTACCATATCACTACCTTCCTGATACAAATCAGGAAAAAACGGATCCGGCGCAGGCTGAAAAATTACAAGTAAAGATGCAAGCGTACCGGATGACAAACAAACATCCTGCGACCATTTTTTTTCTACGGTGGAAAAAACCACATACCCCATAGTATCTCTGTAGGAGATCATCATTTTTCCGGGTATTTCTCCGCTACAGGTAACATGATAGGTTATACTATGGGACTTTTCACCCTGTTTCCCACAGGAACAAAAACATATAAATAAAACATATGTAATAAAAAAACGATACATAATCAAAGAAAATTTTATTTCACGGCAAAAAAAATAAAAAATTAAACAATAACCTAATTTTTTTCAACATATTTTCATGATACATGCATATTAATTACATATTACATTTATTTTCTTTATTACACCTGGCATTATCATTCAAACTATTCATCATTTACTTATTTTTTCAAAAAATGCTCCTTTTTGTCAAAAATCAATAAATAAGACAAATTACTGATTGCTTTTATTATTTTTGTAAAAATTGTTATCAAACAAAATAAATAAGCCCAGGGGTCTATTATGAAAAGAATTTTTATGTCATTAAGTATCTATTTAGCATGCTATATCTCCATGCATGCGGATCCGCCTGTAAAAAAAAATGTGACACCCGCCATTAAAAACCCTGTCTCACAAACCGGAACAAGACAGGGATATGATTATGGGGCCGGAGGAGGAGAAGGTGCTTACAAAGCCGGCCGTAATGATCTCCCGTTAATAAAAAGTATTCACATAAACAGGGATCCCGACAATATTGAAACATATAAACCGGAAGACCTGATTCGCAAAATCTTGTTACATGCAGACGCTCCGTCAGACATGCAACGCATACAAAATGTGGAACATACCGGGTGGAATTGGGATAAAAATTCCAAACAATGGAAAAATCAGTCATATACACCTTTCAAATTGGGAAATGAAATGTATGGAGTATGGGGATATGCCGGTAATCAGAATGTTATATACGCATCGAATGAACGTTCTCTTGCCTATTTCGGCAATGGGTCGGAAGCAGGTTTTGAAATAGAAAGCGGTCTTCTGTTAGGTACAGGCCCCGTATTAATGGCGGAAGGCCCGAACGTAACCAATCACGGACTAAGCGACGGAGTGAAAAATGACGGAACTCAGGGTATGCATACATACAGGCCCATGCTAAATGTCATTTTCGGTCTTGGTATTACGCTGAATCCTGTCAGCTATCCAACTATCACACACGATGGAGGCTGGTACAAACATAAACCAAACGGGACAGACTGGACGCCCGACATGTCTTTCGACCGCGACCTGGATGCTTTAACTGCGGATTCCGTGATATGGACCACATGCGGCTCCGTACTGGAATTTGACTTTCAACCGGCTGTCGGGCAGGCTACATTTGATTACGTATTTGCCAGTGATGAATATCCGGAGAGTTGCTATACTGCAGGAGATATATTCGGATTTTTCATATCCGGACCGTTTGACTCCCCTCCCGGCAGCGATATCGAAGCAGCCGGCGACTGGTCGATTGAAAATCCCGTTCCGGGTAGAAATAAGGAACACACACGATCCCGCAACGATAGTGTCTATTACCGGTACAACATAGCAAAACTACCGGACGGACAACCGGTCGGGATTAATCACGTAAACTGGGGAACACCTTATCATTTGTATAACCTGATCATGCAGGCAGATATGACCTACACAACAACACAAGACACGATACTTCCATTGGCATCCATCCCGTCACAAACGGAGATTGAAAATAAATACGCCTATTTTAACCCGTTTTCCGGAACTCCGGTCCCCGGAGTATTTGGTCCGTATGCCCTGTCTAACAATGGATGGGGATACTACAAACTGTATCCGACCCCGATAGAACCCGCCATAGCCAACAATGCCGTTTATACGGTAACGATCCCCACCCTCTATCAAAACACACCTTACGCTACCGGTACAAGACTTTATGCTGCCGTTCCCAACAATCCCGATTTGTTCAGGTACAACCATGTAGGTAGTGATATGATGGAATATGACGGTTATACCACAAAATTGCAGGCGGTCGCCGATAAACTTATTCCCGGAAAATGGTATCATTTAAAGCTGGCCATAGGCCAAACGATCCAAAAAGACAATCCTACTCAATATTATCCGGATAATAATCATGGTTCAGGCATCTTTTTTTCTAATCTCAATCTGGGAAAACTAAAAACCGATATAAAGAACCCTAATATGGCTACCGGGATTGATAACTCCGGACAGGATATACACGGGAATCCCTATCTTTATGACGGATGCGATCAATATATACTTACCTTTACATTTGACTCTGTCACGGCAAAGGCGCAAAGCATAATCTCCCTCTCCTATGAAAATCTTGACACAGACTATCTGACAACGGTAAATGCCGATACGGTTATTGACAGTCACGGAAATATCAGTTTGAAGTACCGTAAGTTATTTCCGGACGACACGCTCCGGCTCGCGGGCATACACGATACGATCCGTCATTATCCGTTCAGGATTTCTACCCGTTATCCGTCATTTGAAAATGGCAAATACATTAAAATCATTACAACCATACCCGGCGGAAAAAGCGACACTTTACATCACCGGTTATTTAACCGCGTCGGATGGGATATAAAATATACGCCCGCTACTGAAGTAAACAGCGGCAAACTGATACTGAATCTGACGGGCGGCTCCAATAAGATATTATATAGCCTGGATAATGGAAATACCTGGAAATTTGCGAGAGATACCGTCACCGGAAAAGAACAACCGTTTTCTAACCGGGAATTATCAGGATTGCATGACAGATTTGATATTCTTCTGAAAGAGCCGGCCGGTTGCCGGACAGATACCATACACGTGGATATAGGAGAAGTTCTGCCAATCATACAACGTTATGTTGATATACCCGGTGTAACAGGAATGTCTACGAAGCCCGGAGCCGGCAGATACTATGTGGAAGGACACAAGGATTTTTCATTCTACGCTACATTCTATGAGTCCCCCTTAAATATAAAAGCCAAAGGATATTATTCCGGCACTATCTTAGATCTGGACAGCATGGCCGAACCGCAACAAGACGGATCAAGCAAATATACAATCCGTCAGGTAACAGAACCATGGACGGTTTTCATTGATTATGAATCAAATAGTGTAGTTTCCAACGACAATACCATGGGCTTACGGGTATGGGCAAACAGAAATAAATTATATTTCAGCGCTCCGGAAGCAAGTATTGCCAATATATACACTTTGACCGGAATGCTCTACAAACAAATAGAAATAAACGGCAACAGTACAATACATTTGCCCGGCGGATTTTACTTCGTTACGATTGATAATAAACAATATAAAATAATCATCAGGTAATTTTACGGCTCACCCGATAATCTCCGCAATACGAAAAAAACAGGATCGCAATCAAATGACCGCGATCCTGCTTCTTTTCCGGATAAATGATCAGCCCTGAGCTGATTTATCAGTTAAGTTTCGCCAGCGCCTCTTTGATACGTTTCACTGCTTCAATAATATTTTCATCCGATGTAGCATACGACAGGCGGATACATTCGGGCGCTCCGAAAGCGGCTCCTCCCACAGTCGCCACATGTCCGACTTCAAGCAAGTACATAGCCAGATCCGCAGCATCGTTTATCTTACGACCATCCGCGCTCTTACCGTAGTAACTGTCAACCTCCGGAAAGATATAAAAAGCTCCTTGCGGAATATTCAATTTTACCCCCGGTATTTCTTTACACAATTTCACGATCAGGTCACGGCGACGAAGAAAAGCCTGACGCATTTCCTCCACACACGACTGATCTCCGGAAAAAGCGACCGTGGAAGCCTTCTGGGCAATGGAATTCGGCCCCGACGTATACTGTCCCTGCAATTTATTACAAGCCTTGGCTATCCATAACGGAGCCGCAATAAAACCGATACGCCATCCTGTCATCGCATAAGCTTTTGAAACGCCATTCACAACAACTACGCGATCTTTTATATCATCAAACCGGGCAATACTTTCATGCTTACCCACGTAATTGATATGCTCATATATTTCATCCGCCACAACGATAACATCCGGATATTTTGCCAACACATCGGCAAGCCCTTTCAACTCGTCCTTACTATACACACTTCCTGTCGGATTTGACGGAGAACACAATATAAGCGCTCTTGTCCTGGGAGTAATAGCCGCCTCAAGCTGTGCGGGCGTTATTTTAAAATCCTGATCAATACCGGCGGTTAC
>DOZP01000252.1:0-9167 GCA_003517945.1 Porphyromonadaceae bacterium | reverse complement strand
GGAACGATCACTTCATCGCCCGGCCCGATAATGCTGAGCAAAACATTGCATACCGACTGTTTCGCCCCGTTTGAAACAACTATCTGATCCGCCGTATAATCCAGATCATTTTCACGTTTAAGTTTTTCTACAATCGCCTTACGCAGATCCGGATATCCCGGAACAGGCGAATAAAACGAAAAATTGTCATCAATCGCTTTTTTAGCTGCAGCTTTAATATGATCAGGCGTATTAAAATCAGGTTCGCCCACACTAAGATTGATAACATCAATTCCCTGAGCTTTTAACTCATTACTCTTTTGTGACATTGCCAGTGTTTCCGAAGGTGACAAACTGACTAAACGTGCAGATAATTGTTCCATGTAATGTAATTTAATTGTTAATTAATGAATTATGAATATTAGTTTATCTTATGCAATTCATGGCCCATCCGGTCTTTTTTGGTTCGCATATAAAATTCATTATGTTTATTCGGCTCCACTTCGATCGGTACGTTTTCAACAACTTCCAACCCATAAGCTTCGAGGCCGACACGCTTCACCGGATTATTTGTCATCAGGCGCATTTTATGAACTCCTATTTGCTGAAGGATCTGCGCCCCTACCCCGTAATCACGCTCGTCGGCTTTATGGCACAGATGAAGATTCGCGTCTACCGTATCCAATCCTTCTTCCTGCAATTTATAAGCCTTCATCTTATCCATAAGACCGATCCCACGGCCCTCCTGATTAAGATACAGGATAACTCCTTTCCCTTCTTTTTCAATAATACGCATCGCTTTGTGCAACTGATCCCCGCAATCACAACGATAAGAACCGAAAATATCACCGGTCATACAGGAAGAATGAACTCTCACCAAAAGAGGCTCATCGCTTGATATTTCGCCTTTTATCAATGCAACATGTTCCAGGCCGTTACTTTTCTGCTTGAATGGAATAAGATGAAAATCACCGTATTTGGTCGGCATTTTCACTTCTACCCCTTTTTCAACCAACGATTCTGTTTTTAAACGGTAGGCGATCAGGTCGCGGATAGAAATTATTTTTATATTAAACTTCTCAGATACCTCAATAAGTTCCGGCATACGCGCCATTGTTCCGTCTTCATTCAGGATTTCAATCAGCGCCCCGGCAGGATAAAGTCCGGCAAGCCGCGCCAAATCGACCGTTGCCTCCGTATGCCCCGCACGGCGTAAAACACCTCTTGACCGGGCTCTGAGAGGATTAATATGCCCCGGACGCCCCAGATCGGAAGGCCGGGTTCCGGGATCGGCAAGCGCAAGTATCGTCTGTGCACGGTCATAAATAGAAACCCCCGTCGTACATTTGCCTCCAAGTTTATCAACCGTAATCGTAAAAGGTGTTTCCAATACGGACGTATTATGTATTACCTGCATATTGAGTTCCAGTTCCTCACACCGCTCTTCGGTGATGGGTGCACAAAGTACGCCACGACCGTTAGCCAACATAAAGTTAACCTTTTCAGGAGTAATCTTTTCGGCGGCTATGATGAAATCACCTTCATTTTCCCGGTCTTCATCATCCACAACAATAAGAAACTTTCCTTCACGAAAATCATCAATAGCCTCCTCTATTGTGTTCAGTTTAAAATTTTCCATATACTGTTTTTACTTTTTATTTTCATCACTTATTATTTCAATTATTTCATCACATACGCGAATCGTTGTTTTTATATCCTGACGTAACAATTTCCGGCGGTATACAGCGATTAAATAGACAATTCCTCCCACCGGAAAGAAGATAGCCAAAGCCATTCCCGCTTTAGGAGTAATCGTAAAATTCGTCAGGTGAAAACTTTTGATAATCGGAAAATCCATTGTCTTGTTCAATACCAGATTCTGATCCGAATTTTCAAGAACCTGCACGACCGATTCTATTCCATACGCTATTCCTTCGGCTTCAGAATCCGCTCCGCCCTGCTTCCAGAATTTAAGATAGTGCAACCAACGTTTATGATGCGCCAGATACTCTTTACAAGAATCCTGAAGCTGTTGCAACCGGACAGTAAGCGCGGCATAATCCGGACGCTCCATAATAATCTCCTTTTTTTCGATCTTACGGAACTCACGCTTACCGATAAACCGTTTAATTGCATCTATATATGTTTCCGCATTCAGAAGAACGGAATCATTCACAGCCTTATACGTCAGAAAAATACCTAAAGGCAAAAGTACGGCCGAACTCAGCCACATACCCTGCCACGGTATCCATACGCCATCACGAGCCATCTTATAACCTATATTATCAATAATATAATACACAACGAATAGCAATACGGATATAACAGCCGGCGCTCCCAACCCTCCTTTACGTATAATAGCCCCGAGAGGAGCGCCGATAAAGAAAAAGACAAGACAAGCGAACGATAAAGTGAACTTCCGGTGCATTTCCGTATGATGCCACCGTATCTCTTTCTCTTCCAACCGTAAGCTCTCGGATTTCATACCATAATTCATCAGCAGATTATCAATGCCCCGTTTCGAGTAAGACAATAAAGAGGCCTTCACGACCGGTTCCTGAGCACGGTAAAGGCTGTCAAAATTAATCACACTCCTTTTAGCCGGCAGGGAATCGTTCTTTACCTCAATCTCACGATCCGTTTTTGCCTGAGGTCGTACGCGGGCTAATGTCTTACGATACGATTGTTCATACAAGACCTTTGACTCAACCTCTTTAATACTGTCAATACGGACCGTCATCGAATCAATAGATTGCCGGAGACTTTCCATATTTTTACCTACATAACGACCCTGGAACAGCGTTTCGCCCCTCATATTAAAATTACCGTCAAAATCTATCAGTATTTCCATCGTATCAAAGGTCTCACGGCGATATGGTACGGCATCCCGGGCATTCCTTGGTTTTTTGCTATCCCTCAGATTATTCTGAAATGATTCGCCGTTATACAATGTCATGATAAGAAATTTTTTATCGGCAGAGGTTTTCAGCCGTCCCGAATCGGCAATAATAATATGAATATCATTAAACCCTGCCGTATGATTATAAATCATCACATCCTTCAGAAGATTATTCTTTTTATCCTTTTTCTTGACATAGATATTAAATCCGTCAATCGACGTATTAAAGACACTTTCCGGTATCTCCAATTCCGGTGATTTTTGCCTGACGGAATAAAGAAGGGTATACATTTTAACCTGCGATACGGGTATCACATTATTCTGGAAAAAGAAAATGGAAATAGCGACAAAAACAAGAAATACGGTTAACGGTCTTATGATACGCATCAGTGAAATACCGGAAGCCTTCATAGCAAGCAACTCCAGTTGCTCTCCGAGGTTCCCGAATGTCATCAAAGAGGCGAACAAAACAGCAAGAGGAAGCGCCTGCGGCACAAAAGTCAGAGCTGCGTAGAAAAACAATTCCGCCAGAATATGTATTTCGATTCCTTTACCAATCATTTCATCGACATACTTCCAAAGGAACTGCATCAGGAAAATAAACAGGCAGATTCCGAACGTCATCAGAAATAACGGCAGAAATGTTTTCAACAAAAATAAATCTAATCGCTTGATAATGCGCATATCATTATTACACTCCTAACGTTCTTTTCAATTCATAAACCTGCGTATCCCAAAGACTTATTGCATCCATCTTCTCCGACGGTTCCGCAAAATCCGTGATTTCAAGGGCTACAGCGCCTGTTAACTCTACCGTATGAATACGAAATTCAAAATAAACATTATCTTCTCCATCCGTCCACTGATAACGTACGCATACGTCCGGTTTAATATAAATAACCTTCGCTTCTTCCTGCATCTTATCCCAGGAAAAAACATATGTTTCACCTCTCACATCCACATCGTCGGCAAACCATGACGACAAGCCGGGCGGCGTTGTCAGATGATTCCACAAACTTCGTTTAGATACTTTGTCGAATACATATTCTATATGAAACTTCTCTTTTTTCATAATCCGCGCAAGGTAGGTAAAAAATATGACATATCAAAAAGAAAACTTCATTTTCATTCTTAAACCGCTATTCGGCACTCCTTCATGATCACGGTACGACAACCTCCAGATATAATCCAGGCGTACCAGTTTGAATATATTTTCAACTCCTACTCCAAACTCCATATAAGGCTTGTCACCCATCATATACGTATTCCCGGGGAGCTTATACAAACCGGCCCCATTTACATACGGGTTGTTCTTATCATTCAAATCGCCGTACCACCCCCGGAACGTCAGCACTTCACGAAGCTGTAGCTCTTTTATCAGAGGTAAACGGTTGAAAAGCCAACCATTCATATAATAAGACATTTCCCAGGATACGAAACGGTCGTTTATAAACTCCATCGGATCCATTAATGCAAAACTCTCCGCCTCAATACTGTAAGACAGATTGGCATTCGGAATATACAGCAACGGATACGGAACACGATCCCATACTTGACCGGCCTGCGCATAGATATCAACATGTCCGAACGGAGACATCCAGAATCGTTTACGTACGCCTATTTCGGTCCGGTTATAATTATGGCCGGATCCCAGTATCCCTTTTCGCGCCATCGTATGGCTCAATGTAATGACCGGCGCATCAAGCGTGATCGGATAACGATAATTCCGCGATTGGTAAAATTTCTCATTCGGAGCCCAACGCAGGTAAAATTCCAGTTGGGCAGACCTGTAATGATCGGCCGGTACGGTTGTTCCGTCTGCCTGTATCAAATCAAACGGTACGTCAGGCGTGGCCCATTCGGTAAGATGACGAAGCAAAACACTATACCCCAACCCTTTATAATTTTCTTTGTAATAACTTAATTCCGCTTTCCGCATATAAGTTATCAGGTTGTTCTCACGGCGTTTCAGCATCACAAACATATTATCGGCGTTTGTATACAGATAATGCTGGCCTATCTGGTTAATATCATACTTATATTCCGCACGAATGTAATGAAACGGATACTCTTTCCGGAAACTCTTCTTTTTATTAAATGAGTACTCAAAAATAGCATCTCCCTTAAACTTGTGATCCTTCAATCCGTATGCCAAATATCCATCCATAAAAAACCGGCGGTTGAAATTGACCGTCGTCGTACCTCCCAGGCGAAAGCGGGCGCCTTCCAGTGCATTCCCGCTGATAAACGTATTCGCAGGTCCGAATTCAAACAGACTGTTCGTCTCGGATGTCTGCACATATCCGTTGACCAGGACATTGATAATCTTTTCAGACCAGTAAAAAAACGGAACTTCCCGTAACTGCGCCATCATTTTCTCTACGGACGTCTGCTGTATCTCACCGGCGCCTCCACGGGCCTCGGTCCAGAATTCTTCTGTCTGTCGATGTGCGCCTTCCGATTCCAGTACCGGCGCTTTTTCTTCAAACACGGCCATATCCTGAGGCATCTCGAAGGAATGATTCCGGTACAAGGCCACGCGCCGGGCGTAAGCCCCTTTCATCTTTTCCGTAAGTTTAAATACCAGGGCTATATCATTTTTCGTTAATATCCGCGTACCGTCATCCATACGGATATATTCCTGATCAATAGACATCTCACCTATAAAATTAAGGTTGATATCCCGGGGAATATTCAGGTTTACTTTTTTAATGAAGTAGGTTGAATCCAGCGTCACATATAAATGACCGACAAAACCAAAAGACTCCGAATTAAAGGGAGCAAAACCGAGATCCATACATGGCTCGCCGTCAATCTGAACCGTATCCAGTAAATAATACTTATAATAATTGGGGCCTATGGAAGAAAGCGGACTGACAAACCGGTTCAGAAACAATGGTATATTATCCTGAAATATATCAACATCCTGAAACGCTTCACCGACAAACTGTCTTACTCCGTCTTCCGCAATGATTTCAATAATTCCCGCACGCTTCGTACCCTTCACCACTTTTCTTTCAACGCGTGGCGACTTCCTGTAAAAATAATCTTCCATGATTTCCTCATTGTAGAGCGGCAAGATCGTTTTCCCCTTGACTGATGTCGAATCCACATAATCAAATATAAAGTCAACGTGCTTATATACCCAATTCTGACGGGCTTTCTCTACATCGAATTCATTATTTGCAAATGTTCGCTGTTCATAAATATTATAACTAAAATAATCATGTTCATGCGGATCATTCAGATTTCTCCTTGCAATCACATGACGTACAAAAGCGACCGCCGGATTTTCTTTTTTGGAATACTTTTCTTTTCCGGAACGCACAGTCACTTCATTCAGTTCATACATCGCCGGTTTCAATCGTATATCTACTTTATTAACACCCTTTTTCAACGTAGTAAAACTTGTTTCATATCCAATATACGAAACGGAAAGAACCATGCTATCGGATGTTGCTTTTATTGAAAAATATCCCTTTTCATTCGTAGCCGTACCCTTGGCCGTCCCGCGCAGCGCAACCGTCACATAGGGTAATACCTCATTCGTAATAGAATCTTTAACATATCCTTCTACCTGTATTGTCTGTTGGGCATACATTTTTCCGGACACCATACATACAAGGAAAAACAATATCCCCCCAATCACCTTTCGCCTCATTTTTCAAACCTGTTTATATTTACAATAAACACCGCAAAGGTCGGTTTTATTTTTCATTTGACAAAAAATAATGTATATTTGCGCCTCTAAAAACAGAGAATATAAAACACAAAAAACTTTTTAATACCAATTTGTGATATGAAACCGACATTATTTGTTCTTGCTGCCGGAATGGGCAGCCGCTATGGAGGATTAAAACAATTAGACGGACTGGGGCCAAATGGCGAAACAATCATGGACTATTCTATTTTTGATGCGATTCGGGGCGGATTCGGAAAAATCGTATTCGTCATACGGAAAGATTTTGAAGATGATTTCCGTCATAAAATCTTATGTAAATATGAAAATCATATTCCGGTAGAGATCGTCTTTCAGTCTTTAGATAAATTGCCTGAAGGTTTTACCTGCCCTGCAGACCGAACCAAACCATGGGGTACGAACCATGCCGTACTGATGGGAAAAGAGGTGATAAAAGAGCCGTTTGCAGTTATTAATGCCGATGATTTTTACGGACGCGACAGTTTTGAAGTGTTGGGTAAAGAACTGACCGGCGCCGGAGGCGGGAAAAATGACTATTGCATGGTTGGTTTCCGCGTCGGCAATACATTAAGCGAAAGCGGTTCCGTTGCACGTGGCGTTTGCGGTGTGGACAATGACGGATATCTTACTACGGTAGTTGAACGTACAGCCATAGAATGTATAAACGGTGAGATCCAATTTACCGACGAAAACGGCAAAAAAAATGTTTTGAATGAAAACACGCCCGTATCCATGAATATGTGGGGATTCACCCCTGATTACTTTGATTATTCGGAAGAATATTTCAAGGATTTTTTACGTCAAAACATGGATAATCTCAAGAGTGAATATTTTATTCCGCTAATGGTCAACGAACTTGTGACCCAAAAGATTGCACGCGTAAAGGTACTGGATACCACATCCAAATGGTTCGGCGTCACTTACGCCGCCGACCGCCAGGGAGTTGTAGACAAGATACAAGCGCTTGTCGACGCCGGCGAATATCCGGAAAAATTATTTTAACAGGAACTGACAAATTTCGGAAAATAGCAGGAAGAAAGGGTATTATCTTATGATTTTACCCTTTTTTTCAGACGCTATTCAACCACCCCCAAATGCTGATACGTCTCTTCAAGAGTTTTTTCATTATCGGATATCAGCAGTAACACATCACCCGGCTCAAGAACAGTGGCTCCTGTCGGAACAAAATATAATTCATCACGTTTTACCATAACAACAAGCGTATTTTCAGGCATAGGCATATCCATGATACGTTTCCCGTGCGATAAATGTCCCGGAGTCAAAGTCACTTCAGACATACTTGATTTGATATCATCCGAAAGCTCAATGTCAAAAGTCTGCAACTTATTCTGCGGTTTATTTTCTTCCGACAGTCCTAACCACCTTGCCACAGAAGAAACCGTAGTACCCTGAACAAGTAATGATACAAGCGTAACAAAAAACACTATATTAAATATAATTCCCGCACCGTCTACTCCTGACGTTAACGGATATGTAGCGAACAAGATCGGCGCAGCTCCGCGCAATCCGACCCAGGATACATAATGTTTCGCCTTATTGGACATTTTCCGGAACGGAAGCAGGCAAAGCCATACGGCGACAGGACGGGAGACAAAGATTATAAAAAAACTGACGGCCAGGCCAATACCTGCAATCGGCAATAGTTCGGTCGGATTTACAAGCAAACCCAGGGTAAGGAACATCACAATCTGAAATAACCAGGTCATACCATCCATAAATTTCTTGGATGTTTTTTTATGTACGAATTTAGAGTTTCCCACTACAAGTCCGCTAATGTATACAGCCAGGTATCCGTTTCCATTCAGAGCATTCGTAATAGAGAAAACCATAAACAATAAAGTAAGCAAAAGAACCGGATACAAAGATTCATTATCAATATTTATCCTGTTTATAAGTTTCACGGCAGTACGTCCGAGAAAATACCCCAATGCAGCTCCGATGACCAATTGTAAAATAAAGGTCCCCGCGACCGACCATAAGCTGCCTTCCCCTATCTGTATCCACTGAATAAAAGTGATCGTTAACAAATATGCCATTGGGTCATTACTCCCACTCTCAAGCTCCAGAAGCGGACGAAGGCGCTCTTTCAACACAAGCCCTCTTGCTCCCAGTATGGCAAAAACCGATGCCGAATCGGTAGAAGACATAACAGAGGCCAATAGAATTGCCTCAAGAAAAGAAAAAGATATGGCTGAAAAAAGGTGTTGCGTTATCAGATAGATAAAAATACCCGTTATCACCGCCGTAAGCAAAACCCCCAGTGTAGCCAGCACGATTCCCTGAGGTAAGACGGGTTTTATTTCGGCAAACTTCGTATCCATACCCCCCGAAAATAATATAATATTGAGGGCAAGCACCCCAATAAGCTGCGCCGCCTTAGGACTTGAAAATTCCAATCCCAAACCATCGTGACCGAAGATCATCCCTACAACCAGAAAAAGCACCAATGTGGGCACTCCAAACCTATATCCCGTTTTTCCGGCTATAATACTTACAAAAAGAAGCAGTGAACCTATTAAAACAATATTTTCAATAGTTACATTCGAAAAATCCATATAATCCGTTTTT
>DOZP01000220.1:2238-8250 GCA_003517945.1 Porphyromonadaceae bacterium | reverse complement strand
TGTGAAATAAACGCTTTTGCCGTCGAGGCTGTGATAGCCGCTTACAACGAAGGGGAAGAATGGCTGGAAGCATTGAGAAAATACCTGTACGACAACTACCTCTGCCTGAAAGCATTCATGACAGCGGAACTTCCTTCCGTAAAGGTGTTGCCGTTAGAGGCTACTTACCTGGTCTGGATGGATTTTTCTTTTACAGGGCAATCTTCGGAAATGATAACCGAAACTTTATTGAAGGAAGAGAACCTGTGGGTAAACAAAGGTACGATGTACGGAGAGAGTGGGGAAGGCTTTATACGTATCAACATCGCGTGTCCGCGACAATTACTGATGGAAGGACTGGATAAGATAAAAAAACGGTATAAATGACGGGACAAGCGGGGGAAACAAGTATAAAGACAATACATATTCTGATTGCTTATTTTCTGATCTATGTGGTTTGGGGTTCCACGTATTATTTTATAGGCGTGGCCCTGAAAGGATTTCCTCCGTTCCTGCTTGGGGCGCTTCGTTTTACGATGGCGGGACTGATATTACTCGCCGTATGTTATAAAAGGGGCGAACCGGTCTTTAAGAAAAGCCTGGTTAAGAAGTCGGCCGTAAGCGGTATCGTCCTGCTCTTTGTGGATATGGCGGTAGTCATGCTTGCACAGCAATACGTGAGCAGCAGCCTGGTGGCGATTATCGCCTCTTCAACGGCGCTCTGGATTATGGCGCTTGATGTTCCCATGTGGAAAAAAAATTTTTGTAACCCGGCCGTTCTCGCCGGGATCATTGTCGGTTTTTGGGGCGTATCAATGCTGTATATAGAACAGTTGCAACTGGATACGGCATCTGAAAACAGGGAATATGGGGTACTTATCCTGTTGCTCGGTTGCATATCCTGGGCATTGGGTACGCTGTATGCAAAATACCGTTCTTCCGGTGAAGAAGATGTCAACGCATTTGCCGGTTCGGCCTGGCAGATGCTTTTCGCCAGCGCCATGTTCTGGCTGTTTACCTTTGTCTGCGGCGACTTGGGGAAAACAGATTTCTGCGCTGTTCCCGCTTCTGCCTGGCTTTCACTGATCTATCTGATTATTTTTGGCTCCCTGCTGGCTTATTCGGCCTATGTATGGCTGTTAAAAATACGTCCGGCCACCGAAGTAGCCACACATGCCTATGTCAATCCGTTTATCGCCGTATTTTTCGGTATCGTATTCGGCCATGAAGATGTTACCTGGATACAGATGGCAGGATTGGTGGTTATTCTGTTGAGTATCATGCTTATCGGCCGTAAAAAGAAAATGAAAACCGGATGATGTGCGCATAAATCCGGTTGATTTTACATATACGTATGCAAAAAGTTGCTGATAATCGCTTATGAATATCCCGGCTTCTTTGTCCGTATAAAAATAGTTGTTAAATTTGCGGAATAGTAAACAGATAAAATGATGAAAACAAATTATCAGGAAGCGGCGGATTATATTGCGAAACGGATAAACGGAACGGCGGATACGGCGATTATCCTCGGGAGCGGGCTTGGCGCCCTTGCCGATAAGATCACGGATCCGACGGTGATTCCATATAGTGAAATACCCCATTTTATGCATTCTACGGTCGCAGGCCATAAAGGCAATCTGATCTTCGGAAGCCTGGGAGGTAAACTTGTTCTTGCGATGCAGGGGCGTTTCCATTATTATGAAGGGTATACCATGCAACAGGTGACTTTTCCCATTCGCGTGATGAAGTTGCTGGGGATTAAAAATCTGTTTGTATCCAATGCGGCCGGCGGGATCAATACTACCTTTAAGATCGGTGACCTGATGATTATCCGTGACCATATCAATATGCTGCCGAATCCGCTTATCGGGAAAAACGACGATTCGTTCGGCCTGCGCTTTCCGGATATGACCCGCGCGTATGATCGCGAATTTATAAAATACATGGAGGCAATAGCCGCTTCGCATGATATTCCACTCAGAAAGGGAGTCTATGTCGGATTGACCGGGCCGTCTTATGAGACGCCTGCCGAATATGCGTTTTACGGAAAAGCAGGTGGTGATGCTGTCGGGATGAGTACCGTACCGGAGGTAATTGTTGCCCGTCACGCCGGGTTGCGTGTGTTCGGTATGTCTGTTATCACAAACGAAGGATACCATTTTGCGGACGATTTTGTGAATGATGGCGATGATGTGATTAAAGCGGCTAATCAGGCGGCGGATAAAATGATCCTGTTATTCGCGGAACTGGTTTCTAAAGTCGGATGACAAAACCGAATAAATTTCCGGAAAAATGAATGGAGATCCAAAACTGTACGCGTTGCTGGAGCGCCTGAATATACAATTCGAATACATCGAACATCCGCCGGCGCCGACCGCAGAGATCGCGCGGCAATACTGGATGGGACACAATGTCCGGCATTGTAAAAATCTGTTTCTTCGGAATCATAAAGGAAACAGGCATTATCTTGTGGTTCTTGACTGTGACCGTGATATGGATATTCGTGCAATTGAAAAAATGTTGCATCAGGGAAGGTTAAGTTTTGCTTCGGAAAAACGCCTGGAAAAATATCTGGGTGTGAAGCCCGGTTCCGTTACCCCTTTCGGATTGATGAACGATACGGAAAATCACGTTTGTCTTTTTTTAGACAAGAATTTGCAAAATGCCGAACGATTGAGTTTTCATCCCTGTGTCAATACCGCATCACTTATTGTTTCGTATGAAGATTTTATCCGCTTTCTGGATGATACCGGGAATATGTATGAATGGTTGGAGTTATATTGAAAATTGATTAATGTATGAGTAAAAAAGTTGTTGTTATAGGCGCAGGCGTGTCCGGTCTTGTTGCCGGAATCTATTCGCGTTTAGCCGGGTTTGACGTTGACATTTTTGAATCTCATTCAATTGTGGGAGGTAACTGTACGGGTTGGTTTCGCAAAGGTTATTATATTGACGGATGTATACAATGGCTTACGGGTACAAAAAAAGGGACGGGAGTTCATGAAATATGGCAAACGTGCGGCGCCTTATCCGGTGATACGCAGATTTATAATGCGGAAGAAATAGCAACGACTATTTATGAGGGCAGAACATATCATTTGTATTCCGATTTAAGAAAAACGGAACAGGCGTTTCTGGCTGTTTCGCCTGATGATAAAGCCGAAATCAGGAAACTGATCAAAAATATCCGTTG
This sequence comes from Porphyromonadaceae bacterium, assembly GCA_003517945.1. Classification (GTDB taxonomy): domain Bacteria; phylum Bacteroidota; class Bacteroidia; order Bacteroidales; family Tannerellaceae; genus Tannerella. The sequence goes on along the minus strand of DOZP01000220.1, from coordinate 5,078 downwards.
TTTTCAGAATTTGAACGCGCCTATCGAAAAACCGTTTGAAGATATGAACAAATGGAAACTCATACCCTTATTATGGAAAATACTTCGTTCCGGAAAGCCGGAGAAGAAGACGGAATATATGACCATTGCCGAATACATCAGCGAATTCAAATCTCCGGTGATCCGTCAGTTACTCGCTTGTGTTTTCCCGACGGTTATGCCGGCCTATACCCTGTTCTATTGCCTGGGAATCAGAAGTTCCGGCGACGGAGGATGGCCGGCGGGCGGATCGTTGGCTTTTATGGAACGAATGCAAGATCGGTTTGAGGAATTAGGCGGCAACATGCATACCAATACTACGGTTGATAAGATAATTATAAAAGAGAATGCGGCTGTAGGGATTGGGATAAAGGAAGATGACCGTGAAGTATTGGCCGATTATATTATTTCTGCGGTGGATGCGGATATGTTGTTAAGCAAGCTGTTGGAAGGAAAATATCCGGATGAATATTTTGAAGAACGGTTTGCCGCTCCGCAGGATTACCTGCTCCTGACAGGTTCATACGTTAGTTTGGGGATCGCTGCGGATCTTGCTAAGTATCCTCATAATGTCTATGTTCGGCCGGAAAAACCATTCCGCTTAAATAAAACGGAGTTAAAAGATTTCAATGTTAAAATATACAATTTTGACCCCGAATTAGCCAAAGGCGAAAAAACCGTCATGGCGGTTTTATTGACTGAAGACGAGATTGACTACTGGAAGGCTTTGAAAGAAAAGTCTGATCATGCGTATAAAGCGGAGAAGGAACGTCTTGCAAACTGGGTGACCGGAGGTATCGTAAAGGTTTTTCCGGAAATAGAGGCAAAAATTGAAATGTCGAATGTTGCGACGCCGTTGACTTTTCACCGGTATTGTCATTCGTATCGCGGTACTTATATGTCGTTTATACCCTCGGGTTACGTGAAGAAGCAGGTACACAAGGGAGTAAAAGATGGTATAAAAAATTTATACATTGCCGGCCAGTGTACATTTCCGGCTGGAGGGCTTCCGTTGGCAGCTATAGCCGGTAAGTTTGCTGCCCAACGCATTGCAAAAGCAGAGAAGAAAAAAGGATAAATGCGCATAAAGACTACAGATCCGGCAAATCGAACGATGGAATAAGGTGTAGTCCGGACAAAAAAACAGGAGAAAAGCGGTATGTTTCTCTCCTGTTTTTTTGTTGATTTAACCGTGAGCCGGTTAATGCTGATACTTGGGATTAGTGTTCGTGACCTTCGTGATCATCATCTTCGTGCTCTTCACTGCCGTCATGAGGAATGATTGTGATATTACGCGCTATGTGAGATTCATTTCCGGCCGCATCCGTACAGTATACCATAAAATGATAAGCACCCGGTATGACATCTTCCGGAATTGTAATCTCATGCGTATGTACATTGGTGTTTTTTTTATCGGAAACATCCCATGAATTCAGGTATGAGAAATAATCTGCTTCTCCCGCTTTCAGGCTCAATAACTTTGCTTCATGATCATGCGGATTTTCAATGTCATTATGAATTTCGACTTTATACGATTTCAACATTTCATTGTCTGAAATATTCATATCGAAATGAATCTCTTTCCCTGCCATTAACTCGGCTCCCTCTGCGGGCGCTATAAGTTCGATGACGGGGGGAGTCGTGTCTCCGCTTTCTTCACATGAAACACATGTGAAAGTTGATACGATAATTGTAATCACTGCAAATAGAATATTGTTCATTGTTTTCATTTTATTTTACTTTTAAATGGTACTTTAATTAATAATTGGAAGTTTCGTCCCGGTTCGGGGATTTCNNACTTTCCTGTAAAAACTCAGATGATTGTAATACTTTGTGTTGAACAGGTTTCTTAGGGATAACGAAATGTCCAACATCGTATGTCCGATAGGAATATGTACATTACCTCCAAGATTAACCAAATTAGCGCCGTCTGTTTTGCTTTCATTTTTTGCTACCCTGTTCTGGGCTGCTATGCTATGTAACTCAGCATATACCTGCATGTTTTTAACATTTAACGTCAGTATGTTGCATAATGATGCAGGAGGAGAAAAGCTCAAGGGGGTATGTTCATCCCTGTTGTAAGTATAAACATATTCTCCCAGCAACGTGTATTTTAAAAATGAAAGTATGTTGACATCCAGTGAAAGTTCGGTTCCTGCATAAATGACTTCCGCCCCCGTATACCGGTATATTTGCCCTGCATGCGGCAATATGGACCATTCTCCCGTCGGTTTCAGGTATATATAGTTGCTATACCAACTGAAGAATGTGCCGGCAGACAAAGAGATCCCCTTGTTATCGTAGCGATAGGAAGCATCCAGTTGCCAGCCGCGTTCCGATGTAAGCGACGGGTCACCCTGTTCGTGGCGAAATGTGCCGTGATGTACGCCGTTTGCAGCCAGTTCATTGGCTCCCGGCAGGCGGAAGCTGTGGCCGATATTGGCTTTAAACAGATGTGTAACGGCAGGATTCCAAACGATACCCAGGGAGCCTGAAAAATCTCCGAAATCACGGTTTACGGGATAACTCCGCCATTCATATAGTTCGATAAGCTCGGGGCCGTATCCCATTTCCTGAAGATAAGCCTCCAGATAGGGGTCTTTGTAGGCCGATATATCAACGGTGCCGTAATCATACCGGAGGCCGCCGCTTAACGAAAAATGTCCGGAAGGCCGCCATGAAGTTAATGCGGACGCGCCGGTCGTAAACCGGTCATATCTCGGCAAAAGAAACGAATATCCTTCTATACGGTTTTGCTGATACTGTACGTCCCAACCCGCACTGTGTTCAAAATCTCCGGAAGAAACGGAACGTAATTTTGC
>DOZP01000220.1:1925-2163 GCA_003517945.1 Porphyromonadaceae bacterium | reverse complement strand
ATCCGATATCCCACGAAGCAGACAGGTTATCCCATGTATACTGCTGGCGTGATGTTACCTTCAGATGGTTTACCTTGCTGTACGGCAGCTCAATGTTACGACTGTTTCCGTCGTCCTGTACTGCGGATACGTTGGGTATTCCGTGCGCTCCGGGAAAGAATCCGGTTTTCTGCCATATATTGCTTACGGCATAGTTGGAATAATAGCCACGCCTGCGGTATTCCGAATAGAAGTTGAC
>DOZP01000220.1:1230-1879 GCA_003517945.1 Porphyromonadaceae bacterium | reverse complement strand
CCGGTAGTCGCCGAATTGTTTTTCGGAATAGCGTAGCCTGACATGCCATGCATCTTTTTTCATACCCAGCATGACGGATCCGCCGAATGTGCCGTTTACGCTTTTAGTCATGAGAGTCGCGTCACCGTAAACATGGTTTTCACCAAGCGCCGGTATTTGCATGATTTCAATAACGCCTCCCATGGCGTCGCTACCATATAATAACGATGCCGGACCTTTACGTATGATTACACGTTCGATATTGAATGCATCAATTTCGAGGCCGTGGTCACTTCCCCATTGCTGTCCTTCCTGTTTGATTCCGTTTTCGGTGACCGAAATACGATTAAATCCCATTCCACGAATCATCGGTTTTGAAAATCCGGAACCGATGTCCATCGAACGTACTCCCGGCAAATAGGCTAATGTCTGTATCAGGTTGCCTGTAAAATGATCTTTCAGAAATTCCCTTTCAGCTACTTCTACTGATAAAGTTGAAGCATGGTCACTTGACTTTTTAAAAGATTCTGAAATAACCGTAATACTGTCCAGTTCTATTGTTTTGATAGAATCTGCATGCTGGGCATATATGGACGGCATGAATACAAACATAAGCACAACCGGAATAATTCTGTTATGCATATTTTTTGTTTTGTTATACGGTTTGTTT
>DOZP01000220.1:715-1084 GCA_003517945.1 Porphyromonadaceae bacterium | reverse complement strand
TTCTGTGTTTGCGGAATTTCAATCTTATCAAAAGGGTCTGTTTCCGTAAAAGACGAAAACGTGATTTTACAAATCAGGCAGGTTATACAGTCGTGAGCAGCATGCTCCTTTTTTTGCTGTGAATTTTCTTCCGTATGGCATGTATCGCTATGGCATCCGTGTTCATATTGAAAGAAATGAGTGGATTTTACAACATACGGAAAGAGGAAGATGACTGTTAGCAGCCATGTCATCATTACCTTGTATGTTGAAATTTTTTTCATTTTAAAACGGGAATATAAGCGGCAAAACAAGAATCATAACTATTGCGAAGATAATCTGTAACGGAAGTCCTACTTTTATATAATCCGTAAACTTATATTCGCCGGC
>DOZP01000220.1:0-693 GCA_003517945.1 Porphyromonadaceae bacterium | reverse complement strand
TGATACCGCAAACAGGAAAGGGTAGGGGTTTACTCCCAGCGTTATGGCCGCTTTTATGGCAATAGGAGCGAATAAGATGGCTGTTGCCGTGTTACTGATAAATATCGTAAGTATGGATGTGGCGAGATAGATGGTTGCAAGAACCGGAACCGGTCCTTGAGAACCGACAAAATTAACGATCAGCTCGGAAATATAAACCGACGCTCCCGTATTTTCCATTGCTTTTGAGAGAGGTATCATCCCTGCAAACAAAAATATACTTTCCCAGTTAATGGTTTTGTAAGCGGCCTCGACATTGCGGAAACAACCGGTTAATATCATCAGGATAGATGCTATCATCACCGCGGTGACCATCGGAAGCCAATTGAAAACCATACATAATATCATCAGGATCATAATAACGGCGGCTACGGGCGCCTTGTTATCAATCGGGACTTTGGCCGCTTTTTCAAGCGATTTGCCCACGAGTACCCATTCCGAGTCTTCGTTCTCTAATTTTGCAATGTCTTCCCATTCGCCCTGTATGAGCAGAACGTCTCCGGAATGCATCTTTACGTCTTTGACATTCTGAATCATATATTTATCCTGACGTTTGATTCCTAATATATTCACATTGTATAATGTACGGAATCCGGATTCGCTGACCGGTTTGTTGATTAGTTTGGACGATGACATCAACACAAGTTCGGAGAT
>DOZP01000185.1 GCA_003517945.1 Porphyromonadaceae bacterium | reverse complement strand
ATGGCTGGAAGGCTACCTGAAACGATCGACGATCAGCTTGCTCATGGTGACACACGACCGTTATTTTCTGGATGAAGTTTGTAACGAAATCATCGAAATAGACAACAAACAAATATACGCATACAAAGGTAACTACAGCTATTATCTGGATAAACGGGCCGAACGTATGGAAGTGATGCAGGCGGCGGTTGATCACGCCAACAACCTGCTACGCAAAGAGTTGGAATGGATGCGCCGTCAGCCGCAGGCGCGAGGTACGAAAGCGAAATACCGTATAGATGCGTTTTATGAACTTGAAAAGAAAGCCAAACAACGACAGGAAGACAATCATGTCAATCTAAACGTAAAAGCCTCCTACATAGGCTCCAGCATATTTGAAGCCAAACACGTCAGTAAAACATTCGGAGACATCCGGATTCTGCATGATTTCAATTACATCTTCTCAAGATACGAGAAACTCGGCATCGTAGGTGATAACGGAACCGGAAAATCTACATTCATTAAAATGCTGATGGGAGAAATACAACCCGACAGCGGATGTTTCACGATTGGAGAAACCGTCCGTTTCGGCTACTACAGCCAGGACGGATTGCAGTTTGACGAAAAAATGAAAGTCATTGATGTCGTACAAAACATTGCAGAATATATTACGTTAGGCAACGGTAAAGCATTAAGCGTATCGCAGTTCCTGAACTACTTCCTTTTCACTCCGGAAAAACAACACAGCTTTGTTCACAAGCTAAGCGGAGGCGAAAAGCGCCGCCTCTACTTATGTACGGTATTGATGAGCAATCCGAACTTTCTTGTACTTGATGAACCTACCAACGACCTGGATATTGTCACACTGAACGTGCTGGAGGACTATCTGATTCATTTCAAAGGATGCGTCATCGTCATTTCACACGACCGGTATTTTATGGACAAAGTTGTAGATCATATCCTGGTTTTTCATGGTAACGCGGACATTCAGGATTTCCCGGGTAATTATACGCAATACCGCTTGTGGAAAACACAACAGTCTCCCCGGTCTTCCGCGACATCCGGTCAAACCGTTGCAACCGGCAAGCCTGCTTACCGGCAACCTTCCGGCAAAAAGAAACTTACGTACAAAGAGCAAAAAGAGCTGGAAACATTAGAGCAGGAAATACCAACGCTCGAAGATGAAAAAAAGTCCATAGAAGAAGCGCTTAACAGCGGGACGCTGCCCATAGAGGAACTGAACAGACAATCGGCGCGCATCGGAGTATTGATTGGGGAAATTGATGAAAAAACAATGCGATGGCTTGAATTAAGCGAATAAAAGAATGCGGAAACAAAAACGGTAAAATTCAACTATACCGGATAAATTAACGATTAATAATATGCAGAAGATACGTTTTGGCGTTGTAGGTACAAATTTTATTACCGATTGGGTCATTGAAGGGGGGCGTGAAGATGAGCGATTCGAATTATCAGCCGTATACTCCCGTTCGGAAGATACAGCCCGGTCATTTGCCGCAAAACATGCTATTCCTTCGACATTCACCTCATTGGAAGAAATGGCGGCAAGCCCGCTCATCGACGCCGTATATATTGCATCTCCTAACGCGTTCCATGCAGCGCAAAGCATATTGTGCATGCAGCACGGAAAGCATATTTTATGTGAAAAGGCAATTGCCTCCAATGCCCGCGAAGTAAAACGTATGATAGAAACAGCCCGGCAATACAATGTTGTACTGATGGAAGCCATGAAGCCGACATTGACGCCCGGATTTCGCGCCGTACATGCATCCTTGCATAAAATAGGAACCGTACGCCGCTATTTCTCCTGCTATTGCCAGTACTCATCCCGCTATGACAAACTGAAGGAAGGGATTATATTAAACGCATTTAAACCTGAGCTTAGCAACGGCGCCACCATGGATATAGGCATCTATACGATTTACCCGATGGTCGTTCTTTTCGGCCGACCGAAAACGGTTCATGCCACCGGGTTCAAATTATCAAGTGGCGCAGACGGACAGGCGGCGGTTAACTTCACATTTGATAACGGACTTATCGCTACTGTTTTATACGGAAAAATTGCGGACTCTTCATTGCCGACCGAGATACAGGGTGAACAGGGAACGATTTTAATAGACCGCATCAACATCATAGGAAACGTTTCCCTGACTCTCCGAAAAGGCGAGACAAAAAACATACATCCGCAAACCGGCAAAAATGAGTATTATTACGAAATAGCCGAATTTATCGACACCATCCTGTCGGGACGGAAAGAATCGACCGTAAATAGTCTTGAAAACTCCCTGATCACAATCGAAATTTTAGATGAAATACGTCGCCAACTGGCAGTACGTTTTCCCGCTGACAACAATCAGGAGGACTGATTTTATTGACATCCGGCCCCACAACAGGCAGGGCGCAACGGGTAGTTAAAGGATACAGCTATTTCTTTTTCAACATTCCGAATGATAGAATGTGCCATATTACTTTCATCTATATGGCATTCAGGTCTCTTCGAGCCATGACTCATCCCAGTCGAATCCAAACGTACCGACAACAGGCATCTCCTGCTCTACATCCGTAAACTGCTCCAACTCCCGGCGGTCTTTTTTGGTCGGGCGTCCCAGTCCTCTCGCCCGGTCGACAAAACCTGATATTTTATTCATTTCCAATACCTCATATTGCGAGGGAGGAGTAATATTTTCCATGTATTGCGGAACAAGTTTGGCTCCCATACGTTTCTCCGTGACATCAAGTACGCGGAAAGAATATGTTACCGGGGGTTTACGCACGGATATTATATCACCGGCTTTAATCATCCGGGATGGCTTGACATTTACATTTCCTACCGATACCCTGTTTTTTTTACAGGCATCGGAAGCAATCGTACGCGTTTTAAAAATACGTGTCGCCCACATCCATTTATCTATTCTTACTTCGTCCATTTGTCATTATCATTAATTTTCATTCTTTTCCCGGCAAAAAGGCAATCAAAAGGGTGAAATCACTAATTGAACCGGTTCATTGTAATGTCGATTCCGGCCAGGCAAAAACTTTTAATCATTTCCATAGACTGCTTGATCCGTTCGGGTATTTTTTCCAACTCCTCGTCCGTAAACTTTTCCAACACATAATCAACCTGCCTGCCGCGCGGAAAATCATTACCGATTCCAAAGCGCAGGCGTGCATAGTCGGCAGTACCCAGGATTTCTTCGATATTACGCAATCCGTTGTGGCCTCCGTGACTACCTTTCGGTTTAAGGCGCAAACTGCCGAAAGTCAATGATAAATCATCAACTACGACCAATAACTGTGATACCGGCAAAGATTCTTTCTGTAACCAGTAACGTACGGCATGTCCGCTCAGATTCATGAAAGTATTGGGTTTGAGCACTACCATTTCGGCATTCTTAACGCGCACACGGGCCACCGCGCCATACCGTTCTTCTCTGAAAAACGCATCTGCGGCATCAACCAACTCATTCACAATCCGGAAACCGACATTATGGCGCGTTCCCCAGTATTCCGGGCCTATATTGCCTAATCCGACAATCAGATATTTCATACTATCGCTTCGTTTAACATTAAAAAGGGAGGATGTTTTTGAATAACATCCTCCCTCCCCCTATATTTCAAAAATTATCCGGCTTATTTATTAGCGGCGGCGGCAGCGCTTTGTGACGCACGCGTCATCTTAACGATACATACGACCGCGTTTTTCGGATTGATCAGTTCTATCTTATCATAACTCAACTCACCAACCTTAATCGCTTTACCCAACTCAAGACGTTCTACGTTTACTTCCAGTTTTTCAGGAATATCTCCGGCAAACCCTTTCACTTTCAGCTTACGCATGGATTGATTCAGTTTACCCCCGGCCCTTACCCCAACAGAGTGACCTGCTAAAATAACCGGCACTTCCATTACGATCGGCTTATTATCAAATACTTCCTGAAAATCAATATGAAGAAGATTATCCGTCACCGGATGATATTGAGAGTCTTTAATAATCGCTTTTACGCCCTTACTACCCTTAATATCTATTTCGACAAGATGGATCTCCGGAGTATAAATCAATTTACGTACGCCATCAACCGATACGGTAAAATCGGTCACGATAAGACCCTTGTTGTCTCCTATTTCCACAATCTTTTCTCCGGAATTAAGTTTCCCCTTGTAAGGCAACGCTACAGGTTCCTGTCCATATAGCACTGCGGGTATTAACCCTTCTTTACGAAGATTTTTCGACGCTTTCTTTCCAACGCTCTCTCTTGGCGTTCCTTCCAGTTTAAATGTTTTCATTTTGTTAAAAATTTGTGTTACTCAAAATTAGTTTTATGCTTCCTAATTCCCCATCACACGGACGACAGGCTTAAAAAAGCGCGGCAAAGGTACAAAAATTATCGACAACAAGCAATGCCTGCCGGATTTTTTTATCCCCACACCATACAACCGACGTTTCGCAAGTCGTTGAAACGCAATCATACTCTTTGATTTACGTCAGTTCCAATATTTCCGAATAAACCGGATGAAAGCCGGATAATTGGGAGCAGCCTGGTGTCCTCCCGCATGGCGGCGATAACCGATGTCGCCTGCCAGATATTCCTTGTCGGTAGCGGGATAGGGAACGGTTTTTCCGTTGAACGTCTGTGTGTCGGGCATCACAACGCCTTTCCGTCCTAACAGTTCGTAAACGGGGCCGGCCTTTTCGCACGTGAGGTATTGCCCATACGGGTCTACCCACGCTTCGCCCTGTTCGGCGCTTCCACTGCCGATAAAGATAGGACGCGGAGCGCAAAGCGCCACCAGGCTTTCGGCATCGACAGGCATATTGATCACTTTCCGGGGCAGATAGCCGTCTTTGCTGCTTGC
>DOZP01000263.1:7017-9452 GCA_003517945.1 Porphyromonadaceae bacterium | reverse complement strand
TTATTCTCAAATTGAAAACGTCCGGAATTAGGTTTGGTCAGAACATCATCATCCGGCTTCATCAGACGTACATATATTATTTGTTCTCCTACAGGTGCCGTTATGTTTTTCGAAATGATAAATGTCATCATCAGTTGTGCCGCTTTGTCAATCTTTTTGGCATTCTTCCCTTTGGATGTGATGGGGCGCACCTGTATGTTCACGGCATCTAACCGCGAAGCCATCTCTACCCGTTCCGATAACTGATCTTTCTCTTTTGACAAACGGGCGGCCCGGGAAGAAGCCTGTTGGTATTTCTGCGTAACCTGACGGTTCTCGTCCTTCAACTGTTGATTTTCCGCATTCAACGAATCAATCTGAATCACATAATTACGCATAACTTTACGAAGCGTCTCCAATTCTTTTTTCAATTCGTTAATACGGCGTACGTTCGTGGATTTCACCGTCCGCAGTTCTTCCTGAAGACGCTGAACCTTCTCCTGCTCTGTTGTCAACAAGGCTATCAACGAATCGTTGCCCACGCCGAACTTATAACCCTCGTACTGAATTGATAATTGTTCATACTCATCGGAAAGACTTTCTTTTTCGAGAGCGAACATTTCAGTCATTTCCTGCATCTGTTGTTTCTGATACCACAAATAATAACCTCCCACACCGATTATCAAAACAAGCAGGACAATACCCATAATCCACCATGTTTTACGGTTCACAGCTTTTTCTTCTTCATCCATATAATCTTTATCAACGGTAAATTAATAATACGGCCATTAGCATAACATTATACAAATCCGGTACAAATATAGCGCAAGCCGTGAGGAATACAAAATAAACCCGTTTATTTTTATTTCCGGAGAGCCGCCTGTATGCTGCCGGCAAAAAACAGCAAATTGAATATAATTTGAACTTACTACCATTCAATACCATTGTCTATTGCAAATTATTTTCGTAACTTTGCGCCTCATTTAACGTTTTTATTTTATGCACGAAAAAATAATTATCCTTGATTTCGGTTCGCAAACGACACAATTAATCGGTCGCAGAATCAGAGAGTTAAATACCTATTGCGAAATTGTTCCGTATAATAAATTTCCTGAGAAAGACCCGGCGGTCAAAGGAGTCATACTCTCCGGAAGCCCTTATTCCGTAAACGACTCAAATGCATTCAGGACAGACCTGTCGGATATACGCAAAAAATATCCCGTACTTGGTATCTGCTATGGTGCACAGTATCTTGCCTATTCATCGGGAGGAACGGTTGCATCTGCCGGTTTGCGCGAATACGGACGCGCCCATTTAACCAAACTCAATGATGCCGACCCGTTATTCAAAGATATCAAATCCGGAACACAAGTCTGGATGTCACACGGCGATACCATCACGCAATTACCGGATTCATTCCAAGTCATTGCAAGTACGGACGATGTGGCAACGGCAGGTTTTAAAATTACGGACGAACCGACATGGGGCGTACAGTTTCATCCGGAAGTGTTCCACACCGAAGACGGAATAAAATTATTAGACAATTTTCTGGACATCTGCGGATGTGCAAAGAACTGGACTCCTGCATCCTTTATCGAATCAACGGTTGCCGAACTAAAACAACAACTCGGAGAAGATAAAGTCATACTGGCGCTATCCGGAGGCGTCGATTCGTCGGTAACGGCAGTATTATTGAATAAAGCCATCGGCAAAAACCTCACCTGTATTTTTGTAGATCACGGACTTTTACGGAAAAACGAATTCGAAAATGTCATAAAGGCTTACGAAAACATGGGCCTGAATGTGATCGGCATAAACGCGCAGGAAAAATTTTACGGCGAACTGACGGGCGTTACCGACCCGGAAGAGAAACGCAAAGTCATAGGTAAAGGATTTATTGACGTGTTTGATGAAGAGGCCCACAAATTGAACGATATAAAATGGCTCGGCCAGGGAACCATCTATCCGGATGTTATCGAATCGCTTTCGATCACCGGTACAGTCATAAAAAGCCATCACAACGTCGGTGGATTGCCGGAAAAAATGAAATTACAATTAGTAGAACCCCTCCGCCTGTTGTTCAAGGATGAAGTTCGCCGCGTAGGTTACGAATTAGGCATGCCGGAGAATCTTATATCACGCCACCCGTTCCCCGGGCCGGGATTGGGCATCCGTATTTTAGGCGATATCACACCGGAAAAAGTCCATGTTCTACAGGATGCGGACGATATATACATATCCCTCCTGCGCGAATGGGGATTATACGACAAAGTCTGGCAGGCGGGCACCATTTTACTTCCGATCCGTACTGTCGGCGTAATGGGAGATGAACGCACCTACGAAAATACAATCGTATTACGCGCGGTTACTTCAACAGATGCCATGACGGCAGACTGGGCGCAATTACCCTATGAATTCCTGGCAAAAGTTTCCAACGAAATAATAAACAAAGTAAA
>DOZP01000263.1:288-6930 GCA_003517945.1 Porphyromonadaceae bacterium | reverse complement strand
CTGTTATCAAATATTTTCATTACCTTTGCACCCGCAATTTTAAAAACAAAAAAAGTTATGAACAATTACGAAACCGTTTTCATTTTGACTCCCGTTTTGTCTGATGCACAGATGAAGGAAGCGGTAGAAAAAATCAAAGGAATTCTGACTTCGGCAGATGCCGAAATAGTCAATGAAGAGAACTGGGGCCTGCGTAAGCTCGCCTACCCTATCAACAAAAAATCCACCGGCTTCTATCAACTGATTGAGTTCAAAGCGACGCCTAATGTGATTGATATTCTTGAAACACAATTTCGTCGTGACGAACGCGTGATACGTTTCCTTACCTTCCGTCAGGATAAGTTTGCGGCCGAATACGCAGTTAAGAGAAGAAGTCTCAGATCATCAGGTAAAGATGGTAAAAAAGAGACGAAGTCAAAAGAAAATAAACCGGAAGAAACGACTAATTAAGGAGGATGAATCATGGCAATTACAAATAATAACCAGAACAATTCTGAAATCAGATATCTTACACCCATGTCCGTGGATGTAAAAAAGAAAAAATACTGCCGTTTCAAAAAAAGCGGTATTAAATACATTGATTATAAGGATCCCGAATTTCTTAAAAAATTCCTGAATGAGCAGGGAAAAATTCTTCCGCGTCGTATCACAGGCACTTCGCTGAAATTCCAACGCCATATTGCGCAAGCAGTTAAGAGAGCGCGTCATCTGGCATTACTGCCTTATGTAACCGATTTAATGAAATAAATAAAAAGAGAGGAGACAGAATATGGAAATTATTTTGAAAGAAGATGTAGCAAACGTAGGCTACAAAGACGATATCGTAAACGTGAAAAGCGGTTACGGACGTAACTTTCTAATCCCGCAAGGCAAGGCGGTTATCGCTTCGGAATCGGCAAAGAAAGTATTGGCAGAAAACCAGAAACAGCGTGCGCATAAATTGGCTAAAATCAAACAGGATGCGTTGGATCTGGCGGCAAAAATGGAAGGTACAACACTCGTAATAGGTGCAAAAACAAGTTCTACCGGTACGATTTTCGGCTCTGTAAACAACATTCAGATTGCAGAAGAATTGGCAAAGAAAGGCTTTGATATAGACCGTAAAACGATTGTTATCAAAGACTCCGTAAAAGAAGTCGGAAACTACAAAGCCGTTGTTCGTTTACATAAAGAAGTATCTGTAGAAATACCATTCGAAGTAGTATCGGAAGCATAATAAGAAACGAAATACATACATACAAAAGGTTGTCTATGCGAGACAACCTTTTGTTGTTTTAACACTTTCCGCTACCTTTGTCCGGAAAGAACTTATACCGATCATTATACATTATTTCAACACATGGAAAACAATCACTTCGATTTATTATCGGCCTCATACAACGAAATAAAAGACGCAGAATACGGTTATGCCGTATTACCCTGGGGAGCAACGGAAGCGCATAATTACCACTTACCTTATCTTACGGATTGTTATTTATCCTACGACGTATCGGTCGACGCGGTAAAAAAAGCATTCACCCTGTATAAAATAAAGGGTATGGTCCTGCCTCCGGTTACACTGGGCTCCCAGAACCCGGGACAATATGACATTGCATTTTGCATACATGCGCGGTATGAAACACAAAAAGCAATATTGTCGGATGTGGTAGCCTCTCTGGACAGGCAGGGAATAAATAAACTCTTTGTCGTGAATGGGCATGGAGGCAACAACTTCAAGAATATGGTGCGTGACCTGGCTTTTGACTTCCCTTCGTTTACGCTGATCATTGCAAACTGGTATCAAGTGATTCCCCGGGAAGGCTATTTTGACCACGATGGTGATCATGCGGATGAACTGGAAACATCCGTATTAATGCATTACCGGCCGCAGTTAGTAAATCTGCCGGTTGCAGGCGATGGGCGCTGTAAGCCTTTTCAATCCCCATCTTTAAACGAAGGGATAGCCTGGACGCCGAGAAACTGGGCCAAAATATCAGAGGATACCGGCGTCGGAAATCCGCATCTGTCTACGGCTGTAAAGGGAAAAAAATATGCAGATGCGGTTACCGGCAAACTTGCCGAATTGTTTATGGAAGTAGTAACAAAGGAAATGTATTAGCCCCTGCCTGAAAACAGTCAGAAATCCAATGACAATTGTGCCGGCGGAAGCAATGTGAACGATTTCCGGTGATAAGGGGTCGCGCCATACAGGCGTATAGCGTTGCGATGCGCTTTAGTCGGATACCCTTTGTTTTCGCTCCATAAATAATCCGGATATTCCATGTTCAGTCGGCGCATGTACTCATCCCGATGTGTTTTGGCCAATATAGATGCGGCAGCAATCGACAGGTATTTTCCGTCTCCTTTGACGACTGTCGTATGCGGTATATCAGGATAGGGCGTGAAGCGGTTTCCGTCAATCAGAAGATGTCCGGGTTTTACATTCAACTGTTCGATAGCCCGGTGCATCGCAAGAAATGACGCTTTGAGTATATTGATGCGGTCTATTTCTTCCGGCGCCACAATACCGACTGCCCAGGCAATGGCTTCATGCTCAATGAGGGGACGCAATGCTTCCCGTTGCTTCTCTGTTAATTGTTTGCTGTCATTTAACATTTCATTTTGAAAATCTGCCGGAAGAATAACTGCCGCCGCATATACGGCGCCGGCTAAGCAGCCGCGCCCCGCTTCATCACAGCCGGCCTCAATACGTCCTTTTTTCAGGTATGGAAGTAACATGAAATCAATAATATTTATTTGTCCACAATTTTGATCGTAGCTATCTTTTGGCAGATATATTTATTTTTCAGAACATACGGCTTACCTGTTCTATCCCCGCAGTCAGGATATCAATTTCTTCCGTTGTATTGTAGAGGGCAAACGACGCCCTGACCGTTCCTTCAACGCCCATCAGATGCATCAGCGGTTCGGCGCAGTGATGGCCTGTACGGACGGCGATACCCAACCGGTCTAATAACATACCCATATCGTAATGATGAATATTGCCGACTAAGAAAGAGATCACCCCGCTTTTGTTCCGGGATTGTCCGAATATACGCATTCCTTCGATTGCCGTCAGACGCTGAGTGGCATATTGCAGTAAGCTGTCTTCGTATGCTGCAATTTCCGGTAACCCGATATCAGTCACATAATTCAATGCAACGGCCAATGCAGTGCTTCCGATATAATCCGGCGTTCCGGCTTCGAACTTGAACGGCAGATCATTAAATTTTGTCTTTTCGAACGATACGGATGCAATCATTTCCCCTCCGCCCTGGTAAGGAGGCATTCTATCTAACCACTTTTCTTTTCCGTATAAAATGCCGATCCCTGTCGGACCATATATTTTATGCCCCGAAAAAGCATAAAAATCCGCATCCAACTCCTGAACATCCACTTCTTGATGCGCAACGGCCTGCGCACCGTCAATCAGTACGGGAATATTATGCGCATGTGATATCCTGATAATTTCTTTCACCGGATTAATCGTTCCCAACACGTTTGAGATATGTGTTACCGATACCAATTTTGTTTTTTCCGTAAATAAATTCGCGAAAGAATCCATGTCTAATTCCCCGTTTTCATTTACCGGTATTACTTTGACGGATATATCATAACGCGCTGCCTGAATTTGCCACGGCACAATATTGGAATGATGCTCCATACCGGAAATGATTATTTCGTCACCGGGCGACATAAATTCATAGACGAAACTCGAAGCTACAAGATTGATGGATTCGGTTGTGCCACGTGTAAAAATAACTTCCTCCGGCTTGGCCGCATTGATAAATTTCTGTATTGTACGACGGGCTTCTTCATGCGCTTCCGTTGCTTGCTGGCTCAGAAAGTGTACGCCACGATGAATGTTCGCATTCACATTATAGTATTCTTCCGTAATTTTTTCGACAACACAACGCGGTTTCTGGGTGGTAGCCGCATTGTCAAGGTAGACCAGCGGTTTGCCGTAAACGGTACGTTGTAAAATAGGAAAATCGTTTCGTATTGTTTCGTTCATAACAAGACTGTTTTTATACAGACAGTACATAAAAAATGAACGCAAACATAGGTAAAATTTCCGGAATAAAGATGAAGTTTTAAGTTTATTTCCGTAGGATGACAAAAATACGACCGTATCAATCGTTCTCGTTTTTCTTACCGGGAATAAAACGGATAATTCATAAAAATAATAAAAATACAATACCCGATCCATAATTTTTTCAAAATATTTTTTTTTGTTCCGGAAAAAATATTTTCCTTTGGTGCCGGAAAATAACAGATACAATTATAAACATTAAAACAACAAGTTATGAAAAAGGTAATTTTAGGAATGGTCTTTATGGCAGCTATGAGTTTTTCAGTGGGTGTTAGTGCACAAGACGGTAAAGCTAAGAAAAAATCTACAAAGACCGAACAGTGCTGCAAAGATGCCAAAGCCTGTGATCAGAAAAAAGACGACAAAGCCTGTACCAAGAGCGCAGACAAAAAATGTTGCAGCGAAAGCAAAGCCGAATGCACAAAGAAAAATGCTAAGGATAAAAAATAAGACGGTTTTACATAGTATAAAAACTCATATTTATTTCTCGGAAATTATTTATCATTTAATATAAAAACACACAAAGCAATGGAGAAACCTTATGTTATAGGTATTGATATCGGAGGTACCAATACCGTATTCGGAGTTGTTGATGCGAGAGGGACAATTCTTTATGACGGCTCTATCAAGACCGGTACTTATGAAGATGTCAATGATTATGTTTCGGCATTGGCCGAAGGGCTTAAAGTCGTTATCGAAGAAGCCGGCGGGCCGGGTCAGATAAAAGGTATAGGCGTCGGAGCGCCCAATGGTAATTACTTTAACGGATGTATTGAGTTTGCACCGAATTTACCCTGGAAAGGAAAAATTCCTTTGGCACAACTCATCAGTGAGAAAACATATGATATCCCTGTTATATTAACGAATGATGCCAATGCCGCCGCCATCGGGGAAATGACTTACGGCGCTGCACGCGGCATGAAAGATTTTATCGAAATCACGCTGGGTACGGGTGTGGGAAGCGGAATCGTTATCGGCGGAACATTGGTTTACGGACATGATGGTTTTGCCGGCGAACTGGGACATGTGACGGTCCGTGAAAACGGCCGCCTTTGCGGATGTGGTCGCCACGGATGTCTGGAAGCATACGCTTCGGCAACGGGAGTAGCGCGCACAGCGCGTGAAATTCTTATGAACCGGACGGAAAAAAGTTCATTGCGCGATCTTAATCCTGAAGAAATTACTTCCAAAGATGTGTACGATGCCGCCGTTAAGGGTGATAAACTGGCGCAGGAAATATTCGAATATACCGGAAATATACTTGGAGAAGCATTATCTAACTTTGTCGCATTCTCCAGTCCTGAAGCGATTGTTCTTTTCGGAGGACTTACGAAAGCCGGCGATCTGATTCTGAATCCGGTGAAACGATCTATGGAAGATCATATGCTGAAAGTTTTCCAGGGAAAAACAAAATTGTTAGTTTCACAACTTAAAGAGAGTGATGCGGCCGTACTGGGTGCGAGCGCCCTTGCCTGGGAAGTGAAAGAGAATTAATTTTCCGATTTTTTCATAATAAAAGGATATGCGTTACAGTACGGATATCCTTTTTTTGTAACGGTATCGTTGTTGCGACCTCCATAAAAACAGACTGCATGTTTTATAAATTTCCTGATTTCCATCATCTTTAACACAAGGCTGAAGAAGGTATCTATCAGGATCAAAAATAAACAGGTTTATTTTGTATTCCTCTCAGCTTACATTATCTTTGCACAAGATATGAAAAATAACATGAGTACAATTAAGAAAATCATCATTCCGTTGTGTTTGGTCGCAGCAAGCATTGTGGCAAACGGACAGAGTTCTTATCTGGTTGATTCGGAGGACAGGCTTTTTGCGGAGGGAAAAGACTTTTTTGAGTTGAAAAATTATGCCGGATGTACCGATAAACTGGAAGCATATAAAAAAATTGCGACAAACAGCGACTTGGTGCAAGAGGCCGATTATATGCTTGCATATATCGCTTTTGAACAGGGAAAAGAGAACGCAGTGGAAATATTGGAATCTTATCTCAGGCAATACCCTGACTCCCGCCACGGAGATGAAGCATGTCTGTTAATAGGGTCCGGTTATTTTGAAGGAAAAGACTATACACGTGCGGAAAACTGGTTGGCAGACGCACGCGTCAATGCTTTAAATCCCCAACAACAAGAAGTGTTGAACTATCGTCTCGCTTATTCCCGGATGCAGAACGGCGATCTGACGAAAGCGCAGGAAAATTTTATGACGGTCCGCGAATTCGACGCCGAATACTCCCTGGCTTCCTCCTATTATATCGCTTATATTGATTATGCGACAGGAAAATATGATAACGCTATGCGCGAATTCAACTATTTGAAAAAGAATCCGGAATATCGCGAACAAGCCAATTATTATATAGCTCAGATAAACTATATTGAAGATAATCATGATGAGGTAGTGAAACTGACCGAACGTTTGCTTCGCACTTATCCGGACAATGATAATAATACCGAATTATACCGCATAACAGGAAATTCTTATTACCAATTGGGTAATCAGGATAAAGCCATTGCGATGTTAAAACAGTATGTGGCATCGACAGACACTCCTGC
>DOZP01000263.1:0-260 GCA_003517945.1 Porphyromonadaceae bacterium | reverse complement strand
CTCTCACAGACGATTACCGAAGAGGATGAACTGACCCAGAATGCAAGCCTTTACCTGGGACAAAGCTATGTACAACTGAATGACAAGAATAATGCCCGTATGGCATTTGATCAGGCAAGTTCCATGAATTTTAATAAGAAAATCCGGGAGACCGCTTTATACAATTACGCCTTGTTGATACACGAAACAGCGTTTACCGGATTTGGAGAATCCGTCAAAGTCTTTGAAAAATTCCTGAATGATTTTCCGGAATCACAATA
>DOZP01000291.1:2699-3349 GCA_003517945.1 Porphyromonadaceae bacterium | reverse complement strand
TGCACCGGATTCGCTTTGTCGCCGGTGTTTTGCCAGTATGGCGCTGTGTTATTTGCATAGATCGGCAGGATAGGCGCCGCCATTTGGGCATTACGGGTGATCGGTTCGGGTTCGTTCACTTTGTTGCGGGCATTAAAACGTCCGCTTAACTGTAAATCAACGGTAAATCCCTTTACGATTTCCGCACTTACATTTGATCTGACATTATATTTCTGATAAGAAAAATCTCCGGATTTATAAATACCTTCCTGATCGGTATAGCCTAAGGAGAAGAAATACTTGACTTTCTCCGCTCCTCCGGATACACTGATATTGTGATACATTTGCGGTACTGCGTTCCGGGTGATTTCTTCCCACCAGTCCGTGTTCGGATAAGCCGGATCATTTCCCAACCGGTATTTTTCCAGTTCTTCCTGTGTGTAAGGGGCATTGACTCCTACGTTTAGCTGCGCTTCATTGTATAACGTGGCATATTCGTAGGCATCATAATAATCCGGGTAGCGTGTGATATTCTGGAATCCGTAATAACCGGTGTAATTGATTTTAGGTTTACTCGCCTGTCCTTTTTTGGTAGTGACCAGAATAACCCCGTTTGCACCTTTAAATCCGTAAACGGCGGCAGATGCGTCTTTCAGGATACTGATCGATTC
>DOZP01000291.1:1519-2635 GCA_003517945.1 Porphyromonadaceae bacterium | reverse complement strand
GCGCCGCTGCGTTGAACGGCACGCAGTCCGGGAAGTTTACCGGCCAGGGCGTTGCTGACATTTGGCGTTTTAACGGTTGTCAGGTCTTTCGATTGGATGGATGCGACGGAACCGGTAACGGATGCCCTTTTTTGCATTCCGTATCCGACTACTACTACTTCATCCAGTAGTTGTGTATCTTCTTTCAGGGATATTGTAAGGGAGGTTTGGTTGCCGACAGGAAATTCCTGGGTGGTATAACCGATGTAAGAGATTTGCAGGATAGCTTCCGGATTCACCTGCAATGTGAAATTCCCGTCCGCATCTGTTATAAATCCGTTGGTGGTTCCTTTTTCAATGACATTGGCGCCGATAACCGGATCGCCGAAGTCATCTAATACCGTACCGGAAATCGTTTTTTTCTGTTGTTGAACGGAAGAAACAGTATGATTCGTTTTATCTGATGTCTCGGGCCGGTGTATCAGAATCGTGTTGTTTTCAATCGTATACGATAAATTCTGATTTTCCAAAACGACATGTAATACTTCGTCTACCGTATTGTCCGTGACATTGATCGAAACTTTCTTTTTGTCGTTGAGTTCTTCATTATTATAGAGAAAAGAACAGTCGGTCTGCTTTTTCACTTCCAGTAAAACCTCTTTGATGGTGGCATTTTTCAAATTCAGGCTAACTCTCATAGTTTGTGAAGAGACATTCGATGCAACGAGTGAAAAAGTAGATAATGTAATTAAAAACATAGCTATTTTCATGGTTCTGCATATTCTGTTGCGGATACAACAATGCCCGCAAAAATTTTTTATAGATTTTTTTTTCATATATTTGTTCTGTTATATGGTTTACAAATCGGAGAATTTGAAGACTGTATTCGGGCCGGAGGATGCGGACACATTTTCCGGCTCTTCTGTTTTTCATGATGTATCGTTCATAGGCATTATTTTTTAGATTAAACAATTTGGGTATTCAGATCTCATATATTTCAATATTTGTATCATTTTGTCTGTAATCAAAATTCCTGTATTTTTTAAATGAATTCAAAATTTGCAGTACTCCTTCCTTTTTTCCGAAAAAACCGGAATATACCTGGTTTTCCAGCTTGGAGGAGGTGATTTCGATCGT
>DOZP01000291.1:746-1364 GCA_003517945.1 Porphyromonadaceae bacterium | reverse complement strand
TGTTGAATTCCACTTTCACGGATCCCTCCAGTAGTGTTGTGATCGCTTTTATATCGTCATCGTACGTTTTTACATTGAAGTGAGTGCCCAATACATTTATTTTCATGTTGTTTGTTTCAACAATAAAAGGTCGCTCCGTATCTTTGGCGACTTCAAAGTACGCTTCACCTTCCAATTTGACATTTCTGACTTTTTTGTCGAAGTTTAACGGATAACTAATCGAAGAACTTGCATTCAGAATAACCGTACTGCCATCGCTCAGGGTAAATTTCGTAACGCTTCCTGCCGGACTTTTGGATTCGACTACAGGATAATGATAAGATTCGGTTTTAAAGATGAGGCTTCCCCCGGCTATGATGAAAAGAAGAACAGAAGCGGCTGCTACATATTTCCAGATGCGGAGTCTGGCCCGTAAATTTACTTCATTTATTTTAGCCTGTGTTTTCAGATAAATGAATTCTTTTGTATCAAGCGCTTTCTTTTCAATCGCCGCATTGTATTTTGTATTGCTCAACCTGTTGAAAAGAAGCCTGTTTTTTTTGTCTTCTTTTATCCAGTTACTTACATCAGACTTTTCTTTTTCCGTAGCGTCTCCATTTAAAACAGAAGAAATGGAAG
>DOZP01000291.1:0-609 GCA_003517945.1 Porphyromonadaceae bacterium | reverse complement strand
AAACGTTCGGAAAGTTTTTTAATGGCTAATACCATTTGGGCGTTTACGGTTTTTTCCGATATGGATAATTTTTCGGCTATTTCTTTATACTTCAATTTATCTTCCCTGGCCATGAGAAAAATCAGGCGGCATCTTTCCGGCAATTCGTCGATCGCATTTCTAAAAGCAACGGAAAACTCCTTGTCAATTGCGATGTATTCCGGATTTTCATTGTGAAGGAGCATTTCATCGGAAATGGTATCTAAATCCACGTCCGTCAATATAGCTTTATGATCATTTTTAAGGTAATATAGAGCTTTATTTTTGGTAATGGTATATAAGTAACCTTCAAAGTTGTCTATTTCAATGATTTTTTTCCGGTACTGCCAGATTGTACAAAACACATCCGATACTATTTCTTCTACTGTTTGTGATGATTTGACAAAATAAGAGGCAAACCTGTATATTTGTAAATAATATCTATCATAGAAAGAGCGAAAAGCGTCGTTGTCGCCTGTTGCAATTTTCCGTAAAAGAAATTCTGTTTCTTTTTTTTCTATTCCCATGATATAGTATAGGTTTGGAATGACAAAGATAGAGCGTTTTTTTAAATAAACAAATTGTTTTATT
>DOZP01000086.1:6512-7013 GCA_003517945.1 Porphyromonadaceae bacterium | reverse complement strand
AAACACCGGCAAAGTCAGGAAAATGAACAGGTTCGTTTTGTATTTCTCTCAACTTGCACTATCTTTGTGCACTTGAAAACAAATAGTTGTTACTATGGCGAGCATAGATTTACATGGAATGGGCGTTGCCCTTATCACACCATTCAAAGAAGATGAAAGCGTAGACTACGATGCTTTGATGAGAATGATTGATCACTTAGTGGAAAACGGTACGGATTATATCGTAGCACTCGGTACAACTGCCGAAACTCCGGCATTATCGGAAGATGAAAAACAAGAAATAACAAGAATTGTTGTGGAACGGGTAAATCGCCGTATCCCTGTTGTACTCGGTATCGGAGGCAATTGTACCCGTCAGATCGTATCACAGATAGAGACGATCAACCTGAGTGGAATAGATGCGATCCTGTCGGTTGTTCCGTATTACAATAAACCCTCACAGGAAGGAATATACCAACATTTCAAAGCAATTGCCAAAGTTTCGCCACGCCCTGTCGTATT
>DOZP01000086.1:254-6445 GCA_003517945.1 Porphyromonadaceae bacterium | reverse complement strand
AATATTGCACAAATGGATGATATAATCAAACACAAACCGTCTGAATTTCAGGTAATCTCAGGCGATGATGGGATCACATTCCCGCTGATCGCATTAGGTGCGGTCGGAGTTATATCCGTCATCGGCAACGCTTTCCCGAAAGAATTCGGCCGTATGGTGCGATTAGCGCTTCAGGGCGATTACCAAAACGCACGCATCATACATTCGCGCTTTGCCGAATTATTCGAATTGTTATTTGTTGACGGTAATCCGGCCGGCGTAAAAAGCATGTTAAATATGATGGGATTCATTGAAAACAGGCTACGGCTACCGCTTGTCCCGACGCGAATCACTACATTCGAAAAAATCCGCGATGTCCTTCATAAACTAAATATAAACCGGTGAAATTTTTCTAATTATCTTTATCCTCAAACTTACTTGAGAGAACAACAATTTTCATAAATTCTTCATCTTTTCGTATCTTCAATCCCGCAGGAAGGAATGTATGAGATATTCCTGTCGTATAATAAGTGGAAGAAGAGGTTGTATAACTACGATTCACCGGTAAGATCAACACGCTGAGATCTTTTTCCGGAGAATTATCTATATGCGCTTTCAGCAAGTTACTTATATTACCAAATGAATAGGTACGCGTATCGGGGTTATAACCATAATATGTTGCGGAAGAAGAAGTAAAAGAGGAAGAATATAAGCCGCTTACATCATATCTGAAAGATACAAACGAAGTTGAATAATTTTCGACACTTCCGTTTTCAAAAAAATTCTTTACCGAGTCTTCCGGCAATACAAGCAAATGCGAAGGAGGCGTATAAGCGAAATCCCATTCCTCTGCGGGCAGATATTTTAAATTAAGCGTAAAACCATTAATGAAACGATCCTTCACATCCATCTCATTTGAAATTTCCGTTGTAGGTATAACCAATTTTGTACAAACGCCTGCCGGCGCTTTTATATAAGTATGCGTCGGATTATCTTCCAACAGATGATCCAGATTACTGTTTTTGAAACGGTTTATCTGAACAACATCTTTTGCACTGTAAAACCATTGGGAACGGTAAACGGCCGAATCCTGTCCGAGGGAACCTTTCCCCATGACATGATAAGATATTCGTATGGAAATATTTTCCCCTTGTGTATATATCAGATTTCCACTACCGAACGTATTCGTAATATATACTCCCGGAAAGAACTGGTTAAAAGAGCTCTGTGAAGCAAATGTAGACGGATTATTAACCGTTTCGTCATAAATTTTTTGTCCCAGCTCAAGTGGTAATTTTACACGAATACTGGGATTATAGATATAATATCCATACGAGTCGGTTAAGTTACGTACGGAATCCGTAACACTCATGTCATAAGGCGTATAGGTAGCGCTTCCCAGGGGATTATTCATATCACAATACCTCTCTGGATCATCATTCGTATAGAAATTCCGATCCAACGGCACTTCCACCGGATAAACCGAAACCTGCATAGGAAGAAGCGTATCACCATATGCAGTAGTTCTGCCGTTCATGCTGGGATAAAGAATAAACAAATCAATGGAATCAATCTTACCCTCATAGGGTGTATCCGCGAATTCAAAGCCTTCTTCGCAATAGAACTGACATAAAAAATCCGATTTTATTGTTCCGTAAAGAGGATCATACATTTCTCCAAGCATACACTCCGTTGTTTTTGCAAAAATCGAGTCCAGCTTAACGGTCGAAGCCGTCATTGTAAAAGTATCCGTATAAACGGTTATCAAATCACCGGGAGGCTGTATAGAGGTTCCCACCGAAGTCAGATTGTCATCGCAGGAACTAAGTACAAGACCTGTCAAAAGGCCGCAAGCGGCAATAAGTTTTTTTAAACTTGTCATCATCTTCTTACTTTTATTTGGAATTGAGTACCTGATCATAAAATTCATTATACGCTTCAATATAAGAATCCTCCGGCTGATGTGAAAGGAATGGAGTCCCTTCTTTTTCAATAAATTCGGTAACTTTTTTATTGATCTTCGGGCTTCCCTGAATAACTCCGTCGGAATAACGTATGGCAAGACTTGATAATGCGGCATAGTCGGTTGATGTTTTGATCAACTGCAAATCTTTATCTGTCATGCCGTCCTGTTTCAATTTTCCCGCAAGGGATTTATTCAACGATTTTTTAAAAGAATCCGCATATACGGAATATACGATTTTTGTCCCTGAAAAACCAGGGTCATCGGCATACATTTTCTTCAGATAAATCGGCGCCAACGCCGATAGCCAACCATGACAATGTACAAGATCCGGTATCCAGCGTAATTTTTTTACCGTTTCAAGCACCCCGCGTACATAGAACATAGCGCGTTCGTCATTATCATCAAATTCTTTACCCTCATCGTCGCGCACCATATGTTTACGATGAAAAAAATCTTCATTGTCTATAAAATACACCTGCATACGGGCAGACTGGATTGAAGCGACTTTTATAATAAGCGGATGATCCGTATCGTCAATAATAAGATTCATTCCCGAAAGGCGTATCACCTCATGCAATTGATTTCTTCGCTCATTGATATTCCCGTACCGAGGCATAAATGTCCGTATCTCACGTCCTCTTTCCTGTATGCCCTGAGGTAAATTTCTACTTATTTTAGATATTTCCGTTTCCGGTAAATACGGGGTTATTTCCTGAGTGATGAACAAAATTCGCTTTGCGCTCATGCTTTATTGTTTATAAAAATCGGTACAAAGATACTAAAAAAAAATCGAAAAAAACGCAAGAGGAATCACAATGATTATTCAAAACGTTTAAAATTAGCATATTTTCTCCGTCAAAAATTATTCTATTTTCTTTTTATTTTGTTGCTTTGCAGTCTGATTTCAGGCTTTTTTTTCGGATTAATAAAGCAACTACTTGAATAATAATAGCTAAAATGAGAATTATACAGACAATTGATAAATTAAAATCGCTTCTTTCCGAAGAACGTAAACAGGGAAAAACGATCGGGTTTGTTCCCACCATGGGCGCCCTGCACAACGGACACCTGAGCCTTGTCGGGCAGTGCAGGAGAGAAAATGACATCTGCGTGGTCAGTATTTTTGTAAATCCTACACAGTTCAATGACAACAACGACCTGAATACATATCCGCGTATGCTTGAAAAAGACTGTGAAATGTTGAAGCCTTTTGATTGCGATTATATTTTTGCGCCATCCGAAGAAGAAATGTATCCGGAACCGGATACGCGCATTTTCAACCTCGGACCGGTAGCAGACGTAATGGAAGGCGGGAAACGTCCCGGACATTTTAACGGTGTGGCGCAAATTGTAAGTAAATTGTTCGACATCGTCGCCCCCGACAATGCCTATTTCGGAGAAAAAGACTTCCAGCAGATAGCCGTCATACGCGAAATGGTCAGACAGCTCCATCTGCCTGTCAACATTATTGCATGCCCCATCGTACGTGAAAAGGACGGACTTGCCATGAGTAGCCGCAATATGCGCCTGACGGCCGGACAACGAGAAATTGCACCCGCAATTGCTCGTACTTTAAAAGAAAGTTGTACCTTTGCGTTTGTAAAAAGCGTAAAAGAAGTCGAAAACCGGGTTATAAATACCCTGAACAATACACTTCCGCTACGTGTTGAATATTTCGAAATTATTGACGGAAACACTTTACAGCCGATTGAGGACTGGAGTGACACAGCGAATCCCGTAGGCTGTATAGCCGTATTCTGCGGTGACGTCAGACTGATTGATAACATAAAATATGAGCGCCCAACATGACGATTGAAATTTTGAAATCAAAAATTCACCGGGTAACGGTGACGGAAGCGAATCTTAATTATATCGGTAGTATTACGATTGATGAAGACCTGATGGATGCGGCCAATCTGATTGAATTCGAAAAGGTGCATATATTAGACAACAATAACGGCGAACGTTTCATAACGTACATAATAAAAGGTGAACGCGGATCCGGCATTATCTGCCTCAACGGGGCGGCGGCGCGAAAGGTACAGCCGGGCGATATCATCATTATCGTATCATACGCACAAATGGATCCGGAAGAAGCGAAAAATTTTAAACCGACGATTGTTTTTCCTGATACGGCAACCAACAAATTGGCATAGACAGTCATAAAATAACAGATAATTTTTATGAAGGCTGTCGGATTATGGCAGCCTTTATTTTACACTATTATTTATGCAACAACAGATAAAAACATACACAAACAAACATATCTGGAACATAAGCTTTCCGATTATCATCGGTTTGCTTGCTCAAAATATTATAAACGTAACCGATACGGCATTTCTCGGCCGTGTCGGGGAAGTGGAATTAGGCGCCTCCGCCTTGGGAGGCCTGTTTTATATTTGCCTGTTCACTATCTTCTTTGGCTTCAGTACAGGCGCGCAGATTATTATCGGACGCAGAAACGGGGAAAAAAATTACGCGGCAATAGGTCCTGTCATGACGCAGGGCCTGTTCTTCCTGATGATCCTGGCGATTGTTCTGTTCGGATTGTCTTACTTTTATGCGGGCAATATCATGCGGGTCATGATCTCATCGGATGTGATATGGGAAGCGACCATGACGTTCCTGAAATGGCGTATTATCGGCTTCTTCTTTGATGCTTTCAATGTGATGTTCCGTGCATTCTATGTCGGAATTACAAAGACTAAAATACTCACCCTTAATGCCATCGTGATGGCGCTTACCAATATAGTGCTTGACTACGTACTGATATTCGGCAAGTTCGGATTCCCTGAAATGGGACTTGAAGGCGCCGCCATCGCATCCGTAATAGCCGAATTCGCATCTACCCTATTCTATGTGATCTACACATTTTTTACCATAAACCGTAAAAAATACGGATTTACCAATTTAAAGTCTGTCGATCTTAAACTACTCGGGCAGGTGCTTGAAATTTCCATCTATACGATGTTCCAGTACTTCATTTCCATGGGCACTTTTCTCCTGTTTTTTATATCGGTAGAACGACACGGGCAACATACGCTTGCTATCGCCAATATCGTACGAAGCATCTACATTGTCATGTTCATTCCGCTCAATGCGCTTTCCGCAACATCCAATACGCTTGTCAGCAATATCATCGGCGAAGGTAAAGCCGGCGAAGTAATGCCGCTCGTACGTCGTATTTCACGCATTTCCTTCCTGATCATGCTTACATGCGTCATACTGCTTTGCCTCTTCCCGAAAGCCGTATTATCCGTATATACAAATGAAATTTCACTCATAAACGAATCCGTGCCGTCTATTTATGTCATATCCATCGCACTTATCATAAGCTCTATTGCAAGCGTATTTTTCAACAGTGTTTCCGGTACGGGAAACACCCGGGCAGCCCTGATCCTTGAAATCGGGGTCTTAACAATATATACCGTATATATTTATCTGACCGGCATGTATTTCAAACTCCCGATTCATATATGTTTCGGCGCTGAAATTATTTATTTTATAGGCCTGTTTATCGGAAGCGCGGTTTACCTGCGTTTTGCCGATTGGCAAAAGAAAAAAATTTAGCTATATCCGACAAAAACAGTATAGAAATCGTACCTGTGTAATATCCTCCGTTCTACAGATGCTTATTGCTATCGAAAGGAAGTGACGATAAAATAAAACAGATTTTATTTTGTCGTTACATGCAATTTATACTATATTTGCACGCAAATATCAACTATAAAACAACATGAAAACCATGACAAACGAGGCTTATTTACAGATATTATCACATTTCGATTTAGACGAAAAGGTTACCGAAGTAACACCATTCGGAAACGGACATATCAATGACACGTTAAAAGTTACGACGTCATCCGGAAAAGGAAAATATATACTCCAACGTATCAATCATCATATTTTCAAAAATGTGGATATGTTACAGAATAATATTCACATTGTAACTTCACATATACGAAAAAAACTGGAAGAACGTAACGAAACGGACATAGACCGCAAAGTGCTTACGTTCCTCCCGGCAAAAGACGGCAAACAATATTATCATGACGGTGAAAATTACTGGCGCGTATGCCTGATGATTCCCGACAGTAAGAGTCTGGAAGAAGTGAATCCGGAATTGTCTTTCGAAGCGGGAAAGGCTTTCGGCGATTTTCAATCCATGCTTGCGGATATTCCGGAAGGCACCTTAGGTGAAACCATACCGGACTTTCACAACATGGAATTTCGCCTGCAACAGTTC
>DOZP01000086.1:0-228 GCA_003517945.1 Porphyromonadaceae bacterium | reverse complement strand
AAAAAACGCGCCAAGGCAATGTGTATACAGGAAGAATTATACAGGGAAGGTAAACTTAAGAAACGCATCAATCATTGCGACACGAAAGTAAATAACATCCTGTTCGATAACAACAGCGGCAAGGTATTATGCGTAATAGACCTGGATACCGTGATGCCGGGTTATGTACTTTCCGACATCGGCGATTTTATTCGTACGGGCGCCAATACCGGAGCTGAAGATGATCCG
>DOZP01000048.1:725-2905 GCA_003517945.1 Porphyromonadaceae bacterium | reverse complement strand
CTTTTGACACTTCAATCATTATATGATTTGGATGTCAAAACCCACAAATCAAAAGCAACTAATAAATATATATACCAAATTAACCCATATTTCTTCTTAAAAAGTAAAAACAGAAGCATATTTAAGACACATAGTCCCAATAAGTGAAGCATTTTAGCCATTATTTCATGCATTTACTGGATTTTGGGCGCACTTCACTAAGGAAAATAGATGTTTCCGATATTTTTGAAAATTTAAAGCAGCGATTTTTAACCCAAACCATAACTTACCCCGAAGTAATCCTCGTACCGGCATGTTATCAACATTATATTTCCTGCGAAGTATAGAAGGTAAAGACTCTACACCGTTACGAAACTTATACAGTTCCTTACTCTCAGGTGTTTTCATTTCTCGTTGATGTTTTGCCCGAACCACGGCGTTTACTGAAATGTGGATAACTGCCGTTTTATTGGATAATTTGGGGTTACAATCGTCCCTGTGTGGACAATTTTCGCAATGACTGCGATTGAAGGATACTCGGCACTGACTGTATTGATTTGGCTTGCCACTGCTTTTAGGGGCATAACCTGCCGCGCAGGAAACTACCGTCTGCCCGTCTTCAGAAAAGGTAAAATCGGCAAATACATCTTTAGCTTCACGACCGGTTAGGTTGGTTGTCTTTAATTCAATATTGTTTTCTGCCGCAAACCTCTCATTCTCTTGGCTACTGTATGCGCCGTCCGTTACCAATACCACTGGTTCTTCCTGATTACCCATTGATTCAACCGTTTCCCTTAAAAATTCACTATCGCTGTGGGTATTGGGTTCATATTGATAGTCGGTAACGATAGAACCGTTTTCAGATACGGATTCCACTACGTTGGCTACATAACCGCGATACTGCTTACCGGCTTTCTCTCGGTAAGTCGCATCAGGGTCTGATGGGTTTTGCAGTATGCTTGAATTCATGCCGCCGTCTTCTTTTTGCTTCATGCGAAGCTTTCCGCTTTCCTCTCGGATGGTCTGTTCTTCCATAACTCTTGATAAAAGCCGATATTCGTTAATATCTTGCGATATATCTGCGCAAGAATTTAATAACACATCCGCGTCCGCCAGTATCTGCTCCAGCCGGTTATCTGTTTCTTCACTGCGGTTATGATATATCGTACGGTTATAATCCGCAGGGTCGTAATAGTGCTCCATGCCAACCAGCAAGTTGTCTTCACCAAGTTTGTGGAGGCTCTTTACCAGATTAGATACGCAGATATACATCAATTCCAGACGGCTTAACTTTTTTATGTTCGATGACACCAACAGAGAATCCATTCGCTTAAGACGGGAACTAATTTTCATTACGCGCGCCAGTTCTTCAGATAGACCCGTTATACACTCATGGATTAGGTCTTTTCCGGTCTTCTGCTCATACTCCAAACACCGTTGCCTGAAACGGCTAAAACTTCGGTCGCTTAACGGCTGTTCTTGATTGCTGGTCGTTCGTAACGCATATTGGAACCGTATATCAAACATCATGGCTTCGACTACTTCCTCATCGGTCA
The DNA here is from genome assembly GCA_003517945.1 of Porphyromonadaceae bacterium. GTDB lineage: Bacteria > Bacteroidota > Bacteroidia > Bacteroidales > Tannerellaceae > Tannerella. The sequence goes on along the minus strand of DOZP01000048.1, from coordinate 1,370 downwards.
ACCCAAGGTGTTCTTTCAACATCATCGCGCCTATGATTACATTTACGGGCGTATTCGGCCGCGAAGCTTTTTCGCTGTACAATACTGAAAACGGAGCTTCGTTTATACGCGGAAATATTTGCTCTGAAAAATCCTTGGCCCATGATTTTTCAAGTTGTTTTTTCTCCCGCTCTGTTAAGGTGTTTAATATATCATCCAGCGCTATTTGCTGGCTTGCGTTCGATACGTATGACATTTTTTCCCTCTGCTTCGGTTTCTTTTGTTTTTTACTTCTATTTTACCACCTTTTGTCGATTGTTAGGTGCTTTTGACACTTGAATCATGATATAGTTTATGCGGCTTGGAAAGAAAAGGTGGAATAATATCGTTATAAGCTCATTATACAATTCCACAAGGGAACTTGTGTTCAAATAGATATTCTACGGTAAAGGAGAGTGATTTCGATGAAAGAAAACACAGTATACTTACGGAGGGTATCGACTCTGTAACCCTCCGATTTTAAGGAGGATTATTATGCAGCAAAAGGAAGTATTGCTATTTTTGCCAGACCGATGGGCAGACTGGGAATCAAGCTATTCAATATGGCTTATAAATTCTGTTCCGCAATATGCTGTGAAAACAATCAGCTTTGACAAACTGCCTAAA
>DOZP01000048.1:0-708 GCA_003517945.1 Porphyromonadaceae bacterium | reverse complement strand
GAGAATTTTAGCAATCTCGCTATGATTATTTTAACGGGAGGGCAATGGGGTAAAAACCGTTACGAGGAGGTTGCGGAATTTATCAGGAAAGCACGCGAAGTACAAATCCCGGTGTCAGCCATATGTGGTGCGGCTGTATTCTTAGGGAAGCACGGCTTCCTTGATAATGTAAAACACACTGGTAATGATTTAAAACGCTTTCAAAGCGAACCGGAGTATAAAGGGCAAGAATTCTTTATACCTGCACAGGCGGTTGCTGACCAAGGATTCATTACGGCAAATGACACAGCGGCACTTGAGTTTGCTCGTGAAATTTTCCGAGTTTTAAAAATTGACACAGACGAGGAAATGGATGAATGGTACAATGAGTTTAAACATGGGGCGGTAAGATAAGCATTATATTCTCAGTGGCGCACAACATAAGGGTTGTGCGCCTTATTCCCCATATGCGGATAAAAGCATTTTATAATTTTAATATTTTCTGCGGTGCGTTGCCATCACGCGCCGCTGATTTTATTTTAACCGTAATAACGCAATAAAGGAGCAAATTGGTTCATTTTCCAAACATATCCAACACGGTAAAATCAAATTTCTATTGAAAAATGGTTTGTTTCTCGTGTAAAATTAAAGGACAGGCGGGGAGCCTTTTCTATCTATACGGGTATACATATGTGTGTTTATTATAGGGTTCATCATTAAAAGCGTTGA
>DOZP01000283.1:451-2774 GCA_003517945.1 Porphyromonadaceae bacterium | reverse complement strand
AGTTCGGCTGTGGAGTGGATGTTAAACAGATGTGAGCCGGGCACGTGTAATGTTATTTTATCCGGACCCGAACAAGTGATTTTTACGTTGGATTCTTCTGTGGAGGATGGCCGGAACCCGTTTCGTATCAGTGCGTTCCCAATCCAATAACTCGTATTGAAGTCTCCTTCTACGGCAATGGGGCAGGAAGGTTTGCCGGCAGTTAACTTGCCGGTAGACGAATCGAACGTGATACCTCTTTTATCAAAGAATGTGGCAAATGCTCCGCTGAGAATAAGATCTTCGGGAGCTCCGCACAACATCGGCCGTTTATTTTCCTGTAGCCAGAGGCTATCACTCATTTGTATGGCAAGATCCAGGTCGTGTGTGGACAGAAGGATGGCTTTTTCCTGCTCTGTCGCCAACTGATGAAGTAGTGACATGGTTTCTATGCGGCTTGTAACATCCAGAAAAGCGGTTGGTTCGTCTAAGATAATGACCGGACATTGTTGAGCCAGTACTTTGGCAATCATTACTTTCTGCCGTTCGCCGTCGGATAGCTCCGACATATAGCCGGCTGATTTGTGGGCCATACCGACAACTTTCAATGACTCGGCGACGATCCGTTTGTCTTCTGCTTTCAGGCGCCCGAAAAATCCGGTATACGGATGGCGCCCAAGCGCAACAAGTTCTTCTGCCGTAATGCCGCCCGTATTTGTTTTCTCCGTCAGTACCACACCGATGATACGGGATAATTCCTCCTGTGAATAGGCTGACAGCAGGCGGCCTTTGATCCGGATCTCTCCTTCCAGGGCCGGCTGAAAGCCACATAGCGTACGCAAAAGCGTTGATTTGCCGGCGCCGTTTAATCCCAGCAGGCTTGTCAGTTCTCCGGCGTATAGTTGTAACTGAAGCGAATCGTGGACCACATTTCGTTTTCTGCCTTTTTGCGTATATCCGATAGATAGGCCGGAGGTTGTGATGACGGGCGTATGCGGCATAATCAATTAAAATATTGAATGTTTTTCCGGTTGATGATCACATAAATGATAACCGGCGCTCCGACAATCGGGGTCACGGCGTTGAGCGGCAATGCGCTGTTCGTACCGGGAAACACCGTAAGCAGGTTGCAGAGCAATGCGACGCATGCCCCCGATAAAATAGTGACCGGCAATAACATGGTGTGATTGGAAGAACCTAATAACAATCGTGCAATATGTGGAACGGCAAGCCCGATGAATGAGACCGGGCCGCAAAATGCGGTTGCCGTTGCGGTAAGCAGTCCTGTACAAAGTAGAATGACGATACGCGTACGTTTTACTTTTATACCGAGATTTGCCGCATACATCTCACCTAAAAGGAGGGCGTTAAGAGGCTTTATTAACAGGACGGAGATCAATAAGCCGGCAGCCGAACAGAAGATAAAAAACGGTAGTCGTTCGTTCGAGACGCCGGAAAAGTCACCCATACCCCACATCACATAGGCGTGTATCCTGTCCGCCGATGAATAATAATTGAGGATAGATATGACGGATGAGGCGAGATATCCGACCATAATACCGATGATCAGCAGCATAATCGCATTTGCCACTTTACCGGAAAAATAGATAATAATACCCAGGATGATACATGCCCCCGTAAACGCGGCGATAATCAAGGCAAGGGAGCCGCTGAAAGAATAAACGGAGAACAAATTAAAAGAGTTCCCGAAGAAAAGCATGATGAGGGCGACGCCCAGATTAGCTCCGTCGCTGATGCCGAGAATGGACGGTCCGGCTAACGGATTTTTGAAAAGCGTCTGAAGTAATAACCCGCTTGCCGCCAGGGAAGCGCCGGCCAGCAGGGCCGTGACGGCCTGCGGGAAACGTGATTGCAGAATAATATGTTGCCATGCGGCATTTTCCGTATCTCCGCCGAACAGGATGTGGAGCACCTCTCCGGATGGTATGGGTACGGCTCCGAATAGCAGATTAGCAGCAAATAATAAAAACAGCATACATGCCGCCGCAGGATAAAAAAACGCTTTTCCGGGCATCATCGGGCAAAGATACGCTTTTTTGACAATTATAAAAAAAGCGTACCTTTGCGGGTGAACAATTAACAATAGTACGTATGCAGCGGATTTTTATTATAGTTTTGTGTATTTTGTGCGGTCGTTTATGTCTTTCCCAAAATGCCGGCGATTATCTTGAACTTACGGATACAAAACCACACGATGATGAATCCGTCTGGAATAGAATACCTGCGTCTCCGCAGATTAGCTGGGGTAGCGCCGATATACGGTATGCAAAGCTGAATGTGCCGGAATTATCGAAAACAAATACCTGGAAAACAAAAGCCTGGA
>DOZP01000283.1:0-324 GCA_003517945.1 Porphyromonadaceae bacterium | reverse complement strand
GATGGAAAAGGAGCTTGCGGGCATCGTCCTGATAAGTCGGTATGGGATTCTTCTATGGTGGCGGATGTCCTGTATAAACCGGAAATAGAAGAAATACGGACATATACTACCCAACCCGTATGGATTACCGTCCGCGTTCCGCAGCATGCTCATCCCGGCGTATATAAGGGAATTGTATCCGTTTCAGGGAAAGGGTTTGAAGACCTGAAATTAAACCTGGAAGTTACGGTGCTGAATCGTGTGTTACCTTCGCCGGAAGAATGGGCTTTTCATCTGGATTTATGGCAGAACCCGTATGCGGTAGCGCGTTATCATGATGTGCCT
>DOZP01000136.1:6047-6223 GCA_003517945.1 Porphyromonadaceae bacterium | reverse complement strand
ATGCTACCGAACGTCACTTGTATTATTCGGCACAGGTAGACTATAGCAACACATTCGGAGATCATACGGTAACCGGTATGGGATTGTTCAGCCGTCAGGAACGCGCCAAAGGAAGTATTGTGCCGCATTATCGCGAAGATTGGGCTTTCCGCGTTACTTACAATTATGCTAACAAG
>DOZP01000136.1:3370-6003 GCA_003517945.1 Porphyromonadaceae bacterium | reverse complement strand
ATCGGCTGGATGATCAGTGAAGAGCAATTTATGAAAAAGCTAACGTTCGTTGATATGTTTAAGTTAAGAGCTTCTTACGGTGAAATCGGTAACGATGAAATCGGTAATGAATGGGATGCTTCGAGACGTTGGCTATACATGACTCAATGGAACTTGGGCACAAAAATCAAAACCGGACAATACAATGTAGATAGTCCTTACACTATCTACCGCGAAGCTACGGTAGGGAATGAAAATATTCATTGGGAAGTGGTGAGAAAAACTAATTTCGGTGTTGATTATTCATTCTTTGACGGATTGGTGACAGGTAGCGCCGATGTTTTCAGGGACAAGCGTACCGATGTCTTGATTTCCGGTAGCGACAGGTCTACACCCTCTTATTTTGGAGGAATTACCAGAGCGCCGTGGGCTAATCTGGGTAAAGTGACAAATCAGGGTTATGAAATAGAAGTACGCCTCAACAAGACCTTGAAAAACGGCGTCCGCTTATGGGCAAGCATGAATATGACCCACGCAAAAAACAAGATAGAGGAAAGAGATGAAGGTGAATTGCTACCCGAATATCAAAAGCGTGCCGGAAAGCCAATCGGACAGACATATACATACGTCGATCACGGTTATTTGCAGACAATGGACGATATTTACGGAAGTACACAATTCGAATCGCTTGATAATCAGAAACTACCGGGCGCTTATGCTATTCTCGACTACAATGGCGATGGAATTATTAATACTTATGATAATATTCCTTACGCATATTCGGGCAACCCTCAGAATTCATACAGCGCTTCAATAGGAGCCGATTACAAAAGCTGGAGCTTCTTTATGCAATTTTATGGAGTCAACAATGTGACCCGTCAGGTTGTATTCTCCACCTTCGGACAAAAACAGTTGACTGCTTATGACGAAGGTTCGCGCTGGACTAAATACAATCCGAATCCTAATGTGCCGATGCCACGTTTTGGTTCCACTTCAAACGGATACTACGATGCAGGGCGCTATTTCTATGACGGTTCATATATCCGGTTGAAAAATATAGAATTGGCTTATACGTTTACCGATGGATGGATTCGGAGTTTGGGTATTTCAAACCTGAAATTATTTGTAAACGGTAACAACTTGTGGGTGTGGACACGTATGCCTGACGACCGCGAATCTAACTTTGCCGGAACCGGCTGGGCTTCGCAAGGTGCATATCCAACTGTCAAACGTGTCAATTTCGGATTAAAATTCACATTATAAAATAATATGAAGATGAAAAAACATATATATACGTTATTGTATATCGCAATCCTCGCCGGATGTCTGGTGATGACCTCTTGTGAAGATTATTTGGACAAGGCGCCCGAAAGTACGGTGTCTCCTGAAGATGCTTTCAAAAACTTCAGAAATTTTCAGGGTTTTACGGAAGAATTATATTATTGTATCCCCGACTTTGCACATGGTTACTGGAATAATTCCTTCAATTGGGGCGAAGATGAACTTATCTCTTTTGGTATCGATTATCACATGGGATATAAAGTGGATATGGGCGACTTTTGGGGTTGGCAAACGGGATTCGACGGTTGGCAATCGGGATGGATGGACCGTGGCAATACGCAGGCTAACTCAACAGATCGTTTACAGAAGTCTTTGTGGCCTTTGGCATGGTATGGTATTCGCAAAACCAATGTGGGATTGGAAAGCCTGAGTAAGATGACCGAATGTACCGAAGAAGAACGAAACCTTATAGCCGGACAGCTCTATTTCTTCCGTGCCTGGTTTCATTTCGAATTGATGCAGTATTTTGGAGGTATGCCCTATATCGACAGTACGCCTTCCGCCGACGAACCGTTGAGAAATCCACGCCTGAGTTATCAGGAATGTGCCGACATGGCGGCTGCCGATTTCCGTCAGGCGGCCAACCTCTTACCCATCAATTGGGATAATACAAATGTAGGAAAAGCTACTTTCGGAAACAACCAGATCCGAATCAACAAGATTATGGCTTTAGGCTATTTAGGCAAAAATTACCTGTGGGCCGGAAGTCCGTTGATGAACTATGCGTCTCAGGGAAGTAAAACCTACAATGCCGATTATTGTAAAAAGGCAGCCGATGTGTTTGCAGAATTGTTGAGCTTGGTCGAAAACGGGCAAACGCAGTACGCATTAGTAGATTTTGCGAATTATTCGGATGTATTCTATTCGTACAAGAAGAATTTTATGAATCCGGGGTCAACGGAAGCTATTTTTCAAACACCTCTGTACGACGCCTGGATGGGATCAGGATGGTGTTTAGGAACTCAATTTATTCCATCTGTTGTGGCAGGCGAAACCCAGGGTGTCTTATTTTCTCCGACAGCCAATTATGTAAACTATTACGGTATGGCAAACGGCCTGCCGTTGAATGATCCGGACTCCCAATTTGATGATGAGTACCCTTGGCGCGACCGCGATCCGCGTTTCTATCATGATATTACATTCGACGGTTTACGAGTGATACAAAATACCAGTAGATTTACCGCCGAAATGGAAGCAACAAAATCCCAGTTTGCGAATCTGTATACCGATGGAAACTATCGCCATATCGTGAACCAAAGCCGTACCGGATACATATTGCGCAAGTACACACCGCTGAGCGTGGGTAATTACGA
>DOZP01000136.1:862-3340 GCA_003517945.1 Porphyromonadaceae bacterium | reverse complement strand
TTTATCTGATGTATGCCGAGGCTGTGGCCAATGGTTATGGCTCTGCTACGGCAAATGCGTCCGGCTTTACTTTGAGTGCGGTAGATGCAGTAAATAAAATCAGAGCGCGCGCAGGTGTTGGAAATGTTGCCGGTAAATACAGCGGTTCTGTCGATGGTTTTATGAGTGAATTGAGAAGAGAACGTGCAGTTGAGTTAGCTTACGAAGGGCATCGTTTCAATGATTTGCGCCGGTGGTTATTGCTGGCCGAGTATCCTTACAACATTAAAACGTCGCAGGAATTTGAACGCATGGGCGAGTTTAATGAAACAGACCCCACGCAAAATCGTGTAGCAAACTTCAGAGAAGAGATCATATTGCAACGCAATTTTTCGGAGAAACATAATTGGATGCCTTTGAAGACTTCAGATGTGACTATTTACCCCGAATTATATCAAAATCCGGGCTGGTAGTAAATTCCGTAAAATTTAAACGATTAATTAAATAGAAAAGACAATGAAATATATACGAATAAAGTCCATTTTATGTGTGGCGCTTGCAATTTCATTCTTATGCGCAGAAGCGCAGAATCCGCAACCTGAAGAACAGCATGTGAACTCCGATTCGCTGGCGACCACTCAGGAGGAAACCGTACAAGTGGCTTTTCGCAAGGTCAATCAGAAAGACTTGCTGGGAGGAGTTTCTTTCGTAAACGTAGAGGAACTTATGAAAAAAAACTATATCAATTACAGTCTCACCGACATGGAGGGATATGTGGGAGGCTGGAATGGAAGCACCCTTTGGGGTATAGATGGATATTTGGTTTTGGTAGATGGCATTCCGCGTGCTTCCAATAATGTAATGTCTTCGGAAATCTCGCAAATTTCATTTTTGAAGGGTGCATCTGCCGTTGTTCTGTACGGAAGCCGTGCCGCAAAGGGGGTCGTGTTCATTACCACAAAACGTGGAAAGGAAGGAAGTACCCGTATCGATGTACGCGGCAATACCGGTTTTCACGTACCTGTGAGTTATCCCAAATATCTCGGGTCGGCCGAATATATGACTTTATATAATGAGGCTCGCAGGAATGACAACCTGGATCCGACTTATAGCGATAATGATATTTTCAATCACGGTTCGGGCTTGAACCCATACCGTTATCCCGATTTGAATCTTTATTCTTCGGATTATCTGAAAANNGAGTCTGATGCGACAGCCGAAATATCCGGCGGTTCTGACAGGGCTCGTTTCTACACCAACATCAATTTATACAATATCGGTTCGTTGCTGAAATATGGTGAAGCCGACAAAGATCATATTACACGTTTCAGTGTGCGCGGAAATATCGATGTCGCAATAGGACAATATGTGAAAACGTATGTGAATGCAAATGCTACATTCTATGACGGACAGGCAGCAAGAGGCGACTTCTGGGGAGCGGCAGCTACGTTGCGTCCCAACCGTATATCTCCGTTGATACCTATCGATTACCTGATGGAAAATGATGAAAGCTCATGGACATTCGTAAATAATAGCAGCAACCTGATCGGTGGTAAATACCTGCTTGGCGGCACACAAATCGACCAGCAAAATGCTTTGGCCGATCTTTACGCAAGCGGTGTCAATACATTTACCAGCCGTCAATATCAGTTTGATATGGGTATGGATGTCGATTTGCAGACAGTGTTGAAGGGCTTGAGTTTCAAGACTCAATTTGCTGTCGATTATGCTACCACATATAATAAGTATTATGGCAATAGCTATGCGACTTACGAAGCCAGGTGGGCAAATCTGAACGGAGAAGATGTCATTATCGGCCTGTCCAAATATGGTGAAGATAGAAAAGATGGTATACAACATGTGTCTGATAGCTGGAACCAGCAGACTATCGCCTTTTCGGGCCAGTTAAATTACAACACGAAGGTAGCCGATACACATAAAATCTCGGCCATGTTGATAGCAGCAGGTTATCAACAGGGCGAAAGTTCCATATATCACAGGAGGAGTAATGTTAATCTTGGCTTGCAGCTCGATTACGATTACCTGAGCAAATACTATGTGAGTTTGGGTGGAGCTTTAATACATTCGGCTCGTTTGCCCGAGAAAAACCGTAATGCGCTCTCTCCTTCTGTTACGCTGGGATGGCGAATAGATAAAGAAAGTTTTTTGGCAGAATCACAGGCAGTAGACGAATTGTTGCTAACCGCTTCAGGATCTATCCTGCATACCGATTTGGATATTACTGATTATTATATGTATAATAGTAGCTACAACCAGTCTGATGGTGCATGGTGGGGATGGGCCGACGGCAATCAAAGCCGTGCTTCCGAATCGAGAAGAGGCGAAAACCTTGATTTGACTTTTATAAAGCGTAAAGAAATTAGTGTAGGCCTGCGCGGTTCATTGTGGAACAAGTTACTTGCATTTGATGCATCCTTCTTTACAAACAGCCTGGAAGGATTACCGGTTCAATCTACTACCATTTATCCAAACTATTTC
>DOZP01000136.1:0-705 GCA_003517945.1 Porphyromonadaceae bacterium | reverse complement strand
CGCAAGGGGCATCCGACAGATGGTATGTGGGGCTTACAAACCAATGGATTCTATCGTGACGAGGCAGATGTTGCTTCATCTCCCTCATCTTCTTTCGGAGAGGTGCAACCGGGTGATATAAAATACATCGACCAGAACAAGGATGGCATCATAGATGAAAAAGACGAGGTTTACCTCAACGCCCGTTATGGTTGGCAAGGCGCTCCCTTTACGATGGGCGTGAACCTGACCCTCAAATGGAAAGGCTTAACTTTCTTTGCATTAGGAACCGGATATTATGGCGCTTCGGCAATGAAAAACAGTAACTATTATTGGGTATATGGCGACAGGAAGTATTCGGAAATAGTGAGAAACAGGTGGACTCCGGAGACTGCCAATACTGCAACTTACCCACGTTTGACCACATTGAGTAATACACACAATTTCCTCAATTCGGATTTTTGGTTGTGTAAAACAGATCGTTTCAAACTTGCCAAGGTTCAGTTGACTTACGATTTTCCCAAATCTTTGTTTCAAGGTTCATTTATCCATAATTTGTCGGCGTATGTTTACGCTACAAACCTGCTGACAATAGCGAAGGAACGTGAAACTCTGGAATTGAATACAGGGCGCTCTCCTCAAAACCGGTTCTATAACATTGGTTTTAAAATAGGTTTCTAAAAATGCAGTTAATACATAAAAAAATATTCTTATGAAAGAGATATT
>DOZP01000176.1 GCA_003517945.1 Porphyromonadaceae bacterium | reverse complement strand
GTAGTCGGATAAACAGCCGGTCCTGCTACATTTACAATTGAATTGTTATCGCTATTAACCGGGATTTCAGGGTCAACGCCCGAGTAATCCGTAATTGTAAACAGATTTTCAGCCGATATGAATAAACGGAGGTTTGAAATATGCCATTTCGGCAATCTCAGGTTATAACCGAATGTCAGGCTGCGCATTTTTAAATAGTCTCCGTCTTCAAGATAACGTGAAGAAAGGCTGTTGGAACCGGCGGAATAGGTGTTATTATAGGATGCAAGCGGATGAGTTGCGATGTCGCCTGCCTTTTCCCAACGCTTCCAGCCATCGTGCAATTTCATCTGGTTTCTGTCGGTATACGCCCCGTCGGAGTCATATTCCTGACGGGAATAGTTATATATTTTTGACCCAACGGAATAACCGAATACCGCATTCAGGTCAAAATCTTTCCATCTGAAGTCGGTAGAGAAACCCCCGTAGAAATCGGGTGAAAATGCTCCTAAAATCACTTCGTCTGCCTGCGCGTAAGTTTCGGTAATTACACGCGCTCCGTTATCATCCGTTTTGTACCATTGTGGTTTTCCGGTTTCCGGGTTGACGCCGGCCCATTCGCGGCCATAGTAAGAGTCGGCGTCGTGGCCTGTTCTTAAAATACGGCTGATAGTTCCCGCAAGACCGCCAATATTGGTAGTGATAACATCCGGCTCGGTTTCTTCACCATAGATCTGTTCCATCCTGTTGCGGTTCGTACCCAAATTGAAGTCGACTCCCCAATGCATATCTTTTGTCTTGATCAGATCGCCGCCAATCGTGATTTCAAAGCCTTGATTTGACATTTCTCCGATATTTCTCCATACGGAAGTGACCCCGGTCAGACCTGATACCGGAACTCTAAACAATACATTATCTGTGTATTTGTTGTAATAATCCAACGTCATACGCACTCTGTCAAATANNTCTACCCCGACGCCAAATGTTTTTGTTTTTTCCCATGTCAGATTTCTCATCCCGATCTGGCTGATCAATGCTCCGGGCACTCCATCGTAACTGGCTGTTGCCGAATATAAATCATATTGCGGATAATAGTCCGTCGGATCAATACCGGTAGTACCGTATGATGCGCGTAATTTTAACTGGTCAAGCCAGTCGTAGTCCATAAAATCTTCGCGTTCAATGTTCCATCCTCCGCTTATGGAAGCAAAATTACCGTATTTTTTATCATCTCCGAAGTTAGACGCTCCGTCGCGACGGAACAAGACTTGCGCCAGGTATTTATTATCGTATGAATAATGCGTGTTGAAGATAAAGGATTGTTTTGCTTTTTGATTTTCATATCCGGCTGTTTTTTCAGGGATTGCAACCACGTTCAACACCTCAAGTCCGGGAACAAATCCGGTTCCGATTGCCTGAAGGTATTTGAATGTGTAATCATTAAACTCATACGCTAAAATTCCGTTGACGGAATGCTTTCCAAAATTTTTATTGAAACGCAGAATTTGATTGGTATACCTTCGTACGGTTTTTTGTACCTGCTCTTCGATACGTCCGTTAACACCTGCTCCTGTTGACGATCGTGGATCCGTAAGGTATTTGTATTCATAATTATTATAGGTATAGTTATTGACGGAAGAGAACGACAGCCAGTCGGTAAACCGGATATCAAAGTCAAAGTTACCCATGAAAGTATGTGTTACGGATCCGCCTTTGTTCCATTGCAGGTTGTACAGATAGTTTGTTGAATTGCTGTTTACCCAGGTTTGTGAATAATTAGGCGTTGGCGTTCCGTCTTCCTGATACGGATTGTCCCATGGTAAATTAGAATACATCGCGGTGACGGAACGTTCCCGGTCGTCAATCTCTCTTACGGAGCCGGCGATGAGGGGTTTGATCGTTAACCAGGAGGTAGGTTTCATTTCAGTACGAAGACGGAAGTTATATTTGGCGTATTCATATCCTTTGACGGCGCCTTCTTCATCGTAGTAACCCAATGAAAAATAAGATCTCATTTTATCCGTACCTCCCGATGCGGAAACTGTATACTCTTGTACGAATCCTGTTTGCGTAGCCAGCTTCCACCAGTCGTAATTGCTGTTTCTCAGACTTTCGTTCCAGCGTGGGAAAGCAATCAATTCCTGATTTTGAAAAGATTTATAGTAGTCATATAGCTCCGTTCCGTTCATTACCTCCATATTTCCATTCGATAATTTGTTGATACCCAATTTAGCCGATGCATTAATGGTTAATTTATCGGCGGATCCTCTTTTTGTTGTCACCACAATTACGCCGTTTGTTCCCTGAGAACCGTAAATAGCTGTTGAGGCGGCATCCTTAAGGATAGTCATTGTTTCAATATCGTTCGGGCTTAGTGAATTATTGGGATCCGTACCGACAATGACGCCGTCAATTACCCATAACGGACGCGTTTCTCCGTTGATAGACGCTTTCCCGCGAATCACGATACTTCCGGAAGAGCCCGGGCGTCCGTTACCGGGCGCTACATAAACTCCCGCCGCTTTTCCGTTCAGCATATTTTGTATCGAAGGTGTAGTGATGTTTGTCAGTTTATCGTTGTTGAGTGTCTGTAACGCTCCGGTCAGACTTTCTTTTTTTTGTACACCATAGCCGACAACCACGATTTCTTCCAGATGTTGCGTGTCTTCTGCCAATTGGATATGAAGTGAACTTATTCCGGACACAGAAACCGATTGCGAAGTATATCCGATATAAGAGATTTCCAGTGTCGCATTTTCCGCAACACTTAGCGTGAATTTGCCGTCGATATCGGTTGTCGTACCGTTTGTTGTGCCTTTTTCAACCACATTCGCGCCGGTAATGGGGTCTCCGTAATTGTCGATGATCGTACCTGTTACGGTTTTCTGCTGTTGTGAAATTTCATTTGTTTTGCCTCTTTGTTCAAACAGATAGATTTTTCCGTTTTTAACTTCATAGTTCAGGTTGGTGCCGGCAACGATTTTATCCAGCGCCAAGTTAAGTTCCGCATCGGTGAGGTCAATATCAAGACGCCTGTCTAAATTGACGATCTGTTTACTATAGGCGACACTGAGGCCTGTTTGTTGAGTAATGGTCTCCAATACTTTTTCAACTTTCGTGTTTTTGGCCGAAATAGATACTTTTTGAGCTGTGGCGGATGCCGTAAAGCTGATGAAAGAAATAATAAAAAATAAAATTGTACACGTTGTTGCGTTACTGTGTGTTTTTTTTCTGCGTATTTTCATGTTTGTCCGCTGTTAAATGGTGAAGAAATGAAATAGAATTAAAAATGGAAATAAATCCCGTGTAGGCTTGTTTTTATCATCCTCTTTTGGGGGTTAAGATGTGTCGTTTTTCATGTTATTAATTTTTAATGGTAAATAAAATAGGTATAATGCTTTTGTTTGCATTATACCTATCTATGACACATGGAGAAAAGGAAGGTATGAGTTGGCCTGTGATTTTAACATTTAAATTGTTTAAAATCAGCCCGCGCTATTTTTTCGATTTTATATACATAACGCCCTCGTTTGTTTCGAAATATATGGGAGCGATTTTTTCCAGTTCGTCCGTGATGAAATGAATGTCATGATTATCGGTAGACAGCGTGAAACTGTAATTCAGCACGGCCTCATCCGCTATTTCGATTTGCACATCAAACGTCCTGCCCAAAGTTTTTACGACCTCTGCTAAAGGGGTGTCTTTGAATACCAGCTTTTTTTGTTTCCATGCGGAATAAGATTGAATATCTTTGGGACGGACAATTTCGTATGTGCCTGTTTTCCGGTTATAGATGACTTTCTCGCCCCGTTTTACGTGCAATGCCTTTAATCTGTTTCCTTCAAGCACAACCTCTCCTTTTTCGAGCGATACCGATATATAATCTTCGTTCGGATAAGCCTTTGCATCGAACGATGTACCTATTACTTTCACACTGATAGATTGCATATCGACAATGAAAGGGCGTTTTTTATTTTTCGCAATTTCGAAAAACCCCTCTCCTTCGAATTCTACTTTTCTTTCCCTCAGTCCGAATTTCCTGGGGAAGCGCAGCCGGCTTCCGGAATTAAGACAAACCCTGCTGCCATCCTGGAATATG
>DOZP01000363.1:2771-4014 GCA_003517945.1 Porphyromonadaceae bacterium | reverse complement strand
CACGGTCAATTTACGATCATGATCCCGGAATCCGTATCCGAATTAGTAAGTCGCTTACTGCTACCCTTCACCTTGCGGCCATAATTGAAATTCCAGGCAAACTTGAGTAATAACATCCGGGAAAAATCATTCGCATACGTCTCCATTTTTGCAGGTGAATATACATTCCTGTTTTCCGAATACCGCTTGTATTGTCCGGAAAACGGCAGCATCAAACCGGCTCCTACCGTAAATTTACCGGCATTGTAATTCAACATCGCCATGTGTATATTTTCGCCGCCATTCAATGTTTCCCCGGAAAAATGATCGTATGCGCTGTAAGCCTGGAACACGGCGTTAAACTTTTTATACATAGCCATCACCTGCGCCCTGTAATACCAATTCGTATAGCTATGTTTATACGTATTACCCGTGCTGATGTAATGATTCATGCCCCCCGTCAGCGAAACCATAAGGATTTGCCTGATTGGCCCGACCGATAAGGTCAATTCGCTATTCAGTTTCTGCCAGTTTTTATGATTATTATAGGTACGTATAAACTTGTCATTCTCCCGCAATATTTCTTCCATGATCGGCTTCGGACAATACATATACGAACTGAAGAGATTGATCCCGTAAATACCCTTTTTCCAGTTAAACAACAAATCGGAACTATAATTCAGGTTTGGCTTTAAGGCCGGATTTCCACGCATAACCTGTAAAGTGTCAATGTATTGATCGATCGCGCTCAAATTTGACAACGAAGGGGAAGTATTATAAATCTCTCCTTTCAGGCGAACAAACGCGTGACGTGAAAAATTATATTGCAACGTCAGTTTCGGGCGGAAAGTATAAAAAGAATAGTCCTCCTCACCCTGTTGTTTCGCCCACGAACGGGAAAGTCCGACACCCCCGATATAACTGAATTTATCTTTTGTTCCTGCATATTCAATATAGGCATAGGAATCCGCCTGATCCATTTTTGTACGGGTATTGACCGTGCCGGAATAGCCATTATCGGCAAAAGACTGCGTATGTTTTATTCCTGCCGTAAAGCGGCCTGCATTTTCAAGTGTTTTTTCATAAATTCCCTCGCCGATGATCGAATATTTATCCCCGTCCACAACGGAAACAATATCACTGATCACTTCTTCCCCTTTCTTTTCTTCATACAACTGATCTATACCGGAATTGATATAAGTACCTACAACATTCAATACAATATGCTGCTTATTTTTCAACGAACGCATATAATACAAATCTA
>DOZP01000363.1:510-2704 GCA_003517945.1 Porphyromonadaceae bacterium | reverse complement strand
GAAAAGGAATGGCGAAATGTCGCATTGAAAAAATATTTTTCGTCTTCCAGTAAGTTATAATTAAAAGACATCTGATGTGAGTTTTCCATAAAATCATTGGGAAAACCTTCTGAAAAGCGTTGCATACTGCTGCCGTCCGAGAAGTTAAACGTCCGTTCCTCATCTCCCCACACTTTGGTCGGTTCACGGTAACGAACCGTATAATTCAATCCGAATTCGGACTTCTTATAATTAAACTTAGCCGCTACCTGGTCATCCCCGAAACCGGTCGTAACCGCATTGCCCAAATCCACACTTACAGCTCCGCCGGCTACCTCACGTTTGATAACGTAGTTAATGACAACATCAGCATCTCCATAGCGCAAACCCGGATTATCCAGGTATTCCACACGGATCACTTCGTTCGGTTGCAACGCCCTCACGTCTTCATGGTTTACCTTTATTCCGTTAATACAGAACTGAAGACTTTCATCTCCCGGAAGTGAAACGGCATTTGTCACCGGATTAACCGTCAAACGGGGAAGCTGAATCGTATTTAAAAGGTTTATCCCGTTACTTGAATTTGCTTTCTGTTGATCGGTTATGAATATGATTTGCCTGTCTGCCTTATACGTCCTGTTGGAAGCCGTCACCGTCACCGTGCCCAACCGTTCCGTCTCCTCTTTCATCAGCAGATCTCCCAGATCTGCCGACTTTGCCAGTCCGTTCAGCGAAAGTACCTGAGGCGCAAAACCCACATACGATACGATAACAACATAGTCCCCCTGTGAAACATTTTTAAATTCAAAAAAACCTTCCGGACCACTGGTTATACCGGCTACAAACGTAGAGTCGGCTGCGTTTAATGTAACATTTGCAAACTCCAACGGTGTTTCCCTGTTTTCCTCCCACATCATTACACGCCCTGAAATACGATGCTGGGCATACATTTTTGATACCCCGAACAGACATGCTACGATCACCATCATTTTCATTCCTAACTTTTTCATACCATTCATTTTTTTATATGATTAATTTGTTTCTTCTGCCATACC
This sequence comes from Porphyromonadaceae bacterium, assembly GCA_003517945.1. Lineage (GTDB taxonomy): Bacteria > Bacteroidota > Bacteroidia > Bacteroidales > Tannerellaceae > Tannerella. The sequence goes on along the minus strand of DOZP01000363.1, from coordinate 1,670 downwards.
GTTCGCATTGATAAGACACAAATACGACGAATTTGATATGACAAAGTTAGGCGGAAAACGACCGGAAAAGCTTTTCCTTACATGGACACAGCCGGACAAATACAAAAACAAAAGCGACTGTAAAACAGCCGCTTAATACATTATGCCGGTTCTATATGCGGACATCTTATTAGCTCAATAGTTCCAGAGGTATGTTTCCAGGGATTGATTCTTACGGATTTCAGCCGGACGATGTTGCTGACTCATCTTTTCCTTGATGCGCTGCTTACGTTTCGTTACCGACGAAGGTGAGATTCCGGTAAGAGTGGCTATCACGGAAGTAGTAAGACGCAACTTGATTAGGCAACAATAGCGTACATCCTCTTCGGTCAATGCAGGAAAATCAGTATGCAACCGGTAAGAAAATCCGTCGAACAACCGGTTAATCGCGTGAACGATCTCAGGCCATTGCGCTTCGTCTATGTAACGCGACTTCCTGCTTAATTTATCAAGCACTTCCGTATTCGCTATCACCTGGGCCGTCAGAAACCTTTCCCGCTCCTGCAAACGGGCATTTTCTCCGATAAGCGTTTCGTATGCCGATAATTCCTGATCCTTCTGATGCATCGACCGGGAATATTGTTCCATATCTTTCCGTAACGTTTCATTGTTTTGTTTCAGATGTTCATTATCCGCCGCAAGCTGTTCAATCTCCTGTTTTAGCTCGCCACTCTCGTCAAGTTGTACGGATAATGACCGGATTAGTGCTTCATTTTTTGAGATAACAGACTCATTTTCTTTCAACCGGATCGTATGGCTATGCAACTGTTCCTTCGCCTTCCGGACAGAACGTTCCTTTTTAAGGATCTTTCGCTGATAGAAAAAAATCAATACGGCAATCATGACCGACACCACGATTCCCAACCATAGAAGACGTTGCCTTAATTGCCCGCGTTCTATATCCAACATCAGGTTATCTTTCAGCAGCTTATTATGCACAAACTGCCTTTCACGGTCAATTTTTATTTTATTACGGCTTCTATCCAGAATCCTGTTTGCCGAAATACCAAAATCATCCATAACGACCGGTTTCCCTTCTTTGGTACGAATCACATTCTTATACATTTCAAGAATAACCTTCAGCATATCAACCTCAATATCCGCAACAGGATGCCCCCCTC
>DOZP01000363.1:0-398 GCA_003517945.1 Porphyromonadaceae bacterium | reverse complement strand
ATCCCGCAAAACAGTCAACGCCTCTCCGCTTCTTCCGGAAAGATTCAAATCTTCAACATAACTTCTCATCAAACCATACTCCAAACTGTTATTTTGTCCGCGTACCGACTCCACGGCCAGTTTCGTATACTTCAGCATGGAGTCCAATTCATTTTCCCAGGTAAACTGCTTTATGATACTACGGTATGTAAGGATATCCCATTTTTCTCCCGCATATTTTTTCGAAATCGTTATCAAATCCTGAATCTTATCTGCATTTTGAGGCGCCTCATACAGAGAGACCAACTGAAAACCAATCGTTCTCACCATAGAAGTGTCCGATTTTCGATCTGCCGCCTGCAACGCTTCTTCCAGCAACCGCATCTCCCCGTCGATGTTAAGATCCGACCAGTTTACCT
>DOZP01000218.1:3647-3940 GCA_003517945.1 Porphyromonadaceae bacterium | reverse complement strand
GCGAAACTGATACATACCTATCCAGAAAAGCGGCATAAGCCATACGATCTGCGGCATAAACAAACCGGCTATACCCACTAAAACGCCGATATTAAAAAACTTTCCGGTTAATTCGGGGGATTGATATGAATAAAACAGTTCATAGATTGCAAAAACAAGGCATAATAACACAATAGATACTTCCTTTACCGGTATCAACCCTGCATTTGTGCTCATCAACAACAGAAACAACATAAACGGTAAGCGTGTACGCTCACGAATAAGCATTTCTATGTCACTTATACGTTGCATTA
>DOZP01000218.1:2430-3604 GCA_003517945.1 Porphyromonadaceae bacterium | reverse complement strand
AGAGGCATTGTCGTCGTATTTTTTTCTAACGGAAAACCAATTGAATATACACTACATAACACCCAGCACAGCAAACATACGGCAAAAGTCAACGACATTGACGGCCAATCCGACAATGAGCTCAATCGTTTATCCGTGCTGCGAAAATGTTTCATATATCAAACCCGATATCACGACGAAAATACTTTTTATCAAATTGTATCGCCTCAGCCCCGGCAAACGATTTAGCTAACGCATCCTCTTTGGTGGTCCCGTAAGAACTTATGGCTATCACACGACCTCCGTCAGTTACAATTTGCCCATTCTCCATTTTCGTTCCCGCGTGAAAAACAACACTCTCATGCGATACATTTTCAAGACCGGTAATCACTTTTCCTTTCTCATACGCTTCAGGATAGCCGCCACTGACCAGCATCACCGTGACGGCCGTACGCGGATCCTCCACGAACTCCCGGTCTGCAAGATTACCACGGGCTATTCCTTCCAACAGATCAACCAGGTCACTCTGCACGCGCAACATAACCACCTCCGTCTCAGGATCACCCATACGACAATTGTATTCAATCACCATAGGTTCTCCGGCGACACTAATGAGACCGAGAAAAATAAAACCCTTATAGTCAATACCCTCTTCTTTCAGCCCGTCAATCGTAGGACGTATAATACGTTCATCCACTTTCTGCATAAATGCCTGATCCGCAAAAGGAACAGGAGAAACGGCGCCCATACCTCCCGTATTCAGGCCGGTATTTCCTTCACCGATACGCTTATAATCTTTCGCCACCGGCAATACCTTATAATCATTTCCGTCCGTTAATACAAAAACAGAACATTCCACCCCTTCCAGAAACTCTTCTACCACAACGGTACGACTTGCATCACCAAACATTCCCTGCAGCATATTCTCCAGTTTATCAACCGCTTCCTCCAGCGAATCCAGGATAAGCACGCCTTTACCGGCCGCCAAACCGTCTGCTTTCAGTACATAAGGAGCGTCTAAAGTATCCAGAAAAGCAATGCCTTCGTCGATCTGCCCGGCCGTAAAACTCTTATACCGTGCAGTAGGGATATGATGACGCATCATAAATGCTTTTGCAAAATCCTTACTTCCTTCCAAACGCGCCCCCAGCCTGCCGGGTCCGATCACCGGAATGTCAGACAACGCATCATCAGC
>DOZP01000218.1:248-2336 GCA_003517945.1 Porphyromonadaceae bacterium | reverse complement strand
GACAGATGTGCCCGCGTTACCCGGCGCAATATATAACTGTCCGGTTTTCGGACTTTGTGCAATCTTCCATGCCAATGCGTGCTCACGGCCGCCTGAACCTAATAATAATATATTCATTTTATTTGTTATTTAACTGACTATCAAAATATCTTGTAATTTTCTCATACAAATGCGGACGATCTTTACCGATTACGTTATGAGGATGGCCCGGATAAACAAAATAGTCGGGAAATGTGCCCGCGTCAACACACGCCTTCACAAACAAAAGGCTATGTTGCCAGACAACGACAGGATCCTCATCCCCATGAATAAGCAACAGGCTTCCCTTCAGATTACCGGCCTTATTCAGCAGGTTGGAGTTTTTATACCCCTCCGGATTCTCTTTCGGGTGATCCATATAACGCTCTCCATACATAATTTCATAACGATGCCAGTCTATCACCGCCCCCCCGGCAACACCCGCCTTGAATATATCCGGATAGGTAAGCATCAGGTTAGTAGTCATGAACCCGCCATAACTCCAGCCGTGCACGCCGATGCGTCCGGCATCAACATAAGGAAGCGATTTCAAAAAATCAATCCCTTTCAACTGATCAGCCATCTCAATCGCGCCAAGCTGACGATGAATAACACGCTCAAATTCAAAGCCACGGTTAGCAGACCCACGGTTATCAATTGTAAACATGATATACCCCCGGCGCGCCATATACAAATCCCAACCGCCGGCGCCATTCATCCAACCGCCGGTCACCATCTGCGCATGGGGACCACCATAAACATACACAATAACAGGATATTTTTTCGTTTCATCCAAATCCGGCGGTGTTATCAGACGATAATAAAGCGTCGTCCGACTATCCGCAGCCGTAAGCGTCCCGACTTTAATATCCGGCATCCTGTAATTTTCAAACGGATTTTTGGCGGATAATAAAGACTTAACCTGACGGCAATCCTTCACGCTGATGATATCAATATCACGGGGGATCACGGGAGAAGAGGTCTGATCAATCAGATACGTCGCGGAAGCATTCAGACTAACCTGATGAACACCCTTCTTCAAATTCAGACAACTCCGTTTGCCGTTCTTTATATTTAATTTCCAGGCATACGTTTCAAGCGGACTTCCCTCCTCCGCCGTATGACGGGCATCCTGAGGAGCCGTAGCCACAAAAAACAGATCATTCCCCTTGCCATCAAAGCCAACTACCTCTTTGACAACCCAACGACCGGTTGTCAGTTGCCGCAACATAATTCCCTCCGTATCATAAAGATACAGGTGATTATATCCGTCACGCTGGCTTTGCCAGATAAATTGTTCCGGATTACCGGGAAGAAACAATACCGGCTCCTGCGGCTCAACGTAATATTTACTCGTTTCAGCAAACAATTCCGCCTCACGTTCGCCCGTTTCGGCGCTATAGCGCACTAACCGGCATGTATCCTGCCCACGGTTCAACTCGGCGATATAAATACTTTTCTCATCAGGGCTCCAGGTTACATTCGTAAGATATTTCTCTTTCGGCAAACCGGTTTTCAGCCATACGGTCTGTTTATCCGACAAACGATAAACGCCAACGGTAACCTCATGACTTTTCATGCCCGCCATCGGATATTTAAACGGTTGCGCTTTCGCTACCCGTTCGCTGACATTGACGACCGGATAATCCGTCACCATTGACTCATCCATCCGGTAAAAAGCCAGGGCGCTTCCCTTCGGAGACCAGAACAGTCCTTTATGAATACCAAATTCATTCTGGTGTACCGACGTCCCGCAAACAACGCCTTCTTTCGTTTCCGCTGTTACCGTTTCCGTCTTACCGCCGGGTGTGACGATATAAATATTATTTTCTTTCGTAAACGCAATATTCCCGTTTGCCTGATCATACTCCCACCGGCTACCGGATTTGTCCAATACATAACCGGCTACTATCTGATTTGTCATCAGATCATAATGCACCCGGTTATGCTTATATTGAAAGGCTACCACCGTTTTCTTTTTATCCGGAATAAAAAAAACAGGCATAACGCTTGTCTCCGGCAGGCCTGCCGACACGAGCGTTTCATTCAATTGCTCGCGTGTAAAAGCAA
>DOZP01000218.1:0-147 GCA_003517945.1 Porphyromonadaceae bacterium | reverse complement strand
AAATCCTGAAACGTCAATTCCTTTTCCTGTGCCATAGCCGATGCGGATGCCAACATGATCAAAATAGTAAAGACAAGCCTGATTTTCATATTATTTACCTTTAAATGATCTGCGGTTTCTGTCGTACGGTCTGTCACCCTTTACAGG
>DOZP01000180.1:4080-5376 GCA_003517945.1 Porphyromonadaceae bacterium | reverse complement strand
CACTTTCCCGATACATCCGGCGAATATAAAAACATAGACAGCAAAATCCTGTTGCGCAAAACGATGCGGATCCTGCGTGAGGCAGGCTACGAAATCGGAAACATCGACGCCACAATCGCAGCGGAACAACCTAAGTTAAATCCGCACATTCCGGATATGCAGAAAACCCTTGCCGGAGTAATGGAAATTCCGGTAAATGACCTGTCAATCAAAGCAACAACAACCGAAAAACTTGGTTTTACAGGACGCCGTGAAGGCATCGCCGCCTATGCCGTGGCATTGATAAAATAAGGAATTATATTTGTATATACCATTCCTCGCGCTATATTTGCGTATATTTGTATTCAAAAAAGTTGCGTTCTATGAAAAACAACGATTGGAAAGACCGGTTGGGAATGGTTTATTCGACGAATCCCGATTTTAAATACGACACGGACGAAGAACAGGAAGAAGAAACCCTTCCGAACGAAAAACAATCACTACGTATATCTTTAGATAAAAAGAACCGCGGGGGCAAAGTCGTAACCCTCATTACCGGCTTCCGTGGTAAAAACGAAGACTTAGTCGCCCTCGGCAAACTACTGAAAGTCAAATGCGGCGTAGGGGGATCAGCCAAAGAAGGCGAAATTATCATTCAGGGAGACGTCCGCCGGAAGGTAGCCGGCATACTGGCAAACGAAGGTTTCTGTAAAATTAAAGTAATCTGAATCATTCTACAAATTAACGATTCATGCTCACCCTATACAGCGCATCCGCAGGAACGGGAAAAACCCACACATTGACCGGCGAATACCTGTCTTTACTCTTCAAAGGCAAGGAGCGACACCGGCATATACTCGCCGTAACCTTCACCAATAAAGCGACGGCGGAGATGAAAGGGCGCATCATCGACGAATTATCCCGCCTTGCCGGCCACCAATCATCCGGTTATTTATCTCTGCTCTCCGATAACGGGAAAAAGAGCGAATCCGAAATACGCAGTCAGGCAAAAAATATATTAATCACGATACTGCACGATTATTCCGCATTTAATATCAGCACCATCGACCATTTTTTTCAACGTACCATACGGGCGTTCACCCGCGAAATCGGTTTACAGGGAAATTACAGGATTGAGCTGGACGAAGGTCAGATGATGGAAGAAGCCGTGGAGAGTATGCTTTCCGGATTGGAAAAAAATGAAAATGCGGCGCTGATGGACTGGCTGCTGCGTTTTACGGAAGACAAAATCGAAGAAGGAGGCGGCTGGGATATACGACGGGATATCATCAAACTGGGCGGACAACTGTTTAAAGA
>DOZP01000180.1:0-4020 GCA_003517945.1 Porphyromonadaceae bacterium | reverse complement strand
AAAACGGCGAAAGAACTCGGTGAAAAAGGCGTTTCGCTTATGAAACAATACGGCCTGCAACCATCGGACTTCAAAGGCGGCAGCCGGTCCGCTTTTTTCTATTTCGACAAACTCGCCGCGGGAGAGATGAAAGAACCTACCGCCACATTCCGCAGCCTGATCGATAATACGGAAGGATATCTTGCTAAAACGGCCACTCCGGAACAAAAACAGGCTGCCGAACGTATCTATGCCGGCGGGATGAATGAGCTGATAAGCAGTGTCGTTTCCTTTTTTGGCAACCTGACTTACTATCATACGGCTAACGAGATTGCGCGCAATTTCTACGCGCTCGGAATATTCACCGACCTGTCGCAACATATCGCGGCATGGCGCGAAGACAACAACAAGATGCTCATCGCCGATACCACGGAACTACTCCACAAAGTGATCGACGGCAGCGAAATCCCCTTTATCTACGAAAAGACAGGTACGCACATCGAACACTACATGATCGACGAATTTCAGGATACCAGCGGTATGCAGTGGTCAAATTTCCGCCCCCTCCTGAAAGACAGCCTCGACAACGGCCGGAGCAACCTGATTGTAGGAGACGTCAAACAAAGTATCTACCGCTTCCGGAATTCGGACTGGACGCTCCTCGACCGGCAGGTAAAAAAAGATTTCCCCCGGCAGATAAACGAAAAAAAACTGGATGTAAACTGGCGTAGCTGCCGCCATATTGTGGAATTCAACAATATGCTCTTCAGCGCCGTACCGGTCATTTTACAACAAACATACAACGAAGAAACAGAACAGTCATCCTTACCGGAAGATGAAAAAAACAAATACAATACCCGCATCGTTTCCGCCTACAAAGACGCCTTGCAACATGTCTCAAAACCGTTCGCCGGCAAAGACGGACATGTCCATATACAATTCCTTGCCGATACCGAAACGAAAAAGTGGCAGGAGTCAAGCCTGGAACAATTGCCCCGTATCGTGGAAAAACTACAGGATAACGGATACGAATTACGTGATATCGCCATCCTGACCCGTACGGGAAAAGAAGGGCTACAAGCGGCAGAGACGTTGCTTGCATGCAAAGAAACACATCCGGCATCCGGTTATAAATATGATATCATCTCGGAAGATTCGTTGACGATCAATGCGTCGCCCTCCGTCCGTTGGCTGGTAACCATGCTCAGATACTTGCATCAACCGGATATTGAAAGCAATTATCAGATGGCCCTCATCTCGTATACGGCGCTGCGAAAAAAGCAAGCCCTTCTGCGGAAAACGGATACTCCCGGAAATCAGGATCTTTTCCGGCCCTTTCCGGCCGAAACGATGAGCGCTTTACGCAAACTTGCCAACCGCCCCCTTTACGAACTGGCGGAAGGCGTGTTCCGGCTTTTTGAAAATGAGATTCCTGAGAATGAAATCGTTTTTATACAAGCCTTTCTTGATTCGGTCGCCGAGTACACTGCCAACGAAACAGCCGATACGGGACAGTTCATATCGTGGTGGAACGAGACGGGATACAAGAAAAAAATCGCAACCCCCGATTCCCAGAACGCCATCCGTATCATGACCATACACAAATCCAAAGGACTTGGATTTAAAGCGGTTATCATACCCTTCGCCGAATGGAAAACAGATCAGAAAGAAGCCATCATCTGGTGCGGCGCCGGACAAAAACCGTTCGACAAACTAAGTTTGATACCCGTCAAATACGGCCCGGTTCTGAAAAACACATTTTTCGCCTCCGGCTATTTCCACGAAAAACTACATGCCTATATGGATAACCTCAACACACTCTATGTCGCATTTACCCGCGCAAAAGAAGAACTCATCGTCATGGCGCCCCGTCCTAAAAACGAAACGGCAACCATATCACGCCTTCTGTGGGAAGGATTACAGACAGATACCAACTATTCGCCGGATACCGAAAGCGGCATATACGAACGCGGAACATGGTGGCGAACGGTGACGGACCAAACCCCTTCGCGCACGGAAGAACTGCCGGTGAAACGCTTCCGTTCCGTCCTGCCGGACAAACGCCTGCAACTCCGGCTACACGGCAAAGAAGGCCTCCTGAACGATACCAAACGTAAATACGGATTGCTGATGCACGATCTGTTAAGCCGCATCGAAACGTACGACGACATCATTCCGGCCATCTCCGAAAAATACGCATCGGGAGAAATAAATCGCGAAGAATACAATACGCTGGAAAAAAAACTGACGGCCCTGACCGGTACGGACATGGTAAAAAGCTGGTTCGACGGCTCCATGCAAGTAATGAACGAAGCCGAAATACTATCCGGCAAAAGCATATCGCAACGCCCCGACCGGATCATGACCGGTAAAAACAAACAGGTCATTGTCGTAGACTATAAATCCGGCGAACAAAAAGAGAAGCGCCACCGCCGCCAGATCGAAAAATACACCTCATTGATCCGCGAAATGGGATACCCGGATGTGGAAGGTTACCTGTGGTACATCACACTCGGTGAAATCGAAAAGTGTATTTTATAAGCATCTTTTTTTTTATTAAAGAAAAAAATCATATTTTTGCCACACTTAAAAAGAAATGCGTCGCATCAGAAAAATTAAAGTACATAAAGTACACAAAGAAGGGACCGGTTTATTATTGTCCATGTTTACGATCTTATTCATCGTGAATCTGGTGTTATTCTACGCCGTGAACAATAAATTCATCTTTTACAGCGTGCTGACAGTCTCTGTCGTCCTGTATCTGATCGTACTCAATTTTTTCCGTAGTCCTTACCGCCGTTTCCCGTACGATTCCGAAGGCCTCGTCATCGCTCCGGCCGACGGAACGATCGTCGCGATAGAAGAAGTAGAAGAAAGTCAGTATTTTAAAGATAAACGTTTGCAGATCTCCATCTTTATGTCTGTATTCAACGTACATGCCAACTGGTTTCCGGTAAACGGCACGGTAAAACACGTCTCCCATCAGAACGGGCGTTTTCAGGCGGCCTACCTTCCGAAAAGCAGTACCGAAAACGAACGTTCGACCATTGTGATCCGGACTGATTACGGGGTAGACGTCCTAACCCGGCAAATCGCCGGCGCCATGGCACGCCGTATCGTAACGTACGCGAAAGAAGGCGAATATTGTGAAGTCAACGAACAGATGGGTTTTATAAAATTCGGCTCCCGCGTGGACACATTCCTACCCTTAGACACGGAAATATTGGTTGAACCGGATCAGAAAGTGACGGGAAACCAGACTCCGATCGCCCGTTTGGGAAAGATCACTTATACCCCCAAACACGCCGCGCACCCCGTTTCCGATGCAAGTAAATCCTGAAAGCAAATGAAAAACCTCACCAAACACGTTCCGAACATACTGACCTGCATCAGCCTGGCATTCGGATTCTACGCCGCTATCTTAGGTATATCGGGCAATTACTACGGAGCCATGATCGCCATATTCGCCGCCGCCGTATTTGACTTCAGCGACGGACTGGCCGCCCGCTTATTGAAAGCCTATTCCCCAATGGGCAAAGAACTCGATTCGCTGGCGGACCTGATCAGTTTCGGCATCGCTCCCGGCATGATGTTATTCGGTTTTCTCGACAAACTATTGTACAGCCTTTCATGGAACGACTCATGGATGTGCAAGCTATTCCTGCTTTCCGCGTTTGCCATTCCTGTCTTTTCGGGATTGAGATTAGCCAAATTCAATATCGACGAACGCCAGAAAACATCATTCATCGGCCTCCCCGTCCCGGCCCACGCCATCCTGTGGTCTTCCCTCCTGACGGCGTTCTCCCCGGTCGTCATCCAATACAACGAAGCCTGCACAGGCCTCATATTTTCAAGACTTTTTACAGAGACCTCTCCCGAAGTTCTTCTCATCAGCTTTTCCCTATGCGCGGTCGCCACTTCCCTCCTGCTCACCTCCGAAATCCCCATGTTCTCACTGAAAATTTCTTCCTTTGCGTGGAAAAAAAACAAACTGCAATACATCCTTCTCATAGCGGCTATCCTGCTGATTACACTTTTCGG
>DOZP01000068.1:5765-8384 GCA_003517945.1 Porphyromonadaceae bacterium | reverse complement strand
GGAAGGTGACAGCATCAACCGACAAATTGAAAAATACAAAACCGAAATAGCCGACCACTACAAAAACATGGTAAGCAATAACGGTTATGTAACGGCGGAATACCTCAAAAATGCGCTTCGAGGCATCGGAACCCGTCAAAATACGTTGTTGCAGGAATTTTCCGAATATTTGGAAGAATGCAGGCAAAGCGTGGGGATAAATAAAGTCCATTCCACTTACCGCATGTACCTTGTTGCCTACAACCATTTGAAGGATTTTATCTTGTTCAAATACGGCGTGGGAGATATGGCTTTCGGGCAAATCGACTATGCTTTTGTAGAAGCCTACGATTATTACCTGAAAATAGACAAGGGAATGACTCCGCGCACGGTGGAAGGAAATGTTCTGCCTTTCCGAAGGGTCGTCAGGCGTGCCCTGAATAAAGGGGTAATCCGACAAGACCCGTTTTTCAACTATGTACCGACACGGGTACGACCAAAACGAAGATGGCTTTCCAATGAAGAAATAGAACGGATAATGAAAACGCCCATCGCAAACCGGAGTAGAAATTTTGTTCGTGATATGTTTATCCTGTCCTGCTTCACGGGCTTGTCGTATGCGGATGTCAGAAATTTGAGGGAATCAAATATCAGTAAAATGGAAGACGGCAGCAAATGGATTATCATAAACCGCCAAAAGACAGGAACACCGTCTTACATTCCTCTTTTGGATATTCCAATGCGTATTATTGAGAAATACAAGGGGACAGGGAAAGACGGAAAACTGTTCAACCTGATGAACAGTCCGGAAGTCAACCTTTACCTGAAAGACATTGCAAAAGCTGCGGGGATAGACAAGCGTTTAAGCTATCATTGCGGAAGACATTCGTTTTCGACTTCCGTCTGCCTCTCGCAAGGCGTTCCTATTGAAACACTTAGCCAAATGTTAGGGCATACAAATATTAAGACCACACAGATTTATGCGGAGGTTACCAAGACGAAAATCAACGAGGATATGACGAACCTTGCACAGCGGATTGAAGGAAAATATGAGTTGGCAGAAAATACGCCACTTAAAACAGTATAATCCTATGCAGAAAACGGCGATATTTTATTTTCTATTTTCAAAAGTATATAAACTAACTCGTTTCGTATATTTCCTCATGTGGTTTGTATATTTTGAAAAATCCGTGTTTCCTACCCTCATACCTTTGGTACGTAACAAATTTAAATTTTCGGTTATGAAGTATTATGTATGGGTAATAGTGGCAGTATTGAGTATAACAGCATATCAGAAAGTAACGGCGCAAATTGTTTTGAAGACAGAATACATTGCACCATCTAACTTCTTAGATGAAAATGGGAATCAGGTCGGTGAAGGAAAAGGCGATTTAAAGAGTATTTCCGGTGGATTGCAGATTCCCGTATCGGTAAAAATGAACGAACTGAATCAACCTACAGCATGGGCAGTTGCTTTGAAAGGAACATATGTATCCATGAACAACAAAAATCTATCGACTGATTATTGCCTGAATGAAGTACTGAACGCTCAATTGGCGGTTATCCACACCCGCCCATTATCCGAAAGGTGGTCGTTAATTGCCATGTTGGGCGGTGGCGTTTATACGGACTTATCCGAATTTTCGGGAAAATGTATTTTGGGACAGGGTGGCGCATTATTTATCCGCAAAATGAATCCCAATTTAGACCTTGGCGGTGGTGCTGCAATAAATAATGTACTCGGTTATCCGATGGCGTTCTTTGCACTCTATTTGGACTGGCATAAAAACGGAAAATTTGATTTCAACATATCCATGACCACCACTTTTGAGATTTCAGCAAGTATGCAGGTTAAAGAGAATCTCAGACTACGGTTGATTGGAGAAGCCAACGGCGTTAGTGCTGTTGTTAATAAAGACGGAAAATCCAAGATTTTCGTTCAGCAATATAGTACTATCGGATTGCAACCTGAATTTAAGCTCGCTAAATATCTAACTGCGCGAATAACAGGAGGCGTTTCTGTCAGCCGGGAAGCCTATTTCCAAGACCGGACAATCAAAGCATTTTACGGCGATACCCCTGACGAATACCCGCATTTTAATATCGCCCCATACTTTGCCGTTGCAATAAAATACGGATTATAAAGCCTGAAAGATGAAAACGAAGAATCAAATAATAATCATACTTCTATTATGTTTTCCCAATATGTTATTGGCGCAATGGATTCCCGACAAGTTATTGTCATCGCCCCATTTGTTGGAGAGCGATAGTAACAAACTTACTTTTGGAATAGACATGACCGGATTTTTCAAGAATAATGAATATTTTAGTCCGGTAGCCAAAGGTATAACATTGCCCGGCATCAATTTCCTTCCTAAAATCGCTTATCAGGTGGACACCCGTTTTCGTGCGGAGTTAGGTGCTTACAATGTGTATTATTCCGGCGACCAACAAAAAGAAGGGGTTTATGCTTTCAATAGTTTGTTCCTGCGACTTCAATATGCCATCAATCCCGATTTTAATTTGGTATTCGGGAATTATTACGGTGGATTGAACCATAGGCTTATCGAACCTTTGTTCCAATGGGAACGCCAGTTTACCGATAAACCGGAAAGCGGATTACAGCTCATCTACGACAAT
>DOZP01000068.1:5232-5738 GCA_003517945.1 Porphyromonadaceae bacterium | reverse complement strand
TATTGACTTTTGGAGCTTCGGCTTCCGCAAAATTGACAAAGCCTGAAAACAGTTTCCAATTATCTGTTCCGTTCCAACTGTTGATTTATCATCGAGGCGGGCAGATTGATACATCTGATGAACCTATGGTTGTTATGGGAAATGCTGTTACCGGAATCTGTTCGGAATGGTTCTTTGATAAAAGTTTTATCCGTTCTATTGGTTTGGAAACGTATGTTGCTGGATATTATGACAAATTGCCAAACAAGGAAATCCGACCCTATACCAACGGATGGGGAGTTTATCCGGTTTTGAAAGTGAATACCTCTTTATTCTCTTTTATGTCGGGTTATTGGTACGGCAAACATTTTTATGCCTTTGAAGGAGAACCGTTATTTGGTTCATTCAACCCGTATGACCCGCAAGAACAGGAACCAATCCGCAAGTTATTCACAATGAAATTTGCCTACTCACAACAATTACTCAAAAACCTGTCAATTGGCGCACAGGTAGAAACATATACCGAT
>DOZP01000068.1:0-5174 GCA_003517945.1 Porphyromonadaceae bacterium | reverse complement strand
TAAAATAAATGCCGAAATTTGCAGTACAATTTTTATTCCGATGCAAGACAAGAGAATACCATATCATAATTCAGTAACGGACTTCCTGATTGAACCGAAATACAGGATTTACAGGCATGTTTTGCTTATCATGCTTTTAGCCATTATTGTACTTTATGATTCCGTACTGACATACCGGGATTCTATGGGACAACAAGAGCATATTATCACCCTCCGGACTCTCATTTTATTCCTATCTTATTCTGGCGCAATCTACCTGAATATATACATCTTAGTTCCCCGGTTTTTATTACCCAAACGCTACGGACTCTACATTTTATCTTTTTCCTGTATCATATTGTTTTTATTGTTTGTTGGATTTATGCCGGAAATACTTACCGATAAAAACAGTTCGGTCAGACTGATAGTAACACAACTTCTCGCCCTGACGTTCACTTATGTTATTTGTATTGCTGGTTCATCCATGCCTGTACTATTCCGGCATTGGATAACATCAGGGAAACGGGTTACTGAATTGGAAAAGTCAACGATAAAAAACGAATTGGAATACCTGAAAACACAGATTCATCCGAACTTTTTATTTAATGTATTAGATAAATCTGTCATACTCACACAGAAATCCCCCGAACGTGCATCCCAAATTTTGATGAAGTTGAGTAAGTTACTTCGCTATCAATTATACGACAGTAGCCGTGAGAAGGTCTTATTGAATGCGGAAATTACCTTTCTAAAGAACTTCTTGGAATTAGAAAAAGACTGGCGGAACGGTAGTAATTTTTCATTTTCCATATCCACAGAAGGAAATGCCAATCAAATATTGATACCTCCGTCACTGTTTACGCCATTTGTGGAATACGCTATCGATAGCATCAATCCGGACAACCAAGAAGCGGTCATCAATCTTTCTTTTAAAACAGAAAATAACCAGTTATGCTTTATATGCAGAGGAATAAAATCGGAACCAATAGGTTTGAATAATGATTTATCCAATGCCAAACGTCGGTTGGAACTTTTGTTCCNNGAACGCCTATTCATTGGAATTAACAGAAGAAGAACAGGCGCACACTATAAAATTGAATTTGAGTTTATGACAACGGCAACGAAACATAAAGATATCTCGTCCGGTTTCCTGACCGGCTCACGTTACCGGATTGTAAGGCATATCCTGTTGATATTAGCGGTTGTCTTTATTGCAAGTCAGGGAATAAGTGAGAACCCATCACAATTAGGAAAAGAATTGTTTCTAGCCGGAATCATGCTATTCATTCTTTTAGGAATAATTTATACTAATATTTATGTCCTCGTACCTCGGTTCTTATTCAAAAACAAACTGTTGAAATATGGATTAAGCCTATTGGGAATAGTCCTTTTTGCACTTATTCTCATTAGTATTTCCCAACTTTTGGTGGCAATCCCCCGCCCTGAAAGAGGTGTAGAGCCACCTGCCGGATTTATCCTGCTAAATATTGCTTCAATTATTATACAGTTTGGACTTTTGGTGGCAGGAACTTCGACTATTCTATTATTCCGACAATGGATAATAAACGAATACCGGATAAATGCGCTTGAAAATGCAACCATGCAAACAGAACTGGAACAGTTGAAAAACCAAATCAACCCGCATTTTCTATTTAACATGCTAAATAATGCCAATGTATTGATAAAGAAAAATCCGAATGAGGCTGCCATTGTCTTGTCAAAGCTGAAAGACCTGTTGAAATATCAAATCAATGATAGTAGTAAAGAACAAGTAAATTTAAAAGCAGATATTCAATTTCTCACCGATTTCCTGAATCTGGAAAAGATTCGCAGGGATAAATTTGAATTTATAGTATCTGTAAAAAGTGACATCAGTAAGATTGCCGTACCACCGTTACTCTTTATCCCGTTTGTCGAAAATGCTGTTAAACACAACAATGACAGTGTGGAGTTATCCTATGTTCACCTGTATTTTGAAGTGATGAACGACAACCTGCATTTTGTGTGTGTCAATTCCAAACCCGCCAAACCACAGAAAAAAAATGGGCGTGGTGGATTGGGGTTAGCTAACATCAAACGGCGTTTGGAATTATTGTATGGGAAAGACTATACGCTGAATATTATTGAAAATGAAATAACATATACCGTCAAATTGCAAATAAAATTATGAAGTGTATTATTGTAGATGACGAACCATTGGCACGGGAAGCCGTACAATTGTTAGTGGAAGAAACACCCGGATTAAACTTATCGGGCAGTTTTGCAGACGCTACGTCTGCGGGGGAATTCCTATCCGGAAATAATGTTGATTTGGTCTTTTTGGATATCCGGATGCCAGGTATTGACGGCATTGAATTTGCCAAGACTATCCGACCCGATACCTTGGTAATTTTTACTACTGCTTACTCGGAATATGCAGTAGATAGTTACCAAGTCGATGCGGTAGATTACCTTGTTAAACCTATCGAATTAGAACGCTTTCAAAAGGCTGTAGAGAAAGCCCGCGATTACCTTGCGCTACTTTCTGCCAATACGCAGAAAAGCAGTGTGGAAACCGTTACACAGGAACATATTTTTGTGAAATCCGACCGCAGATATTTCAAGATTCAATTCAAAGACATTTTCTTTATCGAAGGATTGAAAGATTACGTCGTTATCCAAACGACAGAACAGAAGATTATTACCCACATGAACCTGACAACCATCGGAAAACAACTTCCCGCAACAGATTTTCTGCGGGTAAGCAAATCATATATTGTTAACACCCGGCATATTGATTCGTTTGATAACAATGATATTTATATAAAGACGTTTGAAATCCCAATCGGAAGCAGTTTTCGCGATACTTTTTTTGAGGAATTTGTGACTAAGAATATGATAAAGGGAGGTTAATTGAGGTTTTCAAATTTCATCATTTGGCATAAAACTGGACTTCGGTCTTATTATCAATAACAAATAATTTAAAATTTATGCTTATGAATGAATTAACAAACATGAGGCTGTTTGCTCTATTGAGTGAACCCTCACAAACCGAATCGAATGAACAAATGGAATGTGCCTATGGAAATTTTGTTGAACATATAGAGGCAGTCAGTAGTTCCGGTGAGTATGCAAATATCCATCGAACGTTGAATATTACTCGTATTGAGTTAGCAGCCTTAGAAAACATCCATCGGTACGAGCAGGGGGGAAAATGCCCTGAAAAAACTGTATCTACAAAAAGCCTTATCTTTTCTTGATTCTGAACGGGAACTGTTACTACTGAAAATCCGGCATCCCGAACAGTTTACACCATCCAATCGACCAGTATTGCAATCCTCTTTGTCGGTCATTTCGAAATTTCCCAATCTGGGTATTATGGGAATGACGGAAATACTCATATCGCTCCATTTATTAGGTGGTTTGGATGATGACACAGGTAAAAAACCTTCGAAAACAGCACTTGCCAACGTATTTCAACAGGCTTTTGGATTTAGTTTTAATAGCCTGTCCGATTGCCAAAGGGAACTATTCAAGCGGAAACCCTATAACCTGACAAAAACGCTCGATGCTTTGAAAGCCGTACTGCTGAAGGAGTACAAGAAAAGGCAGGCTGAAAACGACAGGAAAAATAAAGATGAAAAAAGATGATTTTGTAATAAGCTAAATATCAGCAATATATAATCTTATAATAGAGGGGTCTGTACCAGACTCCTCTATTTTTATTGCTTTGTTCTGCTGAACTTTGCTTCGTCAATGCATTGAGAAAATTAGTATTAATCTCAAAAAACGAAGCAAAATGTACATCAATAACGACGATTTTGAAAAATGGATGGAACGGCTATCCAAAAAACTGAATGATATAGGCAAAGACCTGAAATCACTTGTCAATACCAACGAAGTTTTCGATAAGGACGAAAAACTGTTGGATAATCAGGACTTGTGTTTCATGCTTAGGTGCAGCAAACGTACCCTTCAACGCCACCGGAGCAACGGCGTTTTACCCTTCTTACGGTACGGACAGAAAATCTATTATCGAGCGGATGATGTTCGTTCATTTGTTCGGGAACATTGCGATTATCGAACTATCCAAAAGTTTGAAAAGGATAATCCACCCGAAGAGCAAAACGATGTAAATGGCAACGATGAGCAGTCGCCCGATTAATCGCAAACCGTCACTGCAACCGCCAACTTTCTGCGCACTTTCAAAGTCGTAGAAAGTAGCAAGAGGGAACTGGACAAGTCCTGTTCTTCCCTCTTGCCCTGCGGGGCAAAGCCTTCGGCTTTAGTGCTTTATCCTAAAGCACAGTTATAACACTTGCTATAACTTGAATTGATATACAATTCTATTTAAGCAAGTTAAGTGTGTAAATAGTCATAAAATAGTTATAACTATGACAAAACAGAATCGAAATATCATATTCAAGACCATTGCGATAGATGAGCAAACCAATCGTTTAGTAGAAAAAATCTGCAAATGCTATTCGCTGAAAAAGAGTGAAGTTGTAAAACTGGCTTTTCGATACATCGACAAGGCAAATATCAATCCCGCCGAAGCCCCCGAATCAGTCAAAGCGGAACTTTTCAAAATCAACAAACGGCAGGATGATATTATCCGTTTCATACGGAACTATGAGGAAAAGGAACTGAACCCGATGATACGGGCAACCAACTCAATAGCCGTCCGCTTCGATGGAATAGTGAAAGCTTTGGAAACGCTTGTTCTTTCACAGTTGGAAAAGAACCAAGAGAAGTATAACGCTGTACTGAAAAGGCTAAGCGACAAATTTACAGAACATGCCGATGTGATAAACGGTCAGGGTAAGCAAATCGGCACGTTACAACAGGTACAGAAAAGAGATAACGCAAAACTATTGAAGCTGATTAGCCTTTATGTGGATTTGGCGAGTTGTGGAGTAATGGACGGCAAGCGTAAAGAGAACCTGAAAGCCGAGATTTGCCAATTAATCAACCCCGAATAAGCGATGAATATAGACTTCCCGCCACCATCCAAAGGAACATATAACAATGCAGGCAGTAGCCGACAGTTGGCAAATTATTTGGAGCATGAAGATATGCAACGGATGGAGCAGGGAATTTATACAGAAGGCTTTTTCAACCTTACGGATGATAATGTCTATAAATCCCAAGTGATTAAAGACATTGACGGGAATATAAGGCAACTCTTAAAGACCGATGCCAAGTTTTACGCTATC
>DOZP01000307.1:5178-5688 GCA_003517945.1 Porphyromonadaceae bacterium | reverse complement strand
AAAAATCAACGGAAACGAGCTTATCGAAGAACTATCATCGGCATACAGCCGGGACGGAGCGGATGATACCATCGTCATTTGCCGTTCCAACAAAAACGCCAACATCTATAATAACGGCATCCGGAACCGGATCCTGTACCGTGAAGAAGAAATAGCCTCCGGAGACCGACTGATGGTAGTCAAAAACAATTATTTCTGGAGTAAAACGCATAAAGATCATGATTTTATCGCGAACGGAGAAATGATACGGGTTTTGCGCGTAAGGCGCATGGAAGAAATGCACGGATTCCGGTTTTGTACCGTTTTGGCGCGTTTCGAAGACGACGAGACGGAGATGGAATTGAAAGTGCTGTTGGATACGCTTCATAGCGAATCTCCGGCTTTGTCGAAAGAACAAAGCGACCGGCTGTTTCTATCCGTCGCCGAAGATTATGCCGATATACGTACAAAAGCCGAACGCATGAAAAAAATCAAGGAAGACCCTTATTTCAATGCCGTGCAGGTAAAATA
>DOZP01000307.1:3657-5150 GCA_003517945.1 Porphyromonadaceae bacterium | reverse complement strand
TATGTCACGGAAGAAATGATGGGGGAAGACTTCTACCGGTGGCTGTATACCGCTTTCACGCGCGCCACCCGGCGCCTCTGCCTGGTAAACTGGAGATTAGGAGAGTGATCAAAACGCTTTCGCCGGACAGGCGGACGAAAGCCGGAATCGTTTGCATAACGCCGAATCACAAACGATTAATTGTTACGGATTTTTCGTTTTTAATAAAAATAAATTATATCTTTGCGGATACGTGTGCGTTGACGCACGGCATTTTCTTTGTATTACGGCAAAATACTTCAGGATTATGGCGAATAATGATAAATTACGACAGGTTATATCTACTATTCAGATATTAAAAGATTTGACAAACAGCATGATCGACTCGGATATATACCCGGTGTCGTTCTTCAGCCAAACGTTCGACCTGATACATAAGATACAACGTGATTTCCATACGCTGGAAGCGGACCAGGTGGAACTGTTTGCTTCACAAATGAAAAAACACCAGGCATTGATTTTAGCTATCCATCAGCAAATACGCCATATAGACGCCCCGCCGGCAAATGCGGAACCTCCCGCCAACGCTACTTCTACCCCGGCAACGGAGCGTTCGCCCGGCGAAACGCCATCGAAGACCGTTCCGGATACGCCCCCTCCCGTCAAAAAGCAACCGGACGCTCCCCCTCAAAAGCCGGCGCCCAAAGTGATAGAAGCCCCGATTGAGCCGCCGTTAGCGAAGCCGCCGGCAGAAAAAAGACCGCCGAGGCCTGTTCCGAAAGAACAGTCCACGATCACCCTCCCTGAAACACCTGTGGAAAAAATAATGCGTACGCACCGGCCGGCCGCGCCGGAAACGGCGAAAACAAACAAAGCGCCGGAAGCGAAAACAATACACATATCAAACGGCATTCCGGCAGAAGGCAGCGCACCTCCGTCTGTAAACGATGCCATAGAAAAACGGAAATTAGCGGATTTACGGAAAGCATTCAGCCTGAACGATCGTTTTCGTTATCGCCGTGAATTGTTCGGAGGCAGTGAAGAAGTGATGAATAGAGTAATTACGGCGCTGAACAACAAAATTTCATACAAAGAGTCCATCCTGTTTCTGGAAGAAAAACTGCATTGGGATTTCACGAATCCGACCGTGAAAGATTTTATGAAAGTATTAGAGATCAGATTTTTGTAACAATGGCAAAACTTATTGTCGTCCCGACCCCGGTAGGAAATCTGGAAGATATGACATTCAGAGCCATCCGTGCACTCAGGGAAGCGGATCTCATCTTAGCGGAAGATACGCGTACAACGAGCGTTTTACTCAAACACTACGATATACAAAACCGGCTGCAGTCGCACCATAAATTCAACGAACACAAAACCGTCGAACAATTGGCGGAACGCATAAAAGCCGGAGAAACCATCGCACTGGTGTCAGACGCCGGAACGCCGGCGATCTCGGATCCCGGTTTTTTACTCGTGCGCGCATGTGTGCAACAGGGGGTTGAAGTGGAATG
>DOZP01000307.1:2919-3556 GCA_003517945.1 Porphyromonadaceae bacterium | reverse complement strand
CTCTATGAGTCTCCGTTCCGGTTGGTAAAAACACTCACCCAGCTATCCGACGTATGCGGCAAAGACCGTTCCGTTTCCGTTTCCCGCGAGATATCCAAACATTTTGAAGAAACGGTACGCGGAAACCTGGAAGAAACGATCCTTTATTTTTCGGCCAAAGAACCTAAAGGTGAATTTGTGATTATTCTCGAAGGCGTGAAACACGCAGGGAAAACGATTAAACAATGAACTATTAAAAACAACAGCTATGAAAAAAATTTTAGCCGCGTTCGCATGTATCCTATTGTTTACGGCATGCGCAGAAAATTCCGCAGAATATAAAAAAATGAAAGCGGAAAACGACTCCCTGAAACTTCATATAAAGAAAAGTGAAGTGGAAATAAACGATATATTGGGGATTCTGAATATGATTGAGAATGATATAAAATCCATCCGCGAGACCGAAAAATACCTGGATATACAAAAAGATACGGAGTTATCGGGCACAAAGCGCGAGCAAATAAAAAACGACATGGCTGTTGTGGTCGAAACGTTAAAGAAAAACAAACAACAGTTAGCCGAACTCAGCGATAAACTGAATGCAAGCAACGTACGTTCTTCCGCCTTGCAGAAGACGATCGACCGCCTGACAAAAGAC
>DOZP01000307.1:830-2888 GCA_003517945.1 Porphyromonadaceae bacterium | reverse complement strand
GGACAGGTAGAAGATTTAAGTACGGATATAGAGATGCTCAGAGAACTCAGCGAAAGCCAGAGCGAACGCATCAGCAGCCAGGATCAATCCCTCAATACGGTATATTATTGCTTCGGGACCAAAAAAGAACTGAAAGAACAACAAATTCTTACCGGAGGCGGATTGTTCTCCAAATCGAAAGCGTTGCAAGGCGATTTCAATAAAGAATATTTCATTATGGCAGACAAACGCCAGGTTACAACAATCCCTCTCTTTGCGTCAAAAGCCAAAATAAGAACCAACCATCCCGAAGATGCCTGTCATTTTCTCAAAGATCCCGACGGAAACCTGACACTGGAAATAGACAACCCGGACAGGTTCTGGAGTCTGAGCAACTATTTAGTGATCGAAGTCGGATGACGCCTAACGGGAAAAGATACAAATCCCTGTTTTTCGATCTCGACGACACCCTGTGGGACACCTTCCACAACAATAAAGAATGCCTCGAAGAAATCTACGATAAATATCATTTCGGACGATATTACCCTTCTTTCGAAGCATTCTTCAATACGTATATGCCCCATAACCTGTCATTATGGGAACAATACCGGAATCACGAGATAGACCGGCAGACGCTTATTCTTGAGCGCCTGTTGTATGTGTTGCGCCCCATGGGCATAGACGACAAAGCGTATGCCCTGAATCTCAATCAGGATTTCCTGCAACGAACCAGCCGGAAAACACGCATGATCGCGGGTGCGAAAGAGTTGATTGAATACCTACACGCCGGCGGATACCGTCTTTTCATCTTATCCAACGGATTCCGCGAAATACAGTCGTTAAAACTGCGAAACTGCGGGCTTACCCCCTATTTCGAGCGTATTATCCTGTCGGAAGACGCATCCGTCCGGAAACCACATAAGGAGATTTTCAACTTCGCCCTGATCAACACAAACTCCCGCCGTTCCGAATCGCTGATGATCGGCGACAGTTGGGAAGCCGACATCTGTGGCGCCCAAAAGGCCCAAATAGACCAGGTATGGTTTAATCCCGGCCACTTACCCCCCTGCGACTTCGAACCGACCTACAACGTAGCTTCCCTACCGGAAATAAAGGAGATCTTATAACAAATTCCGTCCGCTGAAGACAGCTCTCCGAAGCGTAAAAACACAGAAAGTCCCGAAGCTGTCCGAAGCTCCGGGACTTTCCCTTTTTGCTGTCTCAATCAATCATCAGACATTACTTTATAACGACCTTGTGTACCGTGCCGTCTTTCAGCGTCACGACATACACGCCGCGTTCCAGCGTGAATTTGTTCGTACCCGCGGAGATATCAACCTTACGATACAAGACACCCGTCATGTTGTAGATACTTACCACATCGTCGACATCGGCATTGATATACAACGTGTTCTTGTAGGTCCAGACGCGCTGGCCGGAGACGTCCTCGTTCGATACGGAGATCGTAGACAGGTCCGGACCGATCTGAACCGTCCACGGTTCGCTTACCTGGTAGATCGTATACTGGTAACTGCCGTCGTCCAGAAGTTTGCCCGTTAAATCAAGGTCGACGAGTCTTTTGGAATAGTTCCCCAAGGCTCTTACTTTCAACGGAGTGCCCGAATACCTTGCCGTAAATGTGAAGTTTTGGTAGCCGAAAGCGTAACTGCGACCCGCGCCGGGAGTGGTCGTTACACCCGATACTGCAGGCAGGTCTATCCAACGTCGGATGTCATCAACCGGGTGAGTGGTTACGCACAGGTAGACTTTACCCCGTTCAGTGAAGCTCAGAGTGAGGTAATTTTCGCCGTGACGCTTTTTGGCCAACTGAAAGTTACGCACATATTCACTGCTTATGCCCATTGAATCGCCGTAGACCATGAACAGGTAACAGCCGGGCTCAATCGTTTCCATTTCAGGTAATACGACGACCGGAATGATGCCTTCGGTGAAGACCGTATCCTGTATTTCTATCGTATCTGTCTGGATGCAAGAACCACCGTTAGTGCAGTTGCGGTTGCCGATTGATATGCGGAGTATGGCGTCTTGTTCCATCTGAAGGTTGTGGATGGTCAGCTT
>DOZP01000307.1:0-810 GCA_003517945.1 Porphyromonadaceae bacterium | reverse complement strand
ATACCGTCCGGTTTGACCATCACATTTTCATGGATGTTTCCATAACCGCCCACTACGGTGGTGGGGATGATCATCAGGGTTTCTTCGCCATCAAGGCTCAGTTCGCTGCCCGGTTCCGTGTGGAGGTGACGCATATACATACCCGGATCAACCATCTGGTCGTCCATCTGGATAGGAGTCGACAGCACAAATTTGCCCTGACGGTCTTTCGGAGCGGAGGGATCCGTATAAAATTCCACTTTGTTGCGGATACGGAGCAGGTCGGTGCGGATAAAAGCGTCTACATATTCTCCGCCGGGCATGCCATCCAATGAGTCCGAGATGAACGAGATGCGGGCATGGTTGGCAACGACGGTATTGAACATGGGCATGGAGTAGCCGTGCTTGAAGGCGACGATAATATCGCCTCCTACCATCGGAGTCCTTTCTTTTCCGGCTTCCGAACGCACGTTGGGCGAAGCGTTGGGAGAGCTGGGAGGTTCATTGCAACGCTGGTAACCGAGTTCCAGAACGGGAAGACCGCGGTCTTCCATCGCAATCGCGGGGCCATAGAAGCTGTAGTTCGCGCGGTTCGCACCCTTGTCGTTGATCACGCCGTAACGCATGTCGTTCGCGCGTTGTGTCGCGTCCGTGGTATAGGGTTTCAGTTCAATTGCTCTGCCGGCAAAGATCACGCTGTCGTGGAAAACCAGGCTGTCGGCCTTCAATGTGATGTTGGTCCGGCCACCCTTGTTTGTTTCGGCATCCAATTCGGCATGACCGAAGAATTCAACCACAGGAGCTTCAAGCAATGATTTCTGACGGTGCGTA
>DOZP01000215.1:6270-18828 GCA_003517945.1 Porphyromonadaceae bacterium | reverse complement strand
GAAAATCGCGGAAGTCAGGAAAGAGGATCAAGCAACGCTTCGTCTCCAGGAAGAGTTTTTTAAAGAAAGCGCTTCGCCGTTAGAAACAACAACTCGTTGACGGATGATTCATTCTTCCTGGATAAAACGTTCGATATATTCGGAAGGTAACATGCCGAATTCTTTTTTGAAGCAGGCGCTGAAATATTTAGGATCGTTGAAGCCTACGGCATAAGCTAATTCGGACACACGAATATTGGCGCCCTTTTCTTCCATCATCCGGCAGGCCGCTTTCAGGCGGACATTGCGGATAAAGGCGGAAGTATTGAGACCGGTCAAAGACTTTAACTTTTTATACAGGGTAGACTTGCTGGTTCTCATCTCGACTACAAACTGCGGCTGATCGAACTCGCCGTCTTTCAGATGATTGTTCACGCATTCGATGGCGCGCCTCATGAAATCTTCATCCAAACTGGTATAATTCAGGTCTTTCATTTCAAACACCAATTGGTTCTTAAAATCGTGCGCCATGCGTTTTTTAAGTTTCAGCAGATTACGGATGCGGGCATACAACACCGGCAGGTGGAAGGGTTTGCCGATAAAAGCATCCGCACCTGTTTCATAGGCTTCCGCCCGGTCTTCTTCCTTGCTTTTGGCTGTTAACAAGATGATGGGGATATGGCTGATCTCCAGATTGCTTCTTACGTATTTGCAAAACGCTATGCCGTCCATCTCAGGCATCATCACATCGGATACAATCAGATCAATGTCTTCATTCTCCAACACGGCTATGCCTTCTTTTCCATTCCCGGCCGTAAATATATTATATTCCTGACCGAGCAATTTCATCATCAATTGCAATAAATCCTCATTATCTTCCACCACCAGAATGTTCGGATTCGTTTTCTTTATCTGCGTACGGGTATTGATCGTCTCTTCTTGTTGCTCGTAGTCGTTCGCCGTCTTTTGCATGGGCAATACGATGCCTTCATCTATTTGTTCTTCCCGGTAATAAGAGCGGTCGATGGGCAATCTCACCGTAAACTCCGTACCTTTTCCTTCTTCGCTATCTACCCGGATCGTTCCCTCGTGCAGTTTCACCAAGTCTTTCGTCAGCGATAGCCCGATTCCCGTACCAATGGTATTAAACTTGCGGTAGTCTCCTTCGTAAAAACGCTCGAAGAGCGTCGCTTGTTTCTCTTTCGAGATGCCGCCACCGTCATCTTTAATCCGTAAAAGAACAAAATCTTTATCTTCATCACAGGTCAACGTTATCCGGATAAATCCTCCTTTTTTATTGTATTTGGCAGCGTTGGAAAGTAGATTATACAAGATTTTATCCAATTTATCAACATCGAAATAACCCATAATGGATTCCGGATCGCACAGTACGGAAAAGTGCATCTTGTGTTTCCTCGCCAATGGAGAGAAGCTCTCGGCCTCTTTCTTCACAAAAGTAACCAGATCGCCGAGCGACACCCGAAGTTTCAGATTGCCGCTTTCCGCTTTCCGGAATTCAAGAATTTGTTGCAGTAACCGTATCAGCCGCTGTGCATTGCTACTGATCACCGCGTATAAATCACTGTGGGCAGGAGCTTGTATTTTCAGTTCATCCACCGAAGCCGAAATGATCGTCAGCGGCGTCAATAATTCGTGGGAGACATTTGTAAAGAATTGCAGTTTTGCATGATTGAGTTCTTCCGCTCTCGCCTTTTCTATCTCCCTGACCCGCAATTCGTTTCGTAATAACATCCGGTTCTTTGCTATCCGGTAGAAGAGCCAGATCATTCCCAATGAGACGACCACATAGATGACATACGCCCACCAGGTAGCCCAAGGCGGAGGGAGTACTACCACCGTCAGTTCGCGGATGTAATTACTCCATACGCCGTTTTCATTAGTCGCTTTCAATTGAAACGTATAGGTGCCGCTCGGCAGGTTGTTGTAGTAAGCAAAACGCCGTTCGGCACCGGTATATAACCAGTCGGTATCAAAATGAAGAAGGCGATACGCATACCTGTTTAATTCGGGATTCTTATACGTAAGCGATGCAAACTCAATACTAAAATTGTTGTACTTATAAGGAAGCTTCACCTCGCGGGCATAAGTCGGTATTACAGGAGAGATTTCCTGCTTCGCCTCAGACGGCAATCCGGCATACGAATGATTGAATATCTTCATATCCGTTATCAGAAATTTAACTTCCCGGCATGAAACATCCATTTTTTCAGGGGAAAAACTATTATATCCGCTGTGTCCCCCGAAAAACAGCTCTTCACCATCGTTGCACGAAGAACTGACGACCATATTATCTTGCAGCCCATCGGCCGATGTATACACACGAGTGGAAAAGTCACTGCCAACGGCTGCCACTTTAAGGTTGATCAATCCGGAATTGGTACTCAACCACAAACCGCCACTCTTATCTTCTTCCATACTCAGAATGACATCTCCGGGGATATTATACGTTTGATTCTTCTCTTCAAATCGATTGTTCTCCCGGTCGTACAAATACAAGCCTCCTCCTTCCGTTCCCGCCCAAAGCCTTCCGTTGCGATCAATCTGCAAACAGAAAACCGTATTCGTAGTCAATTGCTCATTGTTATAGCTATAATTCTCATATTTCAATGTGGAGGGTTGACGTATATCCCCCGTTATATGGATCACCCCCCAATTAGAGGTTGCCACCCATACACTATGATCCGTTTCTTTTACAATGTCTCTCACATAAATCCAGTCGGCAGACAGGCTGTCGGCAAACTGCATTTTGTCAAAACGATAACTCGTTCCGTCCGCCAGGCTCACTCCCAAGCCGCCACGCATCCCTACCCAACAGTTACCTTCTTCGTCTTCGTATAGAGCCGATACGCTGAGAGATGTAAGAAAGTCGCAGTTCTCACTCGTCAAATGCCTGACTTTCTCACCTTTTTTGTAAATGTAAATCCCCCCATTATAGATACCAAACCAAATCTCACCATTCTTTTTACGCTGCAAAACGGAAGTAAGCGAAGGCAATGCGGAAACTTCCGAAAATTCAGGTATATGCGAATACATTTTCAATTCTCCCGTTGCAAACTCTTTGCGGGCCAATCCATACGTACCGACTCCAATCCACAAATTCCGGTCGGCATCTGCAAACAGTGCGCGAACAGAAGTTACCGGAATATCTTCGTCTCCGAAATGAAGTGTATGCAGATTGAATAACGTTTCGTGCGTATTTGCTTTCAACACGCCACCGCCGATTGTTCCTATCCACATATTATTCTGATCATCCCGCAAAATCGAATTGATTTCATCGGAAGGAATAAGATAAGCCGATTTTCCCGGTTTATAATTAATAAAAATTTCGGGATCATCTAATTTCAGTATGCTTAAGCCACTCCGGGTACCGACCCAAAGAGAACGTGTATTCGTATCCTCACTAATATCATACACAATGTTATCGGACAAACTCATTTCGTCGCCTGCCGTATGCAGGTAACATGTATAAGAAATACGCTCCATATCTTTTGGATTCTCCAGCCTGAAAAGTCCGCATCCCCAACTACCTACCCATATATTTTTATGGCTATCTTCATAAATAATATGTGA
The DNA here is from genome assembly GCA_003517945.1 of Porphyromonadaceae bacterium. Lineage (GTDB taxonomy): Bacteria > Bacteroidota > Bacteroidia > Bacteroidales > Tannerellaceae > Tannerella. Next base: position 15,258 of record DOZP01000215.1, on the reverse strand, counting down.
TGAATTCCGCTCATTTACTTGAGGATATATTTCCACTTTACCCGTAGATGGAGTATACCGGTACAATCCTTGTGTCCAAGTTCCAATCCAAAGATCACCGTCGGAATCTTCGAGCAAAGACTTGATAGAAGCATGAGTTAATCTCCCGCCCGCGAAGTCGCCTCCACAACGGACAAAAATATCTTTATCGGGTACATAACGGCATAAGCCTTCGTCGGTGCCTAACCAAATCGTACCATCCTGCGTAACACACAGAGCAGAGACCACATTGTTGGGAACAGATGGATACAGAAAGTATTTGCGCACCTCGCCGGTCTTTTTATTCAGTGCATTTAGTCCTTCTGCCGTACCGATCCACAGATCATTACCGTCATCTGCCAGGCAAGTGATACTATTATTCGTCAACAATCCCGGAGCATAGAGATTGGATTTATAAAGCGTCGTTTCGTATCCGTCATACCGGCAAAGGCCGTTGCGGGTAGCAAACCACATAAATCCGTCTTTATCCTGATAAACCTTCTGCACTTCGTTCGTAGGCAAAACCTGAGGCGCAGAAAGTTGTTCAAATTGTAAATGATGTATAATCGGAGCCGCTTCGGTTGCCGCAAGCAGCAATAAGAGTGCAAGTATTACTTGCCTTAGCGATTTCATTTTTTCCCACTCAGATTTTATTGATTCCAATATTTTTCTAACCGGTCCGCCTCTTCGGCCGTGATCTGAATAATGGCTCCATGTTTGGGCGAAACCGTATTGGTCATTTTCATCACTCCCCGGTTGAAATGTCCGAGACTATCGAATGTTTTAAAACCGGTTGTTTCTACAAAGCCGAAATTATGGGGTTTGATGCTAAATATGTCGTACATCAGCACCCATTTATCTTCGCCGATACGCTTCCATATATTGGGCGCTTCGCAAGCGCCGGGTTCGGCATCCGCCCACAAATCTTCATATTTGTATCCCGAATGGATGCTGTCGGAAAAAGCCATACGGATACCTCCGGGAGATTCTTGCGCTACGAACATCATGCAATAACGCCCATCGGGTATCGCCGTGATGTCCGCATCAAGAACCTGTACGTCCGGATTGGGATAATGGAATAATATTTCGGGTTTAGAAACTAATTTCGTGAATTCATCATCCGTGTAGGCATAGTAGAGCTTTGTTTTTCCTTTGCCGTCCAAACGCATGGTGAAGTAGATCATCATTTTCTTTGCCACCGGATCATAGATGGTTTCGGGAGCCCAAGCGCAAGAAACGTTCAATTCGGGAAAGAACTTTTCAATATGTACCACACTACGTGTCCAATGAATCAGGTCGAACGATTTCATCAATACAAAACCGCGGTTGTTCCCCCAATCATACTGTTCGGAAGGGCGCTCCCAGTCGGTCGTGCGATAGCCTGCCTGTTTGCCGAAAATATGCAGGTCTGTCATGGCCATATAAAAAGCTCCGTCGGGGCCGCGATAGATATGCGGATCACGGATTCCCTTTTGCGTAGCCAGGGTGTCGCCTGCCATAACCGGCTTTCCGTCGTTGACTGCCGTGAACGTATAGCCGTCACGGCTGGTAGCCATGAAGAGGCTGTGCGTAGGATCGGTAAAATAAACGAAAAGGTAAGCGCCCATATCTTTCTCGGTAGGGATTTTATGTTTGGGCGCACAGAGCAAATTAACTTTCTGATCTAATAAACCGTTAATATATACGCAGAGAATGCCTCCCTGATACTCCATTCTTAAACGGAACTGCTCATATTTGAACGGATCGCGCCACTTTCCGTCCGTACCATGTCCGCCGGTTTTCCAACCGTCCGATGTGCCGAGTACGTTGGTACTTGCATATACCTTTCCTTTATACCGCACTTCGGGTTTCAGGGTTTGGCCGTTGAGGAAGTATTCCAAGTCGCCAAGTTGCAACAGCGAACCCTGATAATTGTTTGTATCCGGCGTAATGGTTTGCTCTAATGTAAAATCCTTGTCGATATTGAATTGAAAGTTTTCACCTGACAGGACGTTGTTTTTCTCTTTCTTATCCGGAAATCCTTTGAAATCGCAGGCGATGCCCGTATTAAATGCTAACGGACGCTGCGGCCTGACAATCCAATCGTAATATTCGCCCGTCATCCACGTCAGCCGTAAGGGCGTACCTTCCGATCCGGGAATCACGTACGGGCGCACATTGTTCTGCTTTGAATCCTTGGTCACCGGTATAGAAGAAAGAATCTCCCCATTTTCGTTCAGCATATATTTCACGATCTCGTATACTTTGCCATGCTTTCCTTCAATGGGCAGCGAGCAATAGATTACATTTGCGTCGGCGGGATCAATCGCCATGCCGCCGCTGTAACATTTTTCAAAACCCGGCGTTTGATGAAAATGTCCGCCGGCATTGGATAGAAACGTTTTTTTCCACTCCCGCCCGTTCCACCTGGCATAATAATAATCGTGAGATTCTTTATCATCGCTGATGCGCACCATCGCTATTACAGGATTGCCTTTCGTATCGGTTGCAACCTGCCATACCCAGTCGCGTTCCGACGGATGATCGACTACAGTAGCCGGAAAACGTGAAACGTAACCGTCGGTCTTGTCTACTTGAAACGGCCCGACTGCTATGGTCGACAAGGTATTCCCTTTGACGTCCTGCAATTGCAAGGTCTTGATGTCGATGTAATTAAAATAAAGGTCATTCGGCAGTTCATTATCCGGATGCCCGGTGGTATATGTAAAATAAATTTTATCCTTTCCGTTGGACATGTATTTGGCATAAGGGCGGGCTCCGGTAGATTTCACCATCTGATAAGGCCCCCACGTTACAGAAATATTGTCCGCGGCATCGGGTAGCGACAATTGCGCAATAGTGGGATGCCAGCCGATGCCTCGCCAACAGAGATAAATATGCCCGGGATCGTCTGCCGGGATAAATGGTGACGGATAGGTGGTATTGTGTTGGGTCCTGATTATCTTCTCTTCTCCCAAAGTAGTGATATCACCCGGTATTTGAGATACCCGGTAATAGAAGCAGGCTTCATCCGTATGGCGAGAATAGAAAATCATAATCCGTTCGTCGGGCAATACCAGAAACGTAGGATTATCGTGATCGTCCGGCTGAAAATAAGAGCGAATCAGCACTTCTTCCTGGCTTTTTTCCTTAAAATCGTACTGCATAGCTTTGATATTGCCGTGCGTATCAATGTATCCGATATAGGTTTTGTTAATCGTTCCGCTCTCGTTTTCATAATGCAACGCACGAGGGTCGGCAAACCAACACCAGGCTCCTTCGGACGTTACCTGATAGCCTCCGCCAACAGGCACATTTTGGTGTTTTTGCGCATGCAATTGAATACCGGATACACACAGAAAAATAAAAAATAAAAAACGTAATTTCTTTTTCATAAGATCAATACTAATATTTCAGAGAGATAAAACAATCAAATTACGTTTTGATGAAAAAACGCTTCCATGGATTATTTTACTTTAAAAGCCCTTTCACAACAAGTTTATCTCCGGACAGATCCACTTCAAATAAATGCGGAATGCGTACATATTTTCCATCAACTTCTTTGTGGCTATGTACCGACATCAGGTCTTTGCCCTCAAATGTACGAAACAACATGCCATGTCCGAAGTTCGGAGGGGTGACAGGTTCTTTTTCCTGTATCCACGGGCCGTCAAGCGTCCCGCTTTCGGAATAGGCGACCCCTTGTGTATATACATTGTAAACCCAACTTGTCCAGATCATACCCAGCCTCCCGGTTCCGGTACGGAACAGATAAGGGCCGTCGGTTACTCTATTGGGACGTATTTCGTCCTTTATTTTTTCACGACTCCAAGGTGAATCACTGGCTTTGAAAAGGATTTTTCCCTTTCCGATCGAACCGCTCAAATCGGGTTTCAATTCGATTTTCTCCATGGTTCCATTATCATTCTGAAGCCATTCATGACAATAAATCATGTAGGGTTTTCCGTCTTTATCTACCCAGAAAGTGCCGTCTAACGTCAATAATTCGGCCGGCAGATAGTTTTCTTCATTCATCGGACGATACGGGCCATCCGGTTGTGCGCTCATTAACACATGGCTTGCCCGGCGTTCCAACGACCGTCCGTTTGATGTATCCGCCTTTACATCATGATTGGTAAAGGTGGCAAAATAATAATATTTTCCCTTGTATGCATGCAGTTCGGCGGCCCAAATGTCCGGCTTTTCTCCCATCCACGAATTTTTATCCTGTTCCACTACCTGAAACGGGCCTTCCCACAACCGTAAATCTTTGCTTTTCCACAGGCGTCCTCTTGTTCCCGTCATATAATACATCTTCGTTTGGGCATCGGCTAAAATAGCCGGGTCACTCAACCGGATGGAATCTAAAGGGATATTCGCGCGAACAGAAGAAACACTGTTGTTTTTTACGGATACTTGCGCCGACAGGTTTAAAGCGGCGAAAAATGCAACGATACCGCTCAGGAGTAAAAATTTGATTTTCATGTTATTTGATATTTTGGTTTACGTATGAATGATTCGTTGACTATTTTTCTCTGTACAAAAATGCGTAATCACAGTTTAGCGGATACAAATATAGGGATATTTTTATCTTTCTGTACCTCGTTTGGGAAAGATGCCTTTTTGGATTATGGAAATTATCATGTACATTTGCCTTCACAATAAAAAAACGAATGAAACATTTTCAGATCTATCTTCCCGATGAGAAAATAAAGGAAGAGCTACAAGATAAAATCGATAATCTGACAAAACCCAAAGGCTCTTTAGGCAGGCTGGAAGAATTGGCGCTACAAGCCGGATTGATACAACAGACCCTTTCGCCCGTATTAACCAAACCACACAATGTGATTTTTGCCGCCGACCATGGTGTAACCGAAGAAAACGTCAGTGTATCTCCCAAAGAGGTAACATGGCAGCAATGTATACATTTTCTGAAAAGTTACGGAGGCGGGATTAATTTTCTATGCCGGCAGCATGGGTTTACACTGCGGGTTGTCGATGCGGGTGTCGATTATGATTTTCCTTCCGACACCGGAATAATCGACATGAAAGTACGTAAAGGTACACGGAATTATGTACACGGAGAGGCTATGACTACCGTGGAGATGGAATTATGCATTGACCGCGGCGCGGCTGTAGTACGTGATATTAACCGGACGGGTTGTAATATAATAAGCTTCGGAGAAATGGGTATCGGTAATACGTCGGCATCGTCGCTCTGGATGACATGCCTGACAAATATCCCATTGTTACAATGCGTCGGAGCCGGAGCCGGACTTGATAACGATGGCATACGCCATAAATATCAGGTACTGAAAAGGGCATTGGATCACTATCACGGCAACCGTTCCGCCCAAGAGGTAATGCACTATTTCGGCGGCTATGAAATGGTAATGGCCGTGGGAGCTATGTTGCAGGCCGCGGAATTGAATATGATGATTCTGGTGGATGGCTTTATCATGACCAATTGCCTACTGGCCGCCTCGCGTCTTTATCCGGAGATCTTATCATACGCCGTTTTCGGACATTGCAGCGATGAAACCGGACACCGCCTTTTGCTGGAAGCATTAAACGCACGTCCGCTGCTAAACCTCGGCATGCGCCTCGGCGAAGGAACGGGCGCTATATGCGCCTATCCTATACTTGATTCTGCCGTACGCATGATTAACGAAATGAATTCTTTCAAAGGAGGAAAGGTTACGAAATATTTTTGATAAAGAGACGGCTACAATGAAAGAAATATGGGCATCATTCATGTTCTTTACGCGACTTCCTTTATGGCATGTCTGTAAAGTTCCTGCCGACAGTTTCAAATACATTGTTTCGTACTGGCCGCTGAACGGTTTGTTGACAGGCGGCATCATGACGGCGGTTTATCTTTTCGCCGTTCACCTTCATTTTCATGCTTTAATAGCTGTTCTGATGGCTTTCATCAGCCGCCTGCTGCTAACCGGAGCGCTCCATGAAGACGGACTTGCGGATTTCATTGACGGCTTCGGAGGCGGGCGCACACGCGAACAGGTACTGTCTATCATGAAAGATTCCCATACCGGCAGCTATGGCGTACTCGGACTTGTGCTCTACATCCTGCTATGGACCGGTTCCGTATTCATGCTGACGCAGCAATCCAAAGGCTATGAATATATGATCTTCTTCACTTGCGATATCTGGAGTAAATGGTGCGCCTCCCAGATCGTCAATTTCTTACCATACGCCCGCAAAGAAGAAGATTGCAAAATTAAAAAGGTCTACGAACGGATGTCCCCCGTAAGATTTTTTACCGGATTTATTGGGGGGATTTTACCTTTTGTCTATTTCATGATACGCCATTGCATAGCAACTCAAACAAACTTCAGGGATACGAACGCGACGGATACCCCTCTATTTATGATGTTGATCGCCGGAGCCGTCGTGCCGGTAATTACGATGTTGCTGCTGATATGGTACATAAAACGGCGTATCCGGGGATATACCGGCGATTGTTGCGGCGCCGTGTTTCTATTATGTGAATTATCTTACTTATTAACTCTGAACTATTTATGGAGATTTATCTGATACGGCATACATCCGTAGACGTTCCGCAGGGAGTCTGCTACGGACAAACCGATGTTCCATTGAAACCTTCTTTCGAACAAGAGGCGGAAATCGTAAAAGAGAACCTTGCGGCGCATACGTTCGACGCTGTTTATACAAGTCCTTTATCCCGTTGTGTGAGGTTAGCAACTTATTGCGGCTATCCGGACGCGCAACAAGACGACCGTCTGAAAGAAATGTGCATGGGCGACTGGGAAATGCAGCCGTTTGATGCTATAAAAGACCCTCAACTACAGGAATGGTATGATAACTATCTGTATGTTCCGACACGGAACGGTGAATCGTATCAGGATTTACTGACGCGTGTTTCCTCTTTTTTCAGAGAACTTAAGAGCAAAGCCGGCAGCGATCATAAAATAGCCGTCTTCGCCCATGGAGGCGTTCTTCTGTCCGCACAGATATATGCCGGAGTCTTCAACCCGGAAAACGCCCTGCAAAAACTTCCTTCTTATGGGGAAATTATTAAAATCTCAATCTGACAATTGTTTTTATATGCCTTATTTTCAACGATTTACGATTGAAAATTTCAAGATTATACTAAAAAATTCCTGGAGTACCTCATTGGCGGGAACAGGAGTTTATCTCCGCTTTGCGAGCCTGTGAGTGTTGAAGCCGGCGGGGGATGGGGTAGAGTTGGCCGTCTTTGATGAACTTGGCTCCTGTCTGTTTAAACCAGAACGAAACGTTCTGAAAGACACATTCTTCGCGTAGCTCCATCACCCAATCGAAATCGCACGGACGCGCCTGTACGCCCGATTCTCCACCGGCAACGACTTGCTCAGCCCACAAACCGATGTCGTACGGCGAGAGGTCGATACGTTCCAAAAGCGGTTCGCAGATGATACGTTTATGCTTGATCGGGGCCGCCCGAAAGATCGGCAGGCGATAATCCGCCCGGTCTTGATTCTCGACGGTACAGCAGATCGTCACATGATCCCATCCGTCACCCCAATCGTCCGGCAGACACGCTCCGAGGCGGTCGATACGTTTGGTAATCATCAAAAACCGCAGGTCACTCCGCTCGCGTATCATATCCCATGCCTGGGGCCGCCACGGGTCTGCATCTTCGAGGAAAAAATCGGAAGTGAAACAAGTGTAGACCAACGACCCCGCCGGAATTTTGTAAGTCCCGTCACGCTTCTTCTGCACCGGTGCGTCGAAACTTTTGGTTTTGGTGATGGTGGCGCTGTCAATGCCCCGCTTCGAATCGCCCCGGTAGACGTAGCAATGCGCGCACCCCGCACTCAACTTATGGCATCCGTGCCACAGGTTCCACATCTTTGAGCGAGGTTCGATAGCGTTTGCAATCATTTCTTCTATCACAAATTGTTTTGCCATAATATTCTCTATTGGGAGAATTTGATTTTTTATTTTGGATATTGATATTTTTTGCACGTAACAAATATAAGCATAAATCACAATATTTGCCTGTTAGGATTACCGCAACTTATTTTGGGAAAAATGGGGTGTTGTAAATTTACAAAAAATGACGAATGATATTGTGGCGGCAATTGCTCCGGCCAGATAAGCAAATGGTAGTCCTCCCGCGGTATCTGCTATTTTGCCTCCTCCTATGAGACCGAATCCTATTCCGACGTCCCAGCTTGTCAGGTAAGTAGAACTTGCCGTTGCGCGCCGGTTATGAGGAGCCAGATTGACAAAAAGCGTGTTGTATGCAGGGAACATCATCCCATAGCCGATACCGAGTAAAAAAGGAACGATGTGGAATCCGATAACGGGTAAAATGGGCGAGATATGTTCCGACTGTCTGAGGGAGGATAAAATAAAAAAGCTGATGGAACAGATCAGGCTTCCCCATGAAATTACATGTGTCAGGTATCCTTTGTCGACCAATTTACCGGAAAATAAGCGTGAACCGATCAGTCCGGCGGCCATCAGTGAAAAGAAAACACCCATTCCCGTCTGAATACCTAACTCTTTTCCGTAGATGGGTACGTAACTGGTGGTCATGCCGTAAGGAATGGCTAATAGCATCAGACAGATGCCGGCGCGTATTCCCTTTAGTAAAAAGAACCGGTCTAAGAGTTTATGGTGGGTGATAGTTTCCGTTTCTTTTATTACCGGTTGATTTTGCGGTTTCTTTGGCATACGTATCATATTGGCGAAACAAAATCCGATGATACCGGTTGCAACGGCAAAATAGAAGATGAAAGTATAACTGTATTTTTCAATCAGGAACAGGCTTATCATCGGGCCGAATGCCATGGCAAGGTTATTTGCTACGCCAAAATAACCTAATCCTTCCCCGCGTCTCTCGGAAGGCATGATATCTACAATAATGGTGCTCCCTGCCGTGCTAACAAGGCCAAAAGTTAGTCCGTGCAGTATCCGCATGAAAATAAACATACTGATGAAAGTTGCTTCGGCATATCCTAC
>DOZP01000215.1:5634-6263 GCA_003517945.1 Porphyromonadaceae bacterium | reverse complement strand
ACGGCGAAACCGGTCAAGAATAAATCCGCAGAACGGACGGATAATCAACGCGGCTATCGTATAGCATGAGAGTATGATTCCCACCAACGAGTTGCTTGTGTTGAATATTTCGATGAGGTATAGCGGCATTACCGGAAGCAGCAGATAAAAAGCGAAAAACAACAGGAAGTTTCCGGTGCATGCAGCCATGAAACTTCCTGTCCATAATTTGGGCATTATTTTTTTATCCGTCATTTTTCTATTTCCCGCAGGTTTTCCATATTCTTTTTACGCAGGAATCCGTAAATATCTTCCAGGTGTTCCGTAACACGCTGATTTCCGAATTCATATACTTTTTTTACGAGGCCATCCAGAAAATCACGGTCATGGGATACAACAATGAGCGTACCGTCAAAATCGTTCAGCGCCTGTTTGAGCACATCTTTTGTTTTCATGTCCAAATGGTTGGTCGGTTCGTCAAGGATCAACAAGTTTACAGGTTCCAGCAGTAGTTTTATCATAGCCAGGCGCTGACGTTCACCGCCGGATAGGACTTTTACTTTTTTATCCACGTCTTCACGGCCAAACATGAATGCGCCGAGTATGTCGCGTATTTTGGTACGGATGTCTCCGACGGCAATATCGTCGAT
>DOZP01000215.1:0-5606 GCA_003517945.1 Porphyromonadaceae bacterium | reverse complement strand
ATTATGTCCGAGTTGTAAGTTGCCTTCATACGCAATCTCATTCATAATACATTTAACCAAAGTTGATTTTCCTTCGCCGTTTTTGCCGACAAAAGCTATTTTTTCCCCACGTTCGATTGTGAAATTTACCCGGTCGAAAATCAGTTTTTCGCCATACGATTTGGAAACCGTTTCGGCTATCACCGGATAATTGCCCGAACGCGGGGCCGGCGGGAATTTTAATCGTAACGAAGATGTATCCTCTTCATCTATTTCTACCGGTTCAAGTTTTTCAAGCATCTTTACACGCGATTGAACCTGCAGGGTTTTCGAATAAGTGCCTTTGAAACGTTCGATAAAATCTTTCGTTTCGGCAATCATCTTCTGCTGGTCGTCATATTGTTTTTGTTGTTGCTCCCTGCGTTCCCTGCGTAATTCGAGATAATGTGAATATTTTGCTTTGTAGTCATAAATCCGTCCCAGTGTCACTTCGATCGTTCGGTTGGTGATGTTATCCACGAAAGCGCGGTCATGTGAAATAACAATCACTGCTTTCGCCGAATTAATCAGGAAATTTTCAAGCCACTGGATGGATTCGATATCCAGATGGTTGGTTGGCTCATCAAGTAGAATCAGGTCCGGTTCGCGGAGCAGCATTTTAGCCAGTTCGATTCGCATCCTCCACCCACCGCTGAATTCAGCGGTTATCCGGTTGAAATCGCTTCGTTTAAAACCCAACCCAAGTAACTTTTTTTCAACCTCGGCATCGTAATTGCGTTCTTCTATGCTGTAAAAACGTTCGCTTAGCGTGGAAACCTGCTCGATGAGATTCATATATTCGTCCGATTCATAATCGGTACGTGTAGCCAGTTGTTCGTTTATTTCATTTATTTTGGCTTCCATCTGTTGTATTTCGGCAAACGCCAGCGATGCTTCTTCAAAAACGGTACGGCTGTCTTCCGTTAACAAATGCTGCGGAAGATAGGCTATTTTTGTTCCTTCGGGAGCGGAAACTTTTCCCCTTGAAGGTTCCCGTGCACCTGCCAGTATTTTAAGAAGGGTCGATTTTCCGGCTCCATTCTTCCCCATCAGGGCAATACGGTCATTTTCATTTATAACGAAAGATATATCTTTGAAGAGAGTTTGCCCGCCAAACTCAACCGCCAACGAATCAACAGAAATCATAGTGTAGTATAGTATTTACCTATTAAAGCGGCAAAGATACTGCTTTTTTTCATTACTTGTACATTTTCCTTTACGACGCGCCTCGTCACCGGGTTGTGTTGGTTTTATAGCTACTTTTTTTGCTATTATGCAACCTTTTATATTTTCTTTGCATCATGGAAAAAGAGAGCGTAACATATATGGATGAAAAACTGATTATTGATGCATGTGTGCGGGGAGAATCGTGGGCTCGTAAAAAAGTTTACGAGATGTACGCTCCTACCATGATGAGCCTTTGCATACGGTATGTCGGTAATAGGGAGATCGCCCGTGATATATTGCAGGATGGTTTTATTAAAGTATTCACGCATATCCATACTTATTCATATAAGGGCGCTTTTGCCGGTTGGATACACAGGATATTTGTTACGACATCTCTTGAATATCTCAGAAAAACGGATGCATTGAGGTCGGCGGTTGATATTATGGATTATAATGAACAACTTAAAGATGTTGATGTGTCCGTTTTAGACCGGCTTTCGGAAGAAGATCTGATGGATTGTGTAGAGAGGTTACCTGCCGGATACCGGACTGTTTTTAATATGTATGCAATAGAAGGATACTCACACAAAGAAATAGCGGAGGCCTTGGGTATCAGTGTTGCAACATCAAAGACGCAATTTTTACGAGCCAGAACCGCTTTGCAGAAAAGTGTTAAATCGTTAATGAACAATTATAAGCATGTCAGATAATAGAGAATTATATGATCCTGTTGATCGCTTCAGTGAACATTTCCGGCAACGTTTAAAAACGTATCCGGTATCGCCGGATGAGAATTGCTGGGATGAGATTGAAGCACGCTTACAGAAGAAGCGCGGATTGTCTTCGTTATGGACCGGCTTGTCAATAGCGGCCTCTATTCTTGTGGCCGTATTCGTATTCAGCCGTTTTCTGAATGAAAAAGATCAGAATGTAAAGGAAAGTACGGCTTATCATAAAGCGTATCCGGTTGAATATCTTGTAGCGGAAGCTGAAAATCCGGAAGAAAAAAAGTTTGCAATGAATAAAAAAGATACTACTGCAATTGATACGTACATAAGTCAGGATCACCGGATTCTGTCGGCAGGGAAACGTGCCGGCAAACAAATGCCCGTCTTTGTTGACGAAACCGGTATAGAGCCGGATGTTGACGATGAGGGAGATAAAACCATACAGGAGGCACCTGTTATAGCAAATGAGGAACGACAGGATGCAAGAGAAGAACGGGAGCAGGATGAGGAACAGGGGGCGGGACCCGAAAAGCCGTACCGGACATTTGAAAATATCACGGCATATAATATGTCCGATAGAAACGAACGAAATAAAAATAAAGGATGGCAGGTCTCTGCCGGATTAAGTTCTGTTGGCGGATTTTCTTCATTTGGTGTTCTTGTAGACGAACCTATGGCAAATGATCCGGATTATATATTAAATTCGCCATCCTTGGGAGATGGAGACTATTTTATGAATGGTAGTCATGGTGAAGGATCGGGAAAATTTTCAAAGGAAAGGATTACAGACGTAAAACCGGCTATTCCTTTTTCGGTAGGAATGATGGTCCGGAAAAAATTGAATAGAACTTTAGGACTGGAGACCGGATTGGTATATACCCGGCTTTCTTCGGATATTATAATAGAAAACAATACATATACTTATGATGCCGTGCTGAATCTTCATTATCTGGGCGTTCCCGTTAATCTTACGGTTAATATGTGGGAGAAAAACCGGGTGAGCCTGTATGCTTCCGGAGGAGGCATGGTAGAAAAAGGGTTAAGGTATGTTTTTAAGCAAAAGACCCCTGTATGGAATAATATCATGAAGAAAGAAGAAACAGACTATATATCGGGTCTGCAATGGTCGCTGAATGGCGGGATCGGGGTCTCTTATAATTTCTATAGGGATATGAATTTATATATTGAGCCGGGTCTTTCTTACTATTTTGATTGCAATCAGCCGGTAAGCAAACGTACGGAAGATCCGTTAAGTTTCAGCCTGAAGGTTGGAGTTCGTTATGATTTTTAAAAACAACAATACTAATTTTAATTCGCGAAAACTATGAAAAAAATTTTATTATTTGCTGCAGTTATTATGGCAACAGTCTTTACCGGTTGTAAGGATTCCGGATATGACGGGACGGATGTTGTGGAATTAATGGAAAACGAACCTGTTTTTATGTCGGTGAAAGAGTTCAGGAGCAAAGCTATAAAAACAAAGTCGGCACAACCGATAAAGGAACAGGGAAAGATCTGTTTCTATGATGGCTATCTTTATATTTCAGAGCCGGGAGAAGGGATTCATATCATTGACAACCGTAATCCGCGATCACCGAAAGCGGTCGGATTTGTAGAATTGGAAGGTAATACGGATATATCTGTACGCAATGATCGGTTGTATGCTGATTCGTATGTAGATCTGCTATGGTTTGATCTTGCTGACCCCAAAAATCCCGGCTATGTAAACCGGTTGGAAAATGCATTTGAATATGCACTTCCCCCGATTGATAATGAATATTGGTATGATTATGAAGAATGCTTTGTGAATACGAACCGCAATGAAAATATCATTGTCGGGTGGACATTAAAAAAAAGAAAAAAAACCTACGACCGTTCTTATCTTTACACAGATAATAGTCTGTCGACGAGTTGGATGGCGAGTGCAGACGCATCCGGAGGTAGTATGGGGCAGGGTGTGAACGGTTCCATGTCGCGATTCAGTTTATACAAAGATTATCTGTATACCGTCATTAGTAACAATATGAGTATATTTGACCTTTCACTCGAAAAGCCGGAAAAGGTCGCGGAAGACATCTATGTGGGCGGAGATGTGGAAACGATTTTCAGCTATGGAGAGAATATGTTTATGGGTACTCCCAGAGGTATGATGATTTATTCCGTAAAAGATCCGTTGAAACCGGAATATATGTCGATGATCTGGCATGCGTGGGGTTGTGATCCGGTGGTAGTGGAAAATGATATTGCTTATGTTACGGTTCATTCCGGAAATTTATGCGGACAGAATACCAATGAACTGATCGTTATTGATGTGAGTGACGTCAGAAAGCCGGCGCCGATTGTTTCGTATACGATGAAAAAACCAAAAGGATTGGGAATTGATAACGGAACACTGTTTGTCTGTGATGACGGATTAAAAATTTTTGATGCGACCAAACCTCTGGAAATCATGGCTAACCAGTTGGTTCATTACCAGGGCATGGAGGGTTATGATGTAATTCCTTATAAAAATGTACTGATGATGATTGCTGAAGATGGTTTGTATCAATACGATTATTCCGATCCGGAAAAGATCAGCCAGATCAGTAAAATCAACATAGGAAGAAACTGAGATACTGCCTTTAATTGACAGTCTGTTGGATACAAAAGAAAGCGCTTTCCTTACCGGAACAGCGCTTTTGTTTTTTTAAACAATAAAAGTGCGTTATTTCTGTTCTTATATTGATTTGAAGGCGTATCGGATGAAAATGATTATCTTTGCGATTATTTGATATGGGAAATAATAGAAAAACATATATATTGCTGACCTTAAGTATCGCATGGGCGTTGCTTATCTTTTATTTTTGTTCGTTGTCATCGGATAAAATTCCGACCTTTAGAATTCCTCATCTGGATAAAGTGACCCATTTTGGTTTTTTCTTTGTCCAGTCCGTTTTTTTAAGCCTGTTGTTTAATTTTCAGACAAGAAAAAGTTATTTTCAGATCATACTTTTATCTACGTTATTAGCCTTTTTATATGGAGGTGTCATAGAGATCCTGCAAAGTAAATTTTTTGATCGTTCCGGTGATTTGTACGATCTGATTGCGGATATCCTGGGCGGATTCGTCGGGGCGATGATTTATCCGACTATTCTGAGAATTTATCATAAAATGTTTAAAACGTGTAAATAAAGACACTTTCGATGCGATGGTTTGAGACATCGTGCGTATGTATATTTTTTCCGTTTGAAAGGTTCATTTCGCCATACCAGGCTGTTGCCAGAGCATATTCCAGTCCTATGTTCCAGTGGGGTAGTACATATCGAAAAGAAAAACTAAGGTTGACAAACTGGTCGAGGTCTAATCCGGAACCATATAACTTATCCGTACTGATAAGGCTTTTGGACGTGCCGAGGTTTTTTGTGTATCCGGCGAAAAAGCCTCCCTGGTATTTCCGGCCATAGGTGAGGTTTAGCCATGATGTGGAGTGGCGGAAAGATGTATACTCTTGTTCTCCTGTGTGATTGTCGATTTTTGTGACGCCAAAACCTCCTATCATGGCATTATGTACCTGATTGGATGCCAGCATGGTTCTTCCTGATAACTGTAGTTTTTTGACGGCGTATTTCGCATGCAGGTCGTAGGAGAATGATGTGACACGTTCGTCAACACGATATTTTTGTCCCTCCCAAGTGGTTTCAAGACGGGGTTTCA
>DOZP01000055.1:4120-4900 GCA_003517945.1 Porphyromonadaceae bacterium | reverse complement strand
TTTTATGCATATTATACCACTGCTTCATCGAATCAGGTCTCATTATCGGAATATGGAACAGGCGTTTTCTCAAATCTTGGAAATTCCGATTAAAATATCGACGATAAAATTACCGGCTAAAAAATCCGATCGTTTTTTTGAATCACGCCTTGGAGAAAACCGATTGGGAGTTGATTTTGTACTTGGAAAACAATTTGATGACGCAATATATGATTTGAAATTAACGATCGGCCCCATTTCCGCCGAAACAATGAAAAGCTACCTTGAAACGGAAAAGGGGTATAAAATTCTGGAAAAATTATGTGAAATATTCCTGCCTGCACATGCTTTTGTGGTAAAAGAATTTATCATTGACCCCAAAGATTCTGAATTTATCCTCTCGAATGATACCTATGCAACTTACTTGGGAATTAATTCGTTTATCTAAATCTTGTATTATGTCAAAAAAGGATTGACTTTTTTATTTCCTGACAATACTTTTCTCCGGATAGATCAACGGATCGATAAAACATCCGGGAAAGGCGGGTTATGGGAAATAAATAAAAGTGAAATGAATTGCCATTCAGTCGGATTTTCCGCACATACACTNNAAAGCGCATTGTTGCGGCATCCACAATTAAAAGGCGGTTTGTGATTAAACCATCCATGCCGACGAGGTATTTAATTGCTTCGGTTGCTTGTATGCTCCCCACGATTCCGGCCACCGGGCCCAGGATGCCGATTTGTGAGGATGCGGGCAGTACACCGTCTTCCGGAGGGGTTTCAAATACACATCTGTAA
>DOZP01000055.1:3516-4024 GCA_003517945.1 Porphyromonadaceae bacterium | reverse complement strand
TCAACAACAAAATCATATCCTCCCGGTAACGGAAACGTCCGGCCGGTATCCGGCTGTCCCGGGAATTTATAAAAACGTCCGGAGCCGCTGACGATATGTTCCGCGTTTTCCTCCGTAAATCTTTCCGGATAGATCAAGAGATGCGTTTCCGGGTTCAAAGCAGTCAATTTTTCTCCTGCCGACAGGGTCTTATCCCGTCCGATATCACCCGTATGGTGAAGAATCTGACGTTGAAGATTGGTTATGTTTACCGTGTCATGATCAACGATCCCCAGCGTTCCTACTCCCGCAGCCGCCAGGTAAAGCAGCACCGGGGAACCTAACCCGCCCGCTCCTATGACAAGTACCCCGGCATTCTTCAACTTTGCCTGTCCTTCTTCTCCAAATTCCGCAATCAGCTTATTGCGATTATACCTGTCTTCCATGATGTTCATGTTCATTGCAAACTCAGATCCCAGTCTTTCCAAACCACTTCGTATCCCTGCTTTTTCACCGCACTTAAAACATC
>DOZP01000055.1:0-3504 GCA_003517945.1 Porphyromonadaceae bacterium | reverse complement strand
GCATATCCTCCGGGATCCGTCTTTGATCCGGCACTTAACGAAGTGACCCCCAACGTCGTCATGTGATCCCTGAACGTCGGGCTTTCGCGCGTTGACAAAGCCAGTTCCACATCATGATCAAAAATACGGAACGCAAAAATAAGTTGTGCCAGTTCCTTGTCCGGCATGACGACATTCGGCTGAAACGCTTCACCTTCATGGGGGCGCATGCGCGGAAACGAGATCGAATACTTCGTTTGCCAGTACGTTTTTTGCAGATACCGCAAGTGATACGCCATCATCGTTACATCCGTCCGCCAGTCTTCCAGTCCGATCAGCACTCCCAGCCCGATTTTATGAACGCCGGCTTTCCCCATACGGTCGAAAACATCAAGCCGCCAATCAAACTTTGACTTCATTCCCTTCGGATGGTATGTCTTATAATTCCGTTTATTGTATGTTTCCTGGTAACAATAAACGGCGTTTAATCCGGCATCGGTTAAGCGCCTGTATTCATCTTCTTTCAAAGGTTGTACTTCGATGGATATCGAAGAAAAATAGGGTTTCACCAAACGTATGGCATTTTCAATATAATCAACCCCCGCATCACGCGGATTTTCTCCCGTAACCAGCAGGATATGCTGAAAATCGCCCATTTTTTTTATACCTGCCACTTCCCGTAGGATCTGTTCATCCGTAAGTATAATGCGCCTTATATCGTTATGATGGTTAAAACCGCAATAAACACAATGGTTAATACACGAATTTGTCAGGTAAAGAGGCACGTAAAACTGGATTGTTTTACCAAAACGCTGCCGGGTATACCTGCGGCTCAGGACGGCCATCTGCTCCAGGTAAGGCGCGGCGGCGGGAGAGATCAGGGCCATAAAATCATCCACCGTCAACAGGCGGCTTTTGTTCAACGCCGATTCCACATCCCCGGCCGTCTTTTCAAAAACCCGTTTTTTCAGATCATCCCAATCATATTCATTAATCAAATTCTTATATAACATGGCAATCTTTTTGAATAGCTGCAAATTACGAAGCCCGCGTTCCGGGCGAAAATCACAGTAAGAATGATGTAAGCGGACTACTTGCATCGGCAACGTCCAGCTTTCCGGCCAACCCGGCTTCAAAAGCCATGCGCCCGCTTTCCACCGCTAACCTGAATGCATTTCCCATCGCAACCGGATCGCCTGCCACCGCGATAGCCGTATTGACAAGCACGGCATCGGCGCCCAGTTCCATCGCTTCGGCCGCATGGGAAGGAGCGCCTATGCCCGCATCCACCACTACCGGTATATTACTTTGCGCAATAATTATCTCCAGGAAATCGCGCGTACGCAACCCTTTGTTTGTCCCGATCGGAGCGCCGAGAGGCATCACGGTGGCCGCCCCGGCTTCCTCCAGCAACTTACAAAGAACCGGATCGGCCTGAATATACGGCAAGACGACAAAACCGTCTTTAGCCAACTCTTCGGTTGCTTTCAACGTTTCGACCGGATCCGGCAACAGGTATCTGGGATCCGGATGAATCTCCAGCTTCAGCCAGTTTGTTTCAAATGCTTCGCGCGCCAGCTTCGCAGCAAAAACCGCCTCTCGGGCATTGCGCACACCCGACGTATTGGGTAATAACTGAATACCCGGCTTGCGGATATGTACCAGCATTTCGTCTTCCCGGTTCTCTATTTCCAACCTTTTCATCGCTACCGTAACCATTTCGGTTTGCGAAGCTGCGATAGCCCGGCTCATCAGTTGGTTTGAACCGAATTTTCCCGTACCGAGAAACAGCCGCGAAGCAAATTCCCTGCCTGCTATTACTAATTTTTTCATTTTATTTTTTTATTTGTCGACCTGTTTAGATGTCAATTGTTTCACAATTTTTCTTGTTTCTTCAACGGGATTCGCCGCACATAATATGGTTGAAGAAAGAGCGATTCCCGATACCCCGGTTTGTAAAATATCCGGAATATCATCCGCCGTTATACCCCCGATCGCCACTACCGGCAAAAAAATCCCTTGCTCCCCGCATTGTTTTATGATCCGCCGGTATCCTTCCAACCCCAAAACCGGGCTCAGGTTTTTCTTTGTAGACGTGAAACGAAAAGGCCCCAGGCCGATATAATCTACCTGTTGCTTATACAATACGGCTATATCCTCAAATGTATTGGCCGTACCTCCTATGATATATTGATTCCCCAGCATACGGCGCGCTTCCGACGGCGACATATCCTGTTTTCCCAGATGCACCCCCGCAGCCTTCACGTTGCGGCAGACATCCACATGGTCATCAATGTACAACGCCGCGTTGAACGTATCACAAAGCATCTTTGCGCGACGCGCCACTTCTTCCACCTCACCGGCCGGGGCGTCTTTCATCCGGAGTTGTATCTGCCTGCAACCTCCTTCAAGGGCTATTTCCACCGATTGGAAATAACTATATCTCTCTGTCTGATGAGTAATAAATAGCAATCCGTTCATTCACTTGCATTTTGTTTTCAACTTACCGAAACGTTCCAGCAACCCACCGGTATTCCCATCCGCAGCAAACCCGGCCCATAACGAACCCAACACGGCTACCCCTCCGAAACCATATACGCGAATGGCCGGTATGCTTTCCGCAGTCATTCCGCCCAATGCGATTACACGCTCGTTCAGCATGCCCCTGTTGCGTGCATCGGAAAGCTGTTCCGCCGTAAACCCCTGTTTATAACCGGCCTTGGATATACTGTCAAATACGGGGCTTAAAAATACATAGTCAAGATTCGCCGGGCATATAGCCACCTCTTCAAACGAGTGACAGGAACAACTCAACGTCAGCGCTTTATCTTCATACGACGATTGGTCTCCGAAATGATTCCGGCGGTTCAGGTGTATACCTGCCAGCCGAAATGAATTGACCAGCTCATAATGATCATGGAGCACAATCTTCGGATGAAAGGCCGCATCAATCTGCTCAATAAGCCGGCTTGTCTCATCAATCGAGGCGCAAGGCTTGCGAAGATGCAACCGTTCAAGGCCATTTTCAAAAAGCTGACAAACGGCATCCGCCTCCCTGTCAAAAAATCGCTCCGTTGTAATTACAATCAATCTCATTATCCGCCCGAAACCGCATGAATCATCATTAATTCCATACCATCTTTCAAAATAGTTGCATCCCATTGGCTTTTGGGGATAACCTCATAATCCATTGCGACGGCAACCCCCTGAAGCTGTATGCCCAATTCGCCGATAAACTTACCCAAGGTAATACCTTCGGCTATTTCATAAGATTTGTCATTCAATTTTACTTTCATTACCTGTCTATTTACAATTCACAACGTAAAGATACCAGTCCTATTCCCAAAACTTAAAAAAATGATGAACAGGCCCGTGTCCCTTACCGACCTCATAGTGCGCACCGGCAGCAATTGCCGACTCTATATAGTCTTTTGCACGACGAACCGCATCGTTAAGCGATAAACCATGCGCCAGAAAAGCCGCTACGGCAGAAGATAACGTACATCCCGTGCCATGCGTATTTTT
>DOZP01000238.1:5108-9928 GCA_003517945.1 Porphyromonadaceae bacterium | reverse complement strand
GCCCGGTACATTTTTTCACGCAGGTTCCGGTTTTCCGCATATTTCATAAAAGGAACATAGCTCGGTTCGGAAAGTGTAAATATCCAGCCTTTCTGGTCTCTGTTTTTTGCTTCCGTTTCTGCCGCTTCTACAACATCCTCCGGTATGCCGGCTAAATCTTTTTTGTCGGTTATCGGCAATTCATAGCAGCTTTCGTCTTTCAGCGTATTGTGGTTGAACTTCAGCTCCAGTAAATTTAACTCCGTACTCAGCTCACGGTATTTATCTTTGTTTTCTTGAGATAAATTGGCTCCTTTATCAAAAAAAGTATTATATGTTTTTTGCAGCAAACGCGAATCTTCTGTCGAGAGGTTGAGGATTTTGCGTTGTTCGTATATTGCTTTCACACGTGAAAACAGTGTATCGTTAAGATAGATATTGTGCTGACAGGCTGATATCTGAGGCGATATGATCTGAGCTATTTCGAGTAGTTCGTCGTTGTTTTCGGTATCAAGCAACCCGTAAAAAATACCGGAGACCCGCTTTAACAAAAAACCGGATCTTTCAATAGATACAATTGTGTTTTCGAATGTCGGAGGTTCCGGATTATTGATGATTGTTTTTATCTCTTCGTTCAGTTGTTTGCAACTCTCGTCGAATGCAGGAATGAAGTGTTCGTTTTTTATTTTATTAAACGGAATTGTTTCGCGAGGAGTTTTGAACTTGCTTGTTAAAGGATTTGCCGCGTTTGTGATGTTGATTAATATCGTTGATAATAAGATGAATAGATATATACGTTCCATAATTTTATATTATTTGAGGACACAAATATAATAAAAAAAATGATGGTTGTAATACTGTTTAAAAATATAGCATTATCTTTGTTCTCATAATTTTATTTTATTAAAGAACCGGAAAATGAAGACGTTCAGGATTATTGTCGTATGTATTGTCGCAACGATGTGTGTGGCTTGTAATGGGGGGAAGAACAAGTATGTTATTAACGGTATTGTTCCTGATGATATGTTGAATGGGGAAACTGTTTTTATGACTGATTATAATGAGGGTATTATCATTGACAGCGCAACGGTTACCAACGGAAAGTTTACTTTTAAGGGGAATGCTGATGATGCTATGGTTATAAGGCTTACATTGAGGAATTTGTATGCTGAATTTATCTTGGAAAAAGGGGTTATATCCATTGATTTGTCGGATCCGTACAGCGTACAGGGAACGCCTCTGAATAATAAGCTGAGTGAATATACCACCCGGAGCACGAATTTTGTATTGGAGGCCAGGGATAAGTTATCCGGTATGGATAAATCCGTTTCAGCAGCGGAAAAGCAGGAGTTGCAGAGCCGGATTGTGGACGAGCTTTTCCGGAAAATAGATGAGCTGTCGGTTTCATTCCTGAAAGAACATCCGAATGACGCGTTGGGAGCCCTGATTTTTTGTTTCTGGATGCAAAATCAGATGGAACAATCTTCCGAAAAGTTTGATGAAGCCTCCAAATATGCAGGGGAATATATTTTGAATTTTGGGCCTGTAAAACAGATGAAGGATTTTTATGGAAAAGTAAATAAGACGGTGGAAGGTAAGCCTTTTGTTGATTTTACCATAGAAAGAGGAAATCCGGATGGTTCGTCGGTATCTCTTTCCGATTATGTAGGAAAGGGAAAATATGTGTTGGTTGATTTCTGGGCGTCGTGGTGTAAACCCTGCCGGATGGAAAGTCCTGTTATTGCGGAAGTTTATAATAAGTATAAGGGAGACAGGTTTGAAGTGGTTGGCGTTGCCGTCTGGGATAATCGTGAAAATTCATTGTCGGCGATTAAAGAAGATAATATTATATGGCCGCAGATATTAGACGGCCAGGCTATTCCTACCGAAGCGTATGATATTCGAGGTATTCCTCATATTATTTTGTTCGGTCCCGATGGGACGATTCTAGCGCGGAACCTGCGTGGGGACAATCTGAGGAAGAAAGTTGCGGAAGTAATGAAATAAGGAAAGGACGTTTTATTGCGGATCGTATCAGTCTGCATATAGTATACTAAGAAAAAGACGGTTTCCGAAAAGAAAGCCGTCTTTTTAATCTGTTGAATTGAAATTAATTCTTTGCAGCGTCCAAAGATTTTTTTCTGAAGTCTTTCAGCATTTTTTCCATTTCTAAAGATGCCTTACGTGCGCGGGTTCCTGCAGCTTTATTGCCCTTTTCGATTTGAGCGCCAGCGTCTTCTATGAACGCACTGAATGATTCTTCGATTTGTTTTACTAAATTTTTCATTTCCTTTTATTTAAATTGTTTAAAATTAATTGGTTAGTTAATTTCTATTTTGATTTTAACGTTGCAAAGATATATAATTATTGAAATATACAAAGGTTTCGTTGAAAACTTTTCATCTAAAGATTATAAAATGGGGCAGAAATCTTAAAAAGTGGTTATAATTACACATAGGCGGGTTTTTTGTGCATTTTTTTGTTTTTTTTGTATTGTAAAATTAGTGTGTGGGTATAATTTCTTTAACTTTGTAGCTTCAATATAATACGGAAAAACAATAAAATCATATAATGTATGGATACAAAGATTCAGGAATTAACCGAAAAGATTTACCAGGAAGGCGTAGAGAGAGGGAATGAGGAAGCTGGCCGGATTATAGCAGGCGCTAAGGAAAAAGAGGAAACGATTATCAGTGAAGCGGAGAAAAAGGCGAAACAAATAATCGCCAGTGCGGAAAAAGAAGCGGGAGAATTGAAAAAAAATACGGAAGCCGAATTAAAGATGTTTGCTTTCCAGTCTATAGAGGCGCTAAAAAGTGAGGTGGCCAACCTGATAACCGGTAAAATTATAACTGATAATGTGAAAGCGGCTACAGCCGATGCTTCTTTTATGCAGAAAACAATTCTTGAAATAGCCCGCGAATGGGTTAAAAATGAAGCTGTGACTATTCAGGCTTCCGATGCGAAATCTTTAACCGAATACTTTGAGGCAAATGCCAGGGATCTACTGAATAAGGGTGTTAAAATAGAACAGGTAAACGGGAAGAAATCTTCATTTTCACTCGCGCCTGCGGACGGTTCTTATAAGATCAGTTTCGGAGAAGATGAGTTTATTAATTACTTTAAGGAGTTTTTGCGTCCGCAACTTATTGAAAAGCTTTTCTGATGAGCAAATATTATTGTTTGATTTCAGGCCTTCCTTCCATCGCGCTTGATGATAATAAACCGGTTTATTCCGTTGCGGAGTTTAAGGCGGAATTGGATCTGATTTTATCTAAGTATGATAAAAGGATCATGAATTGGTTTTTTCTTAAATATGATAATAAGAATCTTCTGTCATATTTACGGGAAAGTTCCTTCTATGAATTTGACGGGCGTGGCGTTTATACGGAAGAAGAGATTAAGGAGATTTGTGATTTGTTAAAAAGCGAAGAGCGGGTTCCTGATAAGGTTTCCGTACCGGCTTATTTTGCAGACTTTATAAGGGACTATTACGAACGTTTTGAAAGTAACGACAATACTGATATACATCTGTTGTGGGAGGATAAGTTGTCTTCGCTTTACTATAACGAAGCGATCCGGTGCAGGAATGCGTTTATGGCTTCATGGTTTGAGCTGAACCTGAATATCGGAAATATGATGACGGCCTATAACTGCCGTAAATATGGATTGGATAAGGAGGCTTATATCATAGGTGATACCGAAATAGCCGGAATCCTGCGTCAATCCGAAGTCCGGGATTTTAATACGGGAAATGCGCCGGATTATATGAATGAACTTATGCAGATAACGGAAGAAGGTGACTTCATGATGCGTGAAAAGCGGCTTGATGTTTTACGATGGAACTGGCTCGAAGAGGAGACTTTTTTTAAAACATTCGGCATAGAAAGTGTGATCGCTTATCTTTTGCGTCTCGAAATGATAGAGCGATGGCTGGTACTTGATAAAGTGCATGGTGAGAAGACATTCCGTCAGCTTGTGGCGGATATGAAGCGTGAAAGTTCGGAGACCCTGGAGGAATTTAAAGAAAATAATAAATAAATTATGGCTACTAAAGGAATAGTAAAAGGCATTGTTTCAAACCTCGTGACGGTAGAGGTCGATGGCGCGGTTTCTCAGAATGAGATCTGTTATATTACCGTGAATGATGTACGTCTGATGGCGGAGGTCATTAAGGTAATCGGTAAAAACGTTTTTGTACAGGTTTTTGAGAGTACGCGCGGAATGAAAGTCGGTGATGAAGCCGAGTTTGAGGGGCACATGCTGGAGGTTACGCTTGGTCCCGGGATGTTGTCGCGTAATTATGACGGTCTGCAGAACGATCTGGATAAGATGAAAGGCGTTTTTCTCCGTCGCGGGGAATATACGCATCCGTTGGATAAAGATCGCCTATGGGATTTTAAACCGCTGGCCGGGGCCGGAGAGGTTGTCGCGGCAGGTTCGTGGCTGGGCGAAGTGGAAGAAAATTTCCAACCGCACCGGATTATGGTTCCTTTTGTATTTGAAGGCGCTTATCGGGTGAAATCTATCGTTGACGCGGGAAAGTATACGATCGGGCAGGTGATAGCGATTCTTACCGATGAAAAAGGGAATGAGCATGATGTGACCATGGTACAGAAGTGGCCTGTTAAAAAGCCGATTACTTGTTATAGAGATAAGCCCCGTCCCTATAAGTTACTGGAAACGGGCGTACGTATCATAGATACGGTGAACCCTATTGTGGAAGGGGGCACCGGTTTTATTCCGGGACCGTTCGGTACGGGAAAAACCGTGCTTCAGCACGCGATTTCCAAACAGGCGGAGGCTGATATCGTGATTATGGCGGCTTGTGGCGAACGTGC
>DOZP01000238.1:1146-4996 GCA_003517945.1 Porphyromonadaceae bacterium | reverse complement strand
GAATATTACCGTAGTATGGGATTGAAGGTGCTTCTTATGGCGGATTCCACTTCACGTTGGGCGCAGGCTTTGCGTGAAATGTCCAACCGTCTGGAGGAGCTTCCCGGACAGGATGCTTTTCCTATGGACTTATCCGCTATTATTGCCAATTTTTATTCCCGTGCGGGAATGGTAACGCTTGATAACGGTCGTACCGGTTCCGTTACTTTTATCGGTACGGTATCTCCGGCCGGAGGTAACCTGAAAGAGCCTGTCACGGAGAATACCAAAAAAGTAGCCCGTTGTTTTTACGCGTTGGAGCAGGCGCGTGCCGATCGTAAACGTTATCCCGCCGTTAATCCGATTGATAGTTATTCAAAATATCTTGAATATCCTGAATTTGAGGAATATATATCCAGTCATATATCCGATGGGTGGATTGCTATGGTGAATGAGGTGAAGACCCGTATGCTACGGGGAAAAGAGATTTATGAACAGATAAATATTCTTGGCGATGACGGTGTTCCTGTGGATTATCATGTTACGTTCTGGAAATCGGAATTGATAGACTTTGTTATATTGCAACAGGATGCATTTGATGAGGTAGATTCCGTATGCCCGTTGGAACGTCAGTATTACATGTTGAAAAAGGTGATTGATATATGTCGCATGGAGTTGCCGTTTGAAAACTTTGTTGATGCCTCCGAATACTTTAAAAAACTGATCAATGTTTTTAAACAGATGAATTATTCGGAATTTAAGAGTGAGAAATTTAATGAGTACGACAAACAGATAGATGCGTTGGTCGAAGAAAGAAATAAAAGATAAATAATAGGATATGGCAACAAAAGCATTTCAAAAGATATTTACGAAGATTACCCGGATTACGAAAGCCACGTGTTCGTTGAAAGCTACGGGAGTGGGGTATGACGAATTGGCTTCGGTTGACGGAAAGCTGGCACAGGTTGTTAAGATTGATGGTGACGAGGTTACGTTGCAGATATTTTCCGGAACGGAAGGTATTCGTACGAATGCGGAAGTCGTTTTTATGGGAAAAGCGCCTACGCTGAAGGTAGGCGAACAGTTGGCCGGGCGTTTTTTCAATGCCTATGGTGAGCCCGTTGACGGAGGTCCGGTACCGGAAGGCCGTGAGGTAGAGATCGGAGGTCCGTCGGTAAATCCGGTACGAAGAAAACAACCTTCGGAGCTGATCGCTACGGGTATAGCCGGTATTGACCTGAATAATACGCTTGTGACCGGACAGAAAATTCCGTTTTTCGCCGATCCCGACCAACCGTTCAACCAGGTGATGGCGCTTGTCGCTTTGCGCGCTCAATCCGACAAAATTATACTGGGCGGAATGGGGATGACCAATGATGATTATCTGTTCTTTAAAAATACATTCAGTAATGCCGGCGCGCTGGATCGTATCGTAAGTTTTATCAATACAACGGAAGATCCTTCCGTAGAGCGCATTCTTGTACCTGATATGGCGCTTACGGCCGCCGAATATTTTGCCGTAGAGAAGCATGAGAAAGTGCTGGTTTTGCTTACCGACATGACAAATTATGCGGACGCGCTTGCGATCGTGTCGAACCGTATGGATCAGATACCTTCTAAAGATTCCATGCCGGGTTCCCTCTACTCCGATCTTGCGAAGATTTATGAGAAAGCCGTTCAGTTTCCGGACGGAGGTTCCATCACGATTATTGCGGTGACTACGCTTTCCGGAGGCGATATTACGCACGCAGTACCTGATAATACGGGATATATCACCGAAGGACAGTTATATCTGCGTCGTGACAGTGATGTAGGTAAAGTGATCGTTGATCCGTTCCGTTCGCTTTCGCGCCTTAAGCAATTGGTTACGGGAACAAAGACGCGGGAGGATCATCCGCAGGTTATGAATGCCGCGGTGCGTCTTTATGCGGATGCCGCCGATGCGAAAACGAAGATGGAAAATGGTTTTGATCTGACGGATTATGATAACCGTACGCTTGCATTTGCCAAAGATTATTCGGAAAAACTCCTGGCAATCGACGTAAATCTGAATACAACGGAAATGCTTGATGTGACATGGCAGTTGTTTGCTAAACATTTCACGCCTGAAGAGGTGAATATCAAACAGGAACTTGTTGATAAATACTGGAAGAACGATTAACAATACGCAATTGATAGTTAACGGTTCGATATCCGGTTGATAATTAATCATTAATTACTAAAGAGGTGGCTATTAAGTTTCAATATAATAAGACCTCGCTTCAGGGGCTGGAGAAACAGTTGAAGGTACGTGAGCGCGCTTTGCCGACGATAAAGAGCAAAGAGAGCGCTTTACGCCTGGAAGTGAAGCGTACAAAGGATGAGATGATCGCTCTGGAAGAGAAGCTCGAAAAGGAGATCCGGAGTTATGAATCAATGGCGGCGTTGTGGACGGAGTTTGATCCGAAGCTGATCGTCGTGAAGAATGTCGCATTGTCTTCCAAGAAGATTGCCGGGGTTATTGTGCCCGTACTTGATGAGATTGTATTTGATATTAAACCGTTCAGTTTATTCAATCAGCCTTTCTGGTTTTTTGACGGCATAAATGTGTTGAAGGCGTTGGCCTCTACCGGCATTGAGGCTGAGTTTACGGGGTTAAAGCTGAATATGCTGGAACATGCCCGCCGCAAAACCACACAGAAACTAAACCTTTTTGAAAAAGTCCAGATACCCGGTTATAAAGATGCTATACTTAAAATAAAACGGTTTATGGAAGATGAGGAAAGTCTTTCTAAGTCGTCGCAAAAAATTATGCGCGCCAATCAGGAAAAACGAAGAAAAGAGGAGGTGAAATTATGATTGTAAAGATGAATAAATATGCCTATCTGGTATATCACAAAGAATATGACGCCTTTTTGGATTATTTGCGTTCGTTGGGGGTCGTGCATGTGAAACAATCCAGGTCGACGAAAGAGAACCGTATGATCCGGCAACTTCTTTCTGATGATAAACGTGTACAGACACAACTTAAATACCTGGAGTCTTTGCTTGACAAAGAGAAAAAACAACCGGAAGCCACAGGAGAAGGTAAGGCTGTTTCTGCCATTGACGGAAAAGGAAGTCCGGATACGGAAATGGCGGTATCGCAAAAAATATTGTCGCGGAAGGAAAATGAGGCATTGCTTCGGGAGATTGAAGGTATGCATGAAAAAATCGGCAAAATACAATCAACTCTTTCCGCACTGGAAAAAGAACGTGACGGTATGTCCGTGTGGGGTGATTTCAGTTATAATAATATAAACCGTTTACGTGATAACGGATATGTCGTTACCTTTTTTACCTGTCCGCTATCGAATTATGACAAATCATGGGAGAATGAGTATAACGCATTTATTGTCAATACGATCCGGTCGATGGTTTATTTTGTTACCATAACACCCGCAGGTGCAACTGTCTCTATTCATGCGGATCGTGCTAAAATGGCCACGAATGATTACAGGCATCTTTGTGATGGAATTGATAGCGCAAATGATGATAAGGCGAAACTCGAAGCCGGACTTTTGAATATAGCGCATGCGTATTACGATTCCCTGAAAGCCTTTAAAGCGGATATCGAAAATGAATCGGAATGGAATAATGTGCTGGTACAGACAGATCATGAGGCCGGTAATAAAGTGATGCTTCTTGAAGGGTGGATCCCTGAGGATCAAACGGAAAAGATGGAAAAGGCTCTTGCCGATGCCGGTTATTATTATCAGAAAGTAGAAATAACGGATGAGGATAATATACCTGTAAAGCTTAAAAATAATCGTTTGACCAGGTTGTTTGAGCCTATAACAAAGCTCTATTCGTTGCCGAATTACAATGAGCTTGATCCGACTCCGTTATTTGC
>DOZP01000238.1:0-1130 GCA_003517945.1 Porphyromonadaceae bacterium | reverse complement strand
TGTTGCTTTTTTTTACGGCTACCTATTTCAAGCGTAAGGTGAGCGATCATCTTAAACCTATCGTGTCGTTGCTGCAATGTTTTGGTATTGCAACGTTGGTAGTGGGTATTCTGACCGGTTCGTTTTTTGGTGTTTCATTAGTGGACATTCCCTGTTTTTCATCCTTGAAAAAATATCTGATATCCAGTGATAGTCTTATGCTTATATCTATCGTGATAGGATTTTTCCATGTTATCTTCGCTAAGTTCGTAGCTGCTTATAAGATAAAGGTGCAAAGAGGTCTGAAATATAGTTTGTCCGCTTTTGCGTGGATATTTCTTATACTGGCCTTTGCCTGTATATTGGTATTGCCGATGGCGAACATACATCTTTCGCAAACGGTCAGGTATATTTTGTATGGTGTTGTGGGCCTGTCTGCACTGGTGGCCTTTCTGTATAATACTCCGGGAAAGAATGTTTTTCTTAACTTCGGATCGGGTTTATGGGCAACCTACAACACCGTATCGGGGCTTGTCGGGGATGTCTTGTCGTATATACGCCTGTATGCGATAGGCTTGACCGGAGGTTTGCTCGGGGGCGTATTTAACGCGATCGCCATTGACATGACGGCGTCTATGAATCCTTTTATCAGATGGTTACCGATGCTGCTTATCTTGCTTGTCGGCCATGCGTTGAATATAGCACTCAGTATGATCAGTTCATTTGTACATCCTTTGCGCCTTGTGTATGTGGAGTATTATAAAAATTCTGATTTTGAGGGTGGAGGTTCAGATTATAAGCCTTTTAAGAAAATATAAAGTAAAAAAAATAATAACATTAAAATTAAAAAATTATGGAACCAATTGTATTAGCTTATGTGGGAATTGCATTAATGGTAGGACTGAGCGGTATCGGTAGTGCATGGGGTCTGACGATTTGCGGTAATGCCGTGGTCGGCGCGATGAAAAAAGCGCCGGAAAAATTAGGATCGTATATCGGATTGAGCGCTTTACCAAGTTCGCAGGGTCTTTATGGATTTGTGGCATATATGATCATGCAACCTTATCTGGTTGCGGATGTATCCTGGTTTGTTGCCGCAGGTATTTTGGGTGCAGGTTTGTTGATGGGTTTTGCCGGACTTGTATCTGCTT
>DOZP01000041.1:434-7168 GCA_003517945.1 Porphyromonadaceae bacterium | reverse complement strand
GGAATGCAATGGAGAAATTAACAAATCAGGAGGAAAGAGTGATGCTTTTAATATGGCGAAGGGGGGAGGGTACCATTCGTGAATATCATGAAATGAATGAGAATCCGCAGATGCCTTACACAACCTTCGCCTCTATTGTAAAGAATTTACAGAAGAAAGGTTATCTGAAAATGCGCCGGATAGGAACAACTTATTTATGCAGGCCCGATATTAAAGAAGAAGATTATAAAAGTAATTTTATGTCGGGGTTTATCTGCAATTATTTTAAAAATTCCTATAAAGAGATGGTTTCATTCTTTGCCAAAGAAGAAAAATTGTCAGCAAAAGATTTGGAAGATATTTTGAGAATTATTGAACAGCGAAAATAGAGTTTTTTATGGAAACTTTCATCTATTTGCTGAAAGTAAATGTGGCGATCGCTATCTGTTATTTTATTTACAAAACTTTTTATGGGAGAGATACTTTTTTCTCCATGCGCAGATATTTGTTGCAGGGTATATTGGTTTTATCTGCCTTATATCCTTTGATTGATGTTTCACAATGGATGATGCAGAGTGTTGCAATGACCGATATGGCTGCTTCATATAAGAGTATGCTGCCGGAGATTGATATTTATCCTTCGGATGGTATGACTTCGGAGGCTATTGACGCTACTGTTCCGTTTTATTCTTTTACGGCTTATTTTTTATGGTTTTATTTTGCGGTGACATGTATTTTATTGGTGCGGATCTTATTCCGTGTGATGCCGATTTTGTGGCTGAGACTTCGTTGTGAATTTTTGATAATTGAAGGAATACATGTATGGAGATTAAATGCCGGGATGACGCCTTTTTCTTTTTTTTCCTGGATATTTATAGATCCGGACATGCATGATGAAAATGAATTACATGAAATATTGGCGCATGAGACGGTTCATGTGCGTCAATATCATTCGGCAGACGTGCTTCTTGCAGAGTTTTTCTGCGCTCTTTTCTGGCTGAATCCGATGAGTTGGATGATAAAGAAAGAAATACGGAAAAATCTGGAATTTATTGTTGACAATTGTGTGATCAATGAAGATGGAATAGATATAAAAAGTTACCAATATCACCTGCTTAAACAGGCTTATCGTCCGTCGGGAATGACGTTAGCTAACCGGTTTAATATATCTCCTCTGAAAGAGCGTATTATGATGATCAATGTAAGGAAATCACCCGGAATAAAACGAGTGGCTTATACATTTGTTTTTCCGTTGATATTGCTGTTCCCTCTATTAAATAATATAGGTGTGATTGCCGATAAATTAGGTAATAATGAGCAGATTAAACATGTGGTGGAAGAGGTTTCGCATATGATTGTATCCGATTTGTCTCCGGAAACGGTAAGAGCGGGAATTGATCCTGTGATGGGTGCCGGAAATGTTGCGGTAAATAAAATGGATTATAGAAAAAGAATATCGGGTGTCATTCTGGATAAAGAAACACAGCAACCCCTGTCAGGCGTCAATATTATTGTACATAATGCAAGTACGGGAACAATTACGGATGCAGACGGCCGTTTTACATTGCTGATAAACGAAGGGGATACGTTGAAGATTTCGTATATCGGCTATTCCGGTTTTACTTTGGTGGCCCGTAACCTACCCCTTGAATTGGGTATTCTTGAAATGTTACCCGAACGTATTGATCTTGACGAAATATATGTTGTCGGATATGCGCCTATGGAAGGAAGAAGCGAATACGTGTTGTCGGAAGTAATACCGGCGATGAATGGTCGTGAAGATGAAAATCCGGACGATACGGTATTTGTCGTAGTAGAAAAGACACCTGAATTTCCGGGAGGAGAAAGAGCTTTGTTGAAATATATTGCCGAACATATCAACTATCCGGCAACTGCCGCTCAAAAAGGTATACAGGGGCGTGTTTCGTGCGTGTTTGTTGTAAATGCAGACGGGACGATCGGGAATGTCCGGGTTGTAAGGAGTGTAGATCCTGCCTTAGACAATGAGGCTATTCGCGTTATAAATTCAATGCCCGCATGGACTCCGGGCGAACAACGTGGAAAGAAGGTGGCGGTACAATACGCGATCCCTGTTCATTTTCGAATGAGTCAAACAAAAATAAAAAATGAACCGGGAACAATAAAATTCTTATACGGTAAGTTTATGAATAAAGCAAATTTATTATCCAAATACGATGTTCAAATGAAATCAATAGATGATTAATTTCTATAAAAAAAACACTAAAACAAGTAAGTAAAATGATTAAAAAAATGATGATGATTGTAGTCATGATATGCATGACTGGGTTTTTTGCCTATGCGCAGGCGAGTGATAGACAAGGAATTACGTTGAAGGGGCGTGTTCAGGTAGAAGGAAGCGGTGAGGATGTGGCGTTTGCCACAATTACGTTGCAGGATGACAGTGCGAAAGTAATTACGAAGTTGGCATCGGATGAATCGGGACGTTTTAATCTTACATTAAACAAAGCCGGAAAGTATACATTATTGCTTTCGGCAGTGGGGTTTTCGCTTACGCAAAAGGATATTGATGTGGAAGAGGGACTGTCTGCAAAGGATCTCGGAGTCATAGAAATGAAAGAAGGAGTAGAGCTGAAGGAAGTGACGGTTTCTGCACAGAGGCCTCTTATAAAGAGCGATCCGGATAAACTTGTATATAGTATCGAATCCGATCCGGATGCGAAAACGAATTCATTATTGGAAATGATCCGGAAAGTGCCTCTCTTGTCTGTAGATGCGGAGGATAACGTAACCCTGAACGGACAGTCTAATTATAAGGTGCTTGTAAACGGTAAGAGTTCCAGCCTGATGTCGAATAACTTTAAGGAAGTCATTAAAAGTATGCCGGCCAACAGTGTCAAGGATATTGAGGTCATAACAAATCCTTCCTCCAAGTACGAAGCTGAAGGCGTCGGGGGGATTATTAATATCATAACGGCGAAAAACACAAATAACGGATACACCGGAAGTGTAGGAGCCAATGCGGACACCCGCGGAGGATATGGAGCCAATGCTTATATTTCGGCAAATATCAATAAATTCAGCTTTTCTACAAATGTATATATGAATAAATTCCGTCAGCCGGAAACGGAAAATTTTTCAAAAACCGAATTTCCGGCCAATGATGAACGTCGTTATTCCGATACTTACGGTCGTGGTAAATATCATGGTATGGGAAACAGTCTTAATTTTGAGGCCGGTTATGAAATTGATACGTTTAATCTTATCAGCGCTTCCGCATGGGGGTATTTTGGCAATTATAAATCCGATAATTATTCTTCCAGTGAAGACCGTAATGTGCAGGGCACTCCGGTAGAGCGCTTTACGAATGCTTACCATAGTGAGAACGGGTATGGGTATCTTTCCGGAAATATTGATTACCAGAAGAGCTTTATGAAAAAAGACAAAATGCTCACCGCTTCGTATAAATTGGATTATAATCCCGATAATTCTAACTATGACAATAGGGTAAATGGAGAAATTAATTATGCTTCGTATGGTCAGAAATCTGATAATAAGTCATCCGGACAAACACATACTTTTCAGTTGGATTATTTTGATCCGCTGACGGATAAACATCAGATAGAAACCGGTGTGAAAGCGATTTACCGTCGTAATTTCAGTGAAACCGACATTCTGCGTTCCGACTCTGCTTTTGCTGATTGGTATGAAGATATTGACCGTATTAATGATCTGGACTATGATCAGTATATCATGGGTGTTTATGCCGGTTATTTATTCAAATATAAAAAAACAAGTACGAAAGTCGGAGCGCGTGGCGAATATACCTGGAATGACGGCGTATCCAAAGCCCGGACAAATATAGAATTTGATAACTCTTTTTTTAATTTTATTCCATACGTGAATTTTTCCTATTCCTTCAAACCGACACAGTCGATCAAGGCTTCTTATACACAGCGTCTTTATCGTCCGAGTATATGGTCGTTGAATCCTTATGTAAACGATGCGGATCCTAAAAATGTATCTTATGGAAATCCGGAACTGGACGAAGAGATTGCTCATACGTTCAATCTGACCTACAGTAATTTCTCGCAGAAATTTAATCTTAATTTTTCTCTGAATGCGGCTATAACCGATAATTCGATAGAGCGTTATTCTTTTGTGGAGGACGGAGTCCGTTATACAACGTATGATAATATAGGATCAAATCAACGGTATGGCGTTAATCTTTATGCGTCATACCGCCCTAACGGAAAGGTTAATATTTATCTGAACGGTCGCTATAATTATACGATAATAGAAGCGGATAAACGATTGAATCGCCGGAATGAAGGATCGAATGCCGGCGGTAACATCGGGGCCCGTTTTGTATTCTGGAAGGGAGGTTCCGTATCCGTCAACGGCGGCGGTTCAACTCCCTGGCAGATGCTACAGGGAAAACAGTCCGGTTATTATTATACGCAATTTGGAGTGTCGCAAAAGTTTCTTAAAGATAAAATGGATGTCGGATGTTATATTTCCGATCCGTTCTGGCGTAAGATACATTATAAAATGGATATGGATGATCCGACATTTATAACGCATTCGGAAAGTTATCGTATGGGGCAGACGGTACGCTTCAGTGTAACCTGGCGTTTCGGAAAAATGAATACACAGGTTAAGAAAGCGCGTCGTGGAATCACGAATGACGATCAGCGTGAAGGCGGTGGCAGTGGCGGCGCTCAAGGAGGTGGCGGCGGCGGACAATAGCCCACTTATTTTACAGAGAAACAGCTTGTTCATAGCTATTTTACGATGATAGCCCTGAAGCATTATAACTTTATGCTTCGGGGTTATTGATTTTTGTGAAATGTGAGAAATTATGAGTAATATTGCATGGTAAAATGTACAGATTATGGAAAATAAGATTAAACAATCGTCGACGGAATTGATAGGGTATACTCCTCTGTATTCGGGGGCTGCCGCGTGTGCGGCGATGCAACTGGCGCAGAAGCCGGAAAACAAAGGGAAACAAATCGTCGTGATTCTTCCGGATACGCGCGAACGCTATTTGTCTACGCTTTTGTATGCATTTGACAAATATCCGTTGTAGTGTTACATTTATTCCGATCTTCCGTAGAAGGGATTACGCTTCCGGAAAAGTTTACATGTCCGTTTTTTTATACGCCTCATCCGCTGTGTGTGACGGCCGTCAATGAAGTGTGCGAATATCTGGAGGCTCAGTCCCGGTGGGCGGAAGAGTTGGCGGAGGGGAAGATGTTCGGTGTACTGGCGGTTCGGACGGAAAGCGGTGAAATTGCTTATCTTGCCGCGTTTTCGGGAAATCTGGCGCGTCGCAATCATCATGCCTTTTTTGTTCCTCCGGTATTTGATTTGTTACATCCGGAAGGGTATTTTATAGCTGAAGAAGGACAGATATCACAGATAAATAAACAAATTGGAGATCTCCGTAATAGTCGTGTTTACAAAGATTTAAAGGCGCTTATTGCAAAGGATACGGCATTGGGCGAACAGGAAATCACTCGCGTCCGGTCGGAATGCAGACTGGCTAAACTGGAGCGTGATAAGCGTCGCCGGACCATTACGGATAGCGGCAAATTAGCTTGTCTGATTCGTGAAAGCCAATTTCAGAAAGCGGAATTAAAACGGCTTGAACGCCGGATAAAGTTGCATATTGATTCGTTACGAACACAACTGGCGGTTTATGAAGATGAGGTGAACAGGCTTAAAGAAGAACGGAGGACGCGAAGTTTTAGCTTGCAGAAGAAGTTATTTGACAGCTTTCGCGTCCTGAACGCAATAGGAGAGGAAAGGAGCCTTTTTTCAATTTTCGAAGATTCGGATCATAAACTGCCTCCTGCCGGCGCAGGCGAATGCGCTGCTCCCAAATTGTTGCAATATGCTTATAAGAACCGGCTGCATCCTTTAGCTATGGCTGAGTTTTGGTGGAAAAAAGTACCGGACGGCGGATCGCAGCGGGCGGGAGGAAATCAGGCGCAGGCAGGATTGCGGTCCGGACAATTTGCGAATAACTCATTGAGGCGACACGGCTATTATTATCCGGCCTGTAAGAGTAAATGTGAACCCATACTGTCGTTTATGCTGCAAGGGCTTGAGGTCGAAGAAAATCTTTTACTGATAAAAAATAAAGGTGAACAATCAATTGAAATTGTTTTTGAAGATGAATGGCTTGTTGTTGTTAATAAGCCTGCCGGGATGCTTTCCGTACCCGGGAGAAGCGAAAAAGAGTCGGTTTACAGCCGGATGAATGAACGTAGTCCGGCTGCTGCCGGGCTACTCGTTGTTCATCGTCTGGATATGGACACATCCGGATTGATGATATTTGCTAAAAACGGGTTAATACATAAGGAATTACAAAAAATGTTTGCTTTCCGGTCCGTCGAAAAATGCTATCTGGCTATTTTGGACGGAATACCTGATACCGATACGGGTGTGATATCGTTGCCGCTCTGTCCCGATCCGGAAGACCGGCCCCGGCAGATCGTTCATTATGCATACGGAAAGCCTGCCGTAACAAACTATAACGTATTGAAACGCACGGATAAGTGTGCGTTGGTGGCTTTTTATCCCCTGACGGGCCGGACACATCAGTTACGTGTGCATGCGGCGCATCCGGAAGGTTTGAACATCCCGATAAAAGGAGACAGACTTTATGGCCGTCCTGCTGACCGTCTGTATCTCCATGCCGAATCTTTAAGATTTATTCATCCTGCGACAGACAAAGAAATCTTTGTAAAAGCCTGCTGTGATTTCAT
>DOZP01000041.1:0-363 GCA_003517945.1 Porphyromonadaceae bacterium | reverse complement strand
TCTACTACTGATTCTCATAAATTAATAAGGATTGATTCCGCTAACAGCCGCTTGCCTGATAAAGTATGCCACGGCATTCATTTCCAATATGGAATTATAACACCATTGGTATGATGCTTGGTTCTCATATCCATATCGTTTTGGCATAGGTACTCCGGTAGTACTATAAAGGCAAGGCCATCCGGCACCAGTATCCCCGTCACCGGTTCCTGCTATTGCAGCTCCTACAGTATCTCCAAAATACATGAAATTTGCAGACTTACTATACCATACTACAGATGATATAGGGGATAAACTTGCATGATTGGAATTGGAAGCGGAACATACTTGTACCGAATTGGGCGGAAGCTGCCCTACAATCAT
>DOZP01000226.1:8084-10159 GCA_003517945.1 Porphyromonadaceae bacterium | reverse complement strand
TTTTTTATTGAGACCGAACGATGCGTCGATGAGTATCTCCATCTGTTAGTTTCATCTCGTCTATTCTCGTCTCTGCATGAGTCGCCGATTCATTCTTTATCCGCAACCGTATTCCAGACTACAGAAGCCAGAGCGGCTCCGACCAACGGACCAACAATGAACAACCATAACTGATTCAATGCGCCCATATTGCCATAAACAGCTTCAAATATGGCGGGACCGATACTACGCGCCGGGTTTACGGATGTTCCCGTCAGAGGGATACATACGATATGAACCAGCACAAGCGACAATCCGATCGCCAATCCGGCAAAATTACCGGCGCCCTTTTTAGAATCCGTCGTACCCAGGACAACCAGTACAAATACAAACGTAAAAATTATTTCAGCAATAAGGCCGCCGGTTATACCGACCCCGGGTTGACATCCGTTAGCTCCCGTCCGGGTTGCAAAATCCCCCCCAGCAGCAATATAAGAAGCGCTTCCCGTATCAATGAACGAAACAATCAGATACAATAAAACCGAACCGATAATTGCTCCTATAACCTGAAACAACACATACATGCCGGCATCCTTGCCACTGATACGTCCTGACAAAAGAGCGCCGAATGTTATAGCAGGATTGATATGACACCCCGAAACCCCTCCTATCGCATAAGCCATAGCTACGACCGAAAGACCGAACCCGAATGCCACCGTTAACACCTGTGCAGTAGAACCAACACCATAATTAAATATTGCGCTTCCGCAACCCATCAGAACCAACACCATAGTCCCGATCATTTCTGCAATGTACTTTTTCATAAGAGTCAAATTTATATTAATAATTAATCACATAATAGCCATGCAAATATAAACTTTTTTTTGAATATAAAAACGGTTTCATGTTTTTTTTCGGCAACTCATAAAAAACGCCTTTATAACTTGTGAATTATCAATTATTTCGTATCTTTGCCCCACTTTTTTCAGAGAGAGTGCTAACATATTGTCTAACGTATTAACAAACAGAGTATTAACAATTAAAATGGAAAACTTAAAAAACATTATTCCCAACGAAGATTTCAACTGGGATTCTTACGAAAAAGGAGAAAACCCCGTAGAAGATAAAAGCGTAGAGGAATTAACCAAAACTTACGATGAGACTTTAAACACAGTTAAGGATAAAGAAGTCGTTATGGGAACAGTAACCGCTATGAACAAACGTGAAGTCGTTGTGAATATCGGTTTCAAATCGGATGGCGTTGTGCCCATGTCCGAATTTCGTTATGACCCCGATTTGAAAGTAGGTGATCAGGTAGAGGTTTATATTGAAAATCAAGAAGATAAAAAAGGACAACTGATCCTTTCACACAAAAAAGCGCGCGCTTCCCGCTCATGGGATCGCGTAAACGAAGCGCTTGATAAAGATGAAATAATCAAAGGTTTCGTAAAATGCCGTACAAAAGGCGGTATGATCGTAGACGTATTCGGTATCGAAGCATTCTTACCGGGTTCACAGATTGATGTAAAACCGATCCGTGACTACGATGTATTTGTAGGCAAAACAATGGAATTCAAGATTGTAAAAATCAATCAGGATTTCAAAAATGTCGTTGTATCCCACAAAGCGCTCATCGAAGCCGAACTGGAACAACAGAAGAAAGAAATCATCTCCAAGCTCGAAAAAGGACAGGTACTGGAAGGAACCGTCAAGAATATCACTTCTTACGGGGTATTTGTTGACTTGGGCGGCGTAGACGGACTGATCCATATCACAGACCTGTCATGGGGACGCGTTTCACATCCGGAAGAAATCGTACAGCTTGATCAGAAAGTAAACGTAGTAATCCTTGACTTCGATGATGAAAAGAAACGTATCGCATTAGGCCTCAAACAACTTACTCCTCATCCGTGGGATGCGCTTGATGCAGACCTTAAGGTTGGCGACAAAGTGAAAGGAAAAGTAGTTGTGATGGCTGACTACGGTGCATTTGTAGAAATCGCCCCGGGTGTGGAAGGTTTGATCCACGTATCGGAAATGAGCTGGACGCAACATTTGCGCAGCGCACAGGACTTCATGAAAGTTGGCGACGAAGT
>DOZP01000226.1:5529-8055 GCA_003517945.1 Porphyromonadaceae bacterium | reverse complement strand
CTCAAACCGGATCCATGGGAAAATATCGAAGAACGTTTCCCGATCGGTTCTAAACACAAAGCGAAAGTCTGCAACTTCACTAATTTCGGTGTATTTGTAGAAATCGAAGAAGGCGTTGACGGACTGATCCATATCTCGGACCTGTCATGGACGAAAAAAATCAAACATCCGAGTGAATTTACTTCAATCGGTGCCGAAATCGACGTTCAGGTACTTGATATCGACAAAGAAAACCGCCGTCTGAGCCTTGGCCATAAGCAACTTGAAGAAAACCCATGGGATGTATTCGAAAGCGTATTTACGGTAGGCTCTGTGCATGACGGAACAATCATCGAAATGATGGACAAGGGAGCCGTGATTTCACTGCCTTACGGCGTGGAAGGTTTTGCCACTCCGAAACACTTGGTAAAAGAAGACGGTTCACAGGCCAAGCTGGATGAAAAACTTCAGTTCAAAGTAATCGAATTCAACAAGGAAGCCCGCCGTATAATCCTTTCCCACAGCCGCATCTTCGAAGATGAACAAAAAGCGGTTAAGAAAGAAAGCGAAGGAAAAGCGAAAAGTTCCAGAAAAGAATCTACTGCCATTCCGACGATGGAGAAAACGACCTTAGGTGATATCGAAGAGCTGGCCGCCCTGAAAGAAAAAATGGAAGGCGAAGCAGGAGCAACCGAATAAGCTCCGGAGAATCATCTTTTGTATATACTTTAAAACGTCATACTTCACCGTATGGCGTTTTTTTATACACCAAATTTTTGTACTTCTCCCGGCTTACACTATATTTGCATTGTCACAAATAAATGAATATATTGATAACATGAAAGAAAAACTCGTTTATCCGGATATTTTCAAAAAAGCCTGGAATAGATTGATGTCCCAGTTTTGGCTCTTAGTGGGATTAATAATAGGTTTCACAATTGTATATTCGCTCTTGTACATATTCGCCTTACCGGCTAAAGGAGAAAGCATGACAATAAGCGGCATAATCGTTTCCATATTAGGCTGGCTGCTGCTCAGTCTGTTCCAACTGGGATATATGAAAAACTGCTTTCAGACATTAGACGGCGAAGAACCCCAGTTCTCATCATACGGACAGGTATCCCGGCAACTGCCCGGTTATCTTGTTGCGTCCATTATCTTCGTACTGATCGTCACTATCGGAACAATCCTGTTTATTGTCCCGGGAATATACCTTATCTTAAGGCTGCAATTCTTTTTTGCATCCATGGTCGATGAAAATACAGGTATCATCAAATCATTCAAACGAAGCTGGGAAATAACGAAAGGACAAACATTGAAATTATTTATCATCATGTTAATCCTAATTTCAATAAGTATCATCGGACAACTGGCTTTGCTCATCGGTACATTTGTGGCAATTCCACTGACCATACTCATGTATGGAGATGTATTCCGCAAACTGACAGCTCCGACGGCTTCGTAAATATTTTTCACCTCCCACTTGTTTTTTTAAAAACAATACGTATATTTGCATGTGTGCGCACACAAAAAGGCGACTGCATAAACCGAAAGAACTATGGATGTACACATGCAACAAACTATTATACCTCTTACGTTAATGAGTTATAAACATACTGTCAGTTCTATGTATCCTTAGTGTTAAAATTATAGATGTTACATGAAAAACTACCGTATCAAGGACATCGCAGCCATGGCAGGCGTATCGGCAGGAACTGTTGATCGCGTGCTTCACAACAGGGGAAGGGTATCCGAAGTTTCCCTGAAAAAAGTCAGGCAGGCTCTTAAAAAAATTGATTATCAACCGAATCTGATAGCGCGTTCGTTGGCTTCCAAAAAGATATGCCGGATCATGACTCTCATCCCGTCATTCATTTCCGGCGAATACTGGTCGGAAGTGAACAAAGGAATCGCAAAAGCGGAAAAGGAATTTTCGGATTTTCATCTGGAAATACAATGCAAATCATTCAACCAATACGACAAAGTAAGCTTTGACACGATCGTCGAAGAAATCAAACAAGAGGAATACCAAGGCGTCATCATC
This sequence comes from Porphyromonadaceae bacterium, assembly GCA_003517945.1. Lineage (GTDB taxonomy): Bacteria > Bacteroidota > Bacteroidia > Bacteroidales > Tannerellaceae > Tannerella. The sequence continues at coordinate 6,032 of DOZP01000226.1, read as the reverse complement.
GCCACCTTATTTAAAGAAAGCACATCCGAACTAACTCAATGGCTTGATAAAAAAGAAATTCCATACGTTCTGATAGACGCCTATATAGAAAATACAAATTGCATCGCCTATTACGGTACGGATTCTTACAGATCGGGATATATCGGAGGAAAGCTGTTATTCGAAAAAATCAGAGAAGACGATAGCATCCTTTTATTTAACATAATAAGCAAAGGATCCATTGAATCAACACAAGTATCGGTACGCGAAAAAGGATTTCGCGACTATCTTTCAAAAACCGGCTTTCAAGGTAGCATCTATCCGGTTTCCATTTCATCCGAATCACCGAAAAAAAACAAATCGACCCTGGATACGATCCTGAAAAAAGAACATAGCATAAAAGCCGGAATTATCTTTAATTCCCGCGTACATATCATAGCCTCCTACTTTCAGGAGAAACTGATAAAAAACTTTTTCCTGATCGGGTATGATGCGATTCGATCCAATGTCACATTCCTGAAAAA
>DOZP01000226.1:3888-5506 GCA_003517945.1 Porphyromonadaceae bacterium | reverse complement strand
GTGAAAGCGCTCTTTTATTATCTGGCGCTAAACCAGGAAGCCGAAAAAATGAATTATATGCCGATAGATATCCTCATCAAAGAAAATATTGAATATTATAATAACTATATATAAAACAAAATCATTATGGCAAATTTATTCAGTGTAAAAGACAAAGTGATCCTTCTGACCGGAGGATGTGGAATTTTAGGCAGTAGCATGGCCAAACACCTGGCCGAAGAAGGTGCGCGTATTGTGATCCTGGACCGGAATGCCGAAGGAGGTAACCAACTGGTTGACGAAATCAAAAATTCGGGCGGAACAGCCATGTTTGTGCAAACCGACGTGCTCGACAAAGATGTTCTGATAAAAAACAGGCAGGATATTCTGGATGCATACGGGCAGATCGACGTATTGATCAATCTGGCCGGAGGAAACATGGCCGGCGCCACAATCCCGCCGGATAAAACATTCTTCGACCTGGATATCGACGCTTTCCGTAAAGTGGTTGATCTGAATCTGTTCGGAACCGTACTTCCGACCATGGTATTTGCCGAAGTGATGGTAAAACAGCAAAAAGGAAGCATCATCAACGTATCTTCCGAATCAGCGCTTCGCCCGCTGACGCGTGTGGTAGGATACGGATGCGCCAAAGCGGCCATCAGCAATTTTACACAATACATGGCCGGAGAACTCGCTACCAAATTCGGCGAAGGATTACGTGTCAACGCCATCGCTCCGGGTTTCTTCCTGACCGAGCAGAACCGCGCCCTGATGACCAATCCGGACGGAACGCCCAGCGACCGCTGTAAAACAATTGTAGCGCATACACCTTTCAAACGTCTGGGCAGACCGGACGAACTGGTTGGCACCGTTCAGTGGCTGGCCAGTGATGCTTCCGCTTTCGTAACCGGCACGGTGACTCCTATTGACGGAGGTTTTGACGCATTCTCCATTTAAAGAATATAATTAAATAAATATACATTATGAAACTGAAAGAAAATTATAAATGGTCGCTCGTTGTGCCGACAAGCATGGGTATACGCCTCACTCCGGTAGCGCAGGGACAACCGATACATACAAGCAGTAACCTGTTTATGCAGGCAACAAGTGCAGAAACAAACGTGGCCAACGTATCCGCATACCTGGGACTTCCCGTCAAGGTATTAACTACTTTCGTGAAAGGCAGCCCGATTGCACAATTTATTAAAGATAACCTTCGCAGCCGTCACATGGAATACGAAGGAAAAGAAGTGGAACAAGGCGGCCCTTGGGGCTATCGCCACCAGATCAATATTGCCGACAGCGGATTCGGTTCCCGCGGCCCGCGCGTGTGGAACGACCGTAGCGGCGAAGTGGGACGAACACTCAATGTCAACGATTTCGATCTCGACCGCCTTTTCGGCGAAGAAGGCGTTCAGATCCTGCATCTTTCGGGATTGATCGGAGCTTTATCCGAAGACACAAGTCGTTTCTGCCTGGAACTGGCGCGAGCCGCTAAAAAATACGGTACCAAAATATCTTTCGACCTGAACCACCGCGCTTCTTTCTGGAAAGGACGCGAACAGGAACTTCATGAAATTTTCTGCGAAATAGCTTCCATCTCCGATATCCTGATCGGAAACGAAGAAGATTTCCA